>JBGPDH010000280.1:0-4797 GCA_041482195.1 Verrucomicrobiia bacterium
ACGTTGGAGACGATGCAGCAGACGCTGGACCTGGCGCTCGAGCTGAACACCGAGATGGCAAACATGTATCCCTGTCAGGCGCTGCCCGGCAGCCCGCTGTATTGGTCGGCCAAACAGAACGGCTGGAAACTGCCGGATTCACCCGCCGGCTATGCATTTCTTTCCTACGACAGCGAACCGCTGCCCACGAAACACCTCGCTGCGGCACAAGTCTTGAAATTTCGCGACGAAGCGTGGCAAACCTACTTTACTAACTCGCGCTATTTGGAATCCGTGGAAAGAACTTTCGGCCCGCAGCAACGAA
Source organism: Verrucomicrobiia bacterium (assembly GCA_041482195.1). GTDB lineage: Bacteria > Verrucomicrobiota > Verrucomicrobiia > Limisphaerales > UBA11358 > UBA11358. Next base: position 305 of record JBGPDH010000280.1, read on the forward strand.
AAAATGTCGAGGTGATGGCCAGCATCCGGCTGAAACGCAAATTGCTCGGTGATTAGTTTGATGGGCGGCGCCACGAAGGCTCAAATCGCGGCCGCCAGCGAACCGTTTTTTTTCAGCCCTACTCCGGTTCAGCAGCGGCCGCCAGCGTTCGGCGGGTTTCTTCGATGACGTAGCGGCCCAACGCTTCATGGGTGTGCCAGCGCAGCACGTGTTGCCGTGCTGCGTGTCCCATCTCGATCAATCGGTCGCGGTTCTGTAAAGCCTGCCGGAGGCGGGTGGCCAGATGATCCCCCTCGATATAGTAATACAAGGCATGTTCATCCTCTGCCAGCGGCCTGTATCGCTGGATAGCCGGCGATTGTATCAATGGCACGGAACCCACCAACGCCGCTTCATAATGCCGAAGGCACTCCCAGCCCAGGCCCTCGGGCGACCACACGATATAAGATTGGGCGCAACGCCGCATAAACTCCTCGCGCGGTATGCGGTCCCGCACAATGTCAATAACCAGGCCTTCTGCCGCCAATCTTTCCAGTTGCCGCAATCCCGCGCGGCGATTGGGTTTGTTCTCCACGTCACCCGCAAAAAAGACATCCGTCTTTTTCGGGACATCCAGTGCCGCAAATTGATGGCAAATCTCCGGGTCAATGCCGAGCGAGATGGGCCGCAATTTTTTCATCCGGCGCCGGAAAGTTTCTGAAACCAGAACGTTTCCATTATCCTCGGTCCGTACGGTCGTATACAGGAAGGCGTTGCAGGGATTCTGCGGCAGTTCGCGTTTAAAAAAGCAAACGCAACAATCCAGAATGGGAAACCAGCGATTATCCACCACCGGCCGGTCGGCCATATCCAGGCCAGCCAGGCGGGACCCGACCCGGGCATACGGAAACCGGCCGCCGGTCAGCAGATTGGGATGGCGGGAAACCTCCCAGACCAGATTTGCGTAATTTTTTATCCACGACTTTCGCGGATTGGGATAGGGAAAGGCATTATGTCCCGCAAAAATCAACTCGTACTTTCCGTTCAAGGCGTCTTTTACCACGGTGCCGGTCGGCTGCTTTTGCTTCGCGAGAACATCCTGGCCGGTGCCGGTGTGAAGAAATTCAACTTCCGGGTGGTACAGGAAGAGCCTCATATCCAACCGGTCCACCGGCGACCGGGGCGGATTCAGGTCTCCAATAACAAGGAATCGTGTCATGGCTTCAGCTGGTTTGCTATTTTTGAAGATGGGCTCCCGCTGCGTCGGGCGGCGCGTTGTTCCGCCGGGATGGAGCAACGAACTCCGGAATCACTTCTGCCGTCCCGGGACGAGACCTCTGGTCCACCAGTTTATTGAGAAACTCAACAATGCGCCGCGCCAGTACCGCCCAGCTGTAGTTGTTGATGATCCGGTCGCGAATAATCGTCGCCCGGCGTTGGAGTTCGGTCCGGCTCATCCTGGAAATTTCCTGCAGTTTATGGCGCAGAGACTCCTCGAAGTTCTCGGTTTCGATATACATACCCTCCTTCCCAAGAACTTCATCCATGCCGGCGGTTCGTGTAGAAAGAATGGCCTTGCCCGCCATCCCATATTCAAAAATTTTCGAAGGCGCGCTGTTTTCCTGCCCCCAAAACGGAAGCCGCAGGTTCACCAGAACATCCACTTTTTGCGCCCACGGCAGACAATCCGATTGTTTGGCTAAAAAGCCGTCGAAATGGAAATTTGGATGACCTTGGGCAAGCCCTCTCAAGGCTTCTGACAATTCGCCGTGCCCGCAAACATGCAGAGTGCCTGGCAGATTAGCGTCCCCAAAAGCCTTCACCAGCGTGCGGATTCCGGAACGCTCGGTGAGCGTGCCGAAATAGCCGAAGCGAATCGGCCCGCTTCGATTCGGGTCAGGCGGGGGGGGATCATAATGGAAATGAAAACCGGAAGGGATCCAGGTCCAGGGAATACCGCGAGGTTCAAAGAAGCGCTTTGCTTTGAGACCAGAAACCAGGCACGCATCGAAGAGCAAGACCCCTTCTTCCTCCAGCAGGTGCATCGGCTTGAATTTATAACGAAATCGCCGCAGGGGCGGAACTTTTTCGCCCAACCCGCCGCTGTCTCCGAGCAGGAGAACAAGGATGGGACGCCGGGGTTGCCGCCGCAACCATCTGACAAAATAATTGAAAACCAGCTGCAGATTGCGCACCAACAAAATGTCGGGCATTTCGTCCCGGTGTACTTGATCGAGATAGTAACGGCGGAGTTTTCGCCAGGAAATCCAGCGGTGCCACAGTGCCGGATTTCTATCCCAGAGCACCAGCGCGTGTTCCAGCCCGGGAGAATTGTCCCGGGATTCCCGGGTTCGCTTCCAGGCCCAGCCGGGCAATAAACCGACGCTGGAAATATCCGTCAACCGGGCAAGCTCCTGAACCAGCATGGTTTCAGACAAATGCGGAGTGAGAAACGAATGGGCGGTCACAAAACTTTCGCCGGCCATTCCGGGTGGGAATGAATTGCCTAGATAGAGCACGCGGAGCGGGCGTTTTATCATGATTCAAATTGAAAAGGCACACGTAGCGAGTCAAGTGGAAATCATCAGGCTTGAAAGCAAGGTCTGTCTTGTCGACCACCCGCAATTCCCATTGCCAGTTTCAGGTCGGTCAATCTACGCTGTCGTCCAACATGGCCAAGTCGGACGCCGAAACATTTCTCGAACATACACAGGGTGCCCGAAAAGTGATGGTGCTCGATCTCGGCTTTCTGGGCGACACCGTTCATTTGCTGCCGGCGCTGTGGATGGTGCGGCAGGCGTATCCGCAGGCGGAATTACATTGCACGGTGGCTGAACATGTCACGTCCTTAATGGAATGCGTTCCCTGGGTAAACCGCATCTGGGGCTACATGCGTTACCCGCGTCACGCGACCTTACTCGAAAATTGGGACATGATCCGCCGCTTGCGCCGCGAACAATTCGATGTGGTCATCAACTTGAACGGCTCGGATCGTTCCAGTTGGTTGACGTTTTTAAGCGGCGCACGCGAGCGGCTGGGGCGGATGCCGGACGATGGCGGACCGCTTTTTTGGAAACAGATGTTCACCGCGCATGTCCGGCATCCCTTCGGGGCGGAGCTGGTTTATCTGCAACGTTGCCGGGCCCTGGAAAAGGCGGGATTTCCGTTCCGGCAACCCGAGTTCCACGTGGAAATCGCGCTCGAACATTTGCATGTGGCGGAAATTTCCGATGCCGACCGGGGAACTTATTTTCACATCAGTCCCTTTACCACGGCTGATTACAAGGAATTGGCCCCGGAACAACTCGCCGAATTTATCGACGCACTCCAAAAACATTTCCCAATAAAAAAAATAGTGCTGTCGTGTGCGCCAACCCAGCGCGAACTGGAGAAAATGAAAAAACTTATGGTACTGCTGCGACAACCACCATGGCGCGTGTTCGCCGGAAATTTGAATTTAATCCAGCTGGCGGCGGTTATCCGGCACAGTGCTGTGCATCTTTGCGGAGACACCGGCACCCTCCATCTGGCCATTATGACGCAAACGCCGGTCGTTACCTGGTTCTGGCCGAATCCCGGAATCCAGGCCTGGGTTCCGGCGAATGATAAATGTCGGGCGATCATTGGCGCAAACCCACCGGGTGGAACCTTTCTGGCCAATGTCACCACCGAGGCACTCGTCGAGGCCGCGAAATCAGTTTCGGCCGCCGGTTGAAATCTCTTTTATGCGCCAGGGCGGAACGTTAAACTGAAATCGACTTGCTTTGGACATGGCTGAAGCCCAATTGCCTATTTCCGTCTGCCTCGTTGCCGCCAACGAAGCGCATCGTATCCGCGGCACGCTGGAAAGTGTGGCCGGCTGGGTCAGCGAAATCGTGGTGGTCCTCAACGATGACGTGAACGACGGAACGGACCAGATCGCCGAATCGTTCGGGGCAAAAGTTTTTCGCGAACCATGGAAGGGGTTTACCGGACAAAAAAATTCCGCGGCGGAAAAATGCGGGCAATCCTGGTTGCTTAATCTGGATGCAGACGAAGTCGTCACTCCGGAATTGGCCAGGGAAATTGCCGCGGTGGTCAAACAAAATGACGCGGCCTATAGCGCCTATGAATTCCCCCGCTGCGCCTTCTATTGCGGACGTTGGATCCGCCACGGTGATTGGTATCCCGATCGCGTCCGCCGGTTGTGGCGTCGCGGCTCGGCCCGATGGGTGGCGGAAGATCCGCACGCCCGGCTGGAAATCAGCGGCCGGGTGGGGCGCCTTCGCTCGGACCTGCAACATTTTACAAACGAGAACATTGCCCGTCATCTTGCAAAAATCGCGCCCTATCACGCCGCCTTTGTGAAAAGACTGGTGGCCGGCGGAAAATCGGCGGGGGGTTTTGAATTGGCAGTTCGGCCGCCGTGGCGTTTCTTCCGCGCCTACTTTTTGCGGATGGGGTTTTTGGACGGCTGGCAGGGGTTTTATATTGCCCGATTCAACTCATTTTCCACCCTGACCAAGTACGCCATG
>JBGPDH010000281.1:0-4773 GCA_041482195.1 Verrucomicrobiia bacterium
CCGATGGCCTGGTGGAAGTTTCCCGCGTTGGTGGCCGAGCTTCCGCTGAATCGCTGCCGGACGACTGGCGATATGAGGTTGGTGGCGTCAAGCGGCAGGTTTGCCAATTGTGCCTGCAGCTTCAGTGGCGGCTCGATTCAATTGCAGTTCAACCTTTGCCTTCTCCAGGCAGTCTGGACAAATACCATGAGTAAAATCAGTGCCCGTGTATTTACTAACGTAATCCTCAAACCGAGCCCAGTATCCCTCATCATCGCTGATGCGATTGCACCAGGCGCAGATGGGCAGCAATCCCCGCAGCGTCTTGACTTGATTGAGGGCGTCTCCCAGGAGAGTTGAAACCCGTCTTAACTCCAGCAGCGCCATGACCTGCCGTGACAGGGCTTCCAGCGCCTTTAGTTGCACAGCCGAAAGCTGGCGCGGGCGACGATCCACGACACAGAGTGTTCCCAAGGCCAACCCCTTTTGGTTGATCAGGGGAATGCCGGCATAAAACCGGATATGGGGTCTGCCCGTGACCAGTGCATTGTCCACAAACCGAGGATCCATCAGCGCGTCTCTTACGATGAAGGGTCCGCTTTGGAGAATCGCATGCGAACAAAAAGCGACCCCACGGGCCGTTTCCAACTGCTCCACTCCCACTCTCGACTTGAACCACTGCCGAACTTCGTCCACCAGGGAAATCATGACAATGGGAACGTCGCAAATATGCGCGGCAAGGGTGGTGATATCGTCGTAGGACTGCTCGGTCCCGGTATCGAGGATGTCATACGCCTTCAAGGCCGCGAGCCGATCGGTCTCGTTGTTGGGCAGTGGAGCTATCATGTTCTAATCGCTTTTTAGGTTGCACAAAACTGCGGGCGCACAGTTCAGGACGTCCCCATCCGGAATCGGGTGTCCCCTGGCAAACAGGGCAGAGTATCACAAGTGGCCCGGAATCAAATGATATTAAGCGGAGTATTTGCGTCCCAAGGAATCCAGTACCTTTACTGTGGTTTGCGGTTCAGGTTGGTTGATGGTTGAGGGACAGATAGATAGGGGAATATCGAACATCCAATCCCGCAATGCGGGACTGAACATCGAATCAAAGGGAGCCGGGCTGCTTTAAGGACTACCGGTTGAAAGGTGGAAGTTTCAATAGCGCACTCGATAGAATGCTTTGGCCGCCGGGCCGTTCGTGCTGGTCGGCACCTCATATCGTCACGCTGACGGGGAGTCTAAGGGCGGGCAGGGGCGGCGACCGGCGGAGTGGTTGAAGTTGGAACAAGCACGACTTCGCCGATGTCAATGGGAGAGGCCGGACTGAACGAATCGGGGACGGTAACTGTGGTTGAACCTCGAGCAAGCGGCGGTTGCATCCACGAATCATCACCGTTGACACGCGCAGAAACGTTCAGCGTATAAACGCCGGGCGCGACATCGTCCACCATGAACGAGCCGTCAGGTTTCATTTCGATGGCGTAATTTTTGTGCAGTCTCATCAACGCCTGATATTCGGGCGTTTTGTAGTAAGCCTGCGCCTCGGCTGGTGAATTAAAGTTCGGCATTTGTGGCATCGCGCCTGACAAACTTCCCCCATAGCTTAACTCGACATCGTTCGTCGGCGGATTGTCAAACCGGATTCTGCCAACCAGCACCGCGCCGTTGTCGCCGAGCGTGACCTGGGTGGTCTCACCCGGCTTTACCGTGACCGGCGTGCTGTCGCTGTGTGTCCAGGAGTTTGGTGAATTCTGGATAAGCCGGACAATCGCGCCGTCGCCCGGCGGAATCTTTTCCATGGTGAAGTGTCCCTGATCGTCGGTCGTGGTCTTGTAGGCGTTGAAATCCGTGCTGATGCCGGGAATCGAGAGGTTGAACAAGAGATCTTTTCCGACGCCCGGTTGTCCGCCAATTTTTAATGTGCCTTCGATGCGGCCCCACGGTTGTAGTGTGATGGTTCCGCTGCTGCGAACTTCTGCGAGTGGAGCCCTGGCAAAACCCGGTTCACCCGCGGCTACGACGGTTCCATCATCCGGCGCGGAGGGAATATTGAAATGACCTTCCGCATCCGTCGTGGCTATTTGGCCATGCGAATCGTAGGAACGCAAATGACCACCGGTAAGTTGAATATAGGAACGCATGGTATCCCTCGACACGGCTACATTAACCCCAGGCGCAGGTGACCCGTCTGGCGCAAGCACCACCCCGCTCAAACCGGCGCTCGGTTTAAGGCGGACCACCATCTGCACGATTCCATTTTGTGCGTCAGGCATTTTTTTAACCTGGTCTGCATAACCACCGGCAGTGACGAAAATGGCGTTGTCGGATTCCTCATCCAGTCTCATAGTGAATCTGCCGTCTGCCACGCTGAATTCATGGTCGCGGATCACACCATAAACATCCGAATTATCCGGGCTGGCTGCACCCGAGCGAACCGTGAAATTAGTGACAGCCTGGCCAGTGGTGTCATCCAGCACCTGCCCCTGCAACTGCCGTGAAGGACGCATCGTGACCGTGTTGTCCTGGTTGGGCGCGAGTTTGACGCCGCGTTTGGCCTCAAATCCGTCATGATAAATGTAGAACAGCATTGGCTCGCCCGGCGCACTGTCCCACGTAAAATTTCCCTGGCTGTCTGTGTTTGCCGAAAATTGATAGGCGTCGTAAGCGGCCTCACCCGGACGGCCATCTAAACTAACTCGGGCGTCCGCGACCGGCTGGCCGGATTCGTCCTGCACGTGGGCGCGGATCACACTGCCCGGCTTGAGCTTGAAGACGACCTCGCTCATGTTCGTGCGGACGTTGACGGTTTTGCTGTCGGGGCTGTGATCTTTCGCCATCACACTGAACTGGGTGTCGCCATCCTTGACGTTGTGAAACGAAAACCGGCCCTGGTCGTCGGACTGGGTTTGTTGCCGGTCACGATAGTATTTTCGTCCGGCCCAAACCGTCGCTCCGGAAACTGGATTGTCACTATCATCCACGACATGGCCATGAACTTCCAGTCCGCGCAGCAAAACAATCTTGAGCGTGCCGTCCCGCAGTTGCTTTTCGGTCGCGGCATTGGCCGTGACGTTGAGATTGGTGCCGACAAAATCAGGGTGCTTGACATCAAACATGATATGGTCGAGCAGTTGCGGCGGAAGGCCCTTCGCCTGCCAGCGTCCTTGATCATCGGTGGTCTGATTCTGGTTTGAGAATGACGGCTGTTCACCTTTTTTGTCGGGAGCGTCATCGGTGCCTGACCAAAACCGGTAAAGTGAAACCTCTGCGCCTGGGATGGGATTTCCGCTGTTATCCACAACCAGTCCGCCGATCTTGACCTCGCTACCAAGTTTCAGCGTATAGCTCGCGGGAACCGTGTCACCGGCCGGCAAATCCCAGAGCATTTTCCTCCCACCGTAATCATCGTGTTCCGCGCTGACATCCAGCGTCTGCAGTCCGTTGTCCGGAAAACGCACCAAGGCCATGCCGGTGCTGTCCGTGGTGTATTTCTGGCCGGACGAACTACCGGACGCGCTTCTGAAGCTGGAGCTGACCCGGGCATCCGCCAGGGGATGACCCTCCGTGTCCTGAACAAGAAGCTGCAACTGACCATTGAGTTCCGGATCGGCCGTCTCTTGTGATGTCAAGTCGTCCGGGCGGGCACCCAGTCCGAGCGGATCCAATGTGAGCGCCGACACAAACAAAGAGGGTCGCGCCATGGTGCTGGCAAATTCAATGGAACGGATCACTTTTTCAGGATGCGGATTTATCAATGCCATCCGGTAAAGGCGCAATGAGTGGGCTATTGGGGTTGGAACATAAGGCCCTTTCCAGGCAACCTTGGTGAGCGCGCTGGGCAACTGCGCCGGGTCTTCATATGGCTGCCGCCACCAGTCGCGCAAGTCCACGTTGTATTTAACCTCGTTGGGTGAGCTCGAGCCGTCATCATAGTGTAAGATCACGTCCGCAAACTTCTCGCCTTCTTTCTGGCTGCTGTAACACGCTCCGCCCAGCAGGTAAATAGTCGCGATGTTGCTGCCGCGATGCGTCACCCGGGCCGCGCCATTCGCGAGATTGGTTTCATCCAATGGAACCATGATTCTGGTCCGGTAATTTCTGTTCTCGGTATCCCGGGTACCGAGGCCTTGGAGGTGGATCAACCCTTGCAACCAAAATTCGATACCGCCATAAACCTGGGTTCCAAGTGGCAGTGCCTGAACTGCGGTATCCGTTTGCGCCAGGTTCCTCTCCACTTCATCAAGCATATTGGTCAGGGAAATGGGGACGACTGGCGGAAGGCTGTCAGTGGTTTCGGGTTCAGGCGCTGGTTTGTTTGTGGAGACGGGATTTGCGCCAGTTTGTCCAGCAACAGCAGGTGAGGCGGCCATTTCTTCCCGCTTTTTACTTTGGTTATGACCGAACCAGAGAAGCGCAATAACCAAAACAACGCCTGCTGCAACGAACATCAGCACCGGTTTGGAGATGGAATGTTTCATGAAAACCCGGATGGTTTAATTACTTTTCCGAAGTTGCCCCATGGAGCCTGGTGACGGTAATTTTCATGCCTTCAGGGCAGTTTTGCGCATCATGTTGCCGGTCTTGAGCCAAGTCAACCGGGAAGTATTGTCCTGATTTGGCGGAGCGCGGCTGTGTCGGAGACCGGCCTCGGCATTTGGGATGCGCTGCGGCTGACGCTGCGCGGACAACTGCAAACGGCGCGCACGGCTTGTCCCGCCATGCGCGACTGCGACGTGACGAGGAAGGCTGATGGAAGAGCGGGAACACCGAACATTCAACATTCAACATCGAACA
>JBGPDH010000282.1:0-4767 GCA_041482195.1 Verrucomicrobiia bacterium
AAGAATACCATTGAACGAAAACTCAAAAACTTCTTCACTGTGCTAGGTAACCAGAATTGCGAGTCAACCAAGACCTGACGGCCCCACCCTCCGGTAACATTTAACTGTGAGTCAACTCGAGGGCCGGCGCGCTCCCGGTTCAATGAATGGCCAGCGTCGCGGGGTCGGTTTTCCAGCTGGCCGGACGCGACATGAGTTGCAGCATGCCGTGGCCGAATCGCGAGGTCGTGGTCAACCCCGAGGCCATGCAGGCAATCCGGTGGTTAAAGAAATCGTGCAACGCGTCGGAAACTTTGCCGGGAAATTTCTGCTCGAAGAACATGCCGGTCTTGTACATCGCGAAGATGCGGCCGTCGTAGAAATACTGGATGAGCCCCATCCAGCCCTTGAGGAGTTTGCGCATTTCGCGCACATAGGCCGGTAAATCATCCAAACGTTCGACGAGCAATTCCGCGGAACGCAGCGCCAGCCACATGCCGGGCGACAACATGGGATCCACAAAACCCAAAGCATCACCCGTCATCACCCAGCCCGGTCCACAACCGTGCCGGGAAACCAGTTGATAATTGGTGTAGGTGGCAACCTCTGTAATCCGCCGGCGGTTCCGGCCGGCGGCGGCCAATAGCGGATCGTGGTTGATAATTCCTTCCAGCCGTTCCTCGGGCGTCGTGCCAAAGGGAGCAGCGTCATCCTTGTTGAGCACCACGCCAACGGAGAGACAGTCGCGCAACGGAATACGCCAGCACCAGCCGCGGGCCAGCCGGCCGATAATGACCTGCCCCCGCGGCGTCGGGTCGTCAAATCCTTCGTAGTGGGCAAAATAGGCCACGTCCTTGCGCGGGCCGACTTCGGCGGGAATCTCCAGCGTGCGCGCAAACAACCGGCCGCGTCCCGTGGAGTCCACGAGCAAGTCCGGCTGCCGGCCCCGCAGCCAGGGCGCGTGTTCCAGGGTTTCCGCCGCCAGCTGCAACCCGTTCCCGTTCACCCGCTCAATTTTCGCCCGTACCTTCGCCCGCTTTACGCCCAGTTCCGTGGCGCGCTGGTCCAGGAGATTATCGAAAGCCGGCCGCGGCGCGTTGTAGGCATAGGTCGGCATGACGGAACCGGCCAGCGATTGAAAGCTGAAGGCAACCTGCTCCTCCGGACTGAAGGTGAAGGTGACGCCCGGCTTGTGCTGGCAAATGGCCCCGGCGCGTTCCTCCAAATCCAGTTTCCGCAGCACGGGCACAATCGCCGGAATGAGCGATTCGCCCACAATCAAATCCGGCCGACGCCCGTCATCAAACAAGGTCACGTCCACACCTGTCTTTGTCAGCAACGACGCGAGCGTCGCGCCCGCCGGGCCGCTCCCGATGATACCGACGGTTCGAATTGAATTCCGTCCGGCCATTCAGTGAAAACCCTCCGTTTCAGTTTGAATATTGGAACTCATGGTATTCCTAATACAAAGTATTATGCCCCCCTGCCGGTCCTGGTCAAGCCTCGAGATGGGCGGGTACTGTAGTCGCTTCGCCCGGAGTTCCGCCTTCAGGCGGCTCGGGACGGCGTAAACGCCGAACCCCAAACTTCAACTGAGGCCACTGCCCATGGGCGGCTGGCGTTCTGATGGCAAATCCCCTGAGCGGGATGAGGCGCGTTCGGATTCGACGCTTGACTCGGTTCCCGCGAAAAATAAACTGCCGCCCATGGATGCTGAACGAACCGGTGTTTCATTTCTGTCCGGTACCATACAACCGATGCTTAAAACACTATGAAAAAAATCCTGTTCCCACTGTTGTTCGCGGCTGCGATCCTGAACGCGGTGCCCGCGTGCCTTGGCGCGCCGGCGCTCTATCCTGTTGTTGTCGATGGTCGCTGGGGGTTTATTAACAAATCCGGCCAAACCGTCATCAATCCGCAATTTGACAAAGCCGCCGGATTTGCAGCCGGCCTGGCCCCGGTGCGTATGGGGCGCTGGGGTTATGTCAATGCTTCCGGTAAGATGGAAATCAACCCTCAATTTGACGCGGCCGATGCTTTCAGCGAAGGCCTGGCTGCGGTAAGACTTGGCGGCGGGGGCGGCCCGGGCTACGATCCCCGACCTTGGAGTCCGTGGCACGGCGGCGGCGGCCGCTACGGCTTCATCGACACCAGCGGCAAATACACCATCAATCCGCAATTTGAAGATGCCGGAATGTTTGGCGACGGCCTGGCGCCGGTCCGGATGGGCGGGCGATGGGGTTTCTGTGACAAATCCGGAAAAATCGTCTTCAACCCGCAGTTTGAAAGGGCACTGTCGTTTTCCGAAGGGCTCGCCGCGGTCAGGTTGGACGGCAAATGGGGGTTCTGTGACAAGTCCGGGAAGGTGACCATCAGCACGCAGTTCGAGGAGGCCGGAAATTTTGGCAAAGGGCTGGCGCCCGTCCGGCAGGGAAAACATTGGGGTTACATTGACTCCACTGGAAAATTCGTGATCCCGGCACAGTTTGAGAAAGCTGCCGATTTTTCCAACGGCCTGGCCCCGGTTCGCCAGGGAAAACGCTGGGGTTACATCGATTCTACCGGAAAGATGGTCATCAATCCCCAATATGACGATGCCGACCCGTTTGTGGATGGTCTGGCTTGGGTTAAGGTCAGCGGTAAGTTCGGTTACATCGACACGACCGGAAAGTACGTCTGGAATCCTGCCAAGTAAACTGACTGGATTTTCTTTGGTGGCAACTTAACAAGGCCGCGCTGGAGCCTCAGCGGTTGTGGGCAGGGTCACGCGCACTGATGAATTGCGTGATGCATATCCGCTCCCCGGATAGTTGAGCTGGCGCCACCATTTCCACCACCGCAACGAGTCGGCCAGAGGATGAATGCGGCTTTTCCGCCCGCGGCCGATGACCTGGATGGGAACAAATTCAACCGGATGCCTCGCCGCGAGGAACGCCATCAACATCTCGGATTCGATTTCGAAATGCCCCGTGCTCAGCGACAAAGTCGCCCAGGTTTCGAGATGGACCAGACGAAACCCGCATTGCGTGTCGGGCAGATGCCGACCGGCGCGGCGCGAGAGTTGGCGGCTCATCCAGCGGTTTACCTGCCGGCGCAGCCACGGTATGGCGCGAGCCTGATGCATGCGGTTGCCGATGATCAGCCGCGCCCCGGTTTGTTCTGCGCGCTGCAGAAACACGGGCAAATCCTCCGGCACATGCTGGCCATCGCCGTCGAGAGTGATCGCCCAGTCAAAGCCCTTTCTTCGCGCCTGTGACAGACCGGTCCGGAGAGCCGCGCCCTTGCCGAAATTACGTTCATGACGCAACACGGTCGCTCCGGCCACCCCGGCCCGGGCGGCGGTGTCGTCCACTGAACCATCGTCCACGACCAGCACCAGTGGAAGTTGCCGGCGCAACGAGGCCACCAAAGCGACAACCCCCCCGCGCTCGTTCAAACAGGGGATCACCGCAGCGCAACTCTTTACTGCAAACATGGGCGGAGCTTGAGTGGAATTTCATCCGGAATCGAGGCAAAACTTTGCCCGTGACTTAAATTGCAGATGGATTTTCCGTTGCCGATGATGGCGCGGAATTATACTTTGGAATTGAATTGAATGATGTGCGTGATGCTGTAAGTGCAAAACCCGACCGGCAGCCGGTGGTTCATCACCCGCTCGCGACATAACGCAGCCAATTATCCCGGAACTATTCGAGAGTCATGCTCTTCCCGACAACGTCCCTGCCGCAAACACCGCCGCGCGTGGTCATCACCGGTGCCGGAATCATCACCGCTTTGGGCCGGAGTTGGCAACCCAACGCACAAGGGTTTCGCGCGGGGCGTACGGCGTTTCGTCCGGTGTCATTGTTCGATGTCAGCCGCCAGCGCGCCAGGGTCGCGGCGGAAGTGGATTTGCCGGCGGCTCTGCCGCCAACCCGACTCAGCGCAAAACAGATGGCGCGGCTCGATCGCGCCGCAGCCATGCTGTTGCTGGCAACCCATGAAGCCTGGCAACAATCCGGTTGGGAACCTGCCGAAAATCTGCCGCTGGTTTTGGGGACGACCGCTGGCGGCATGTCGTTTGGCGAAGCGTATTTCCGCCAGGCAACGCAAACGCCGCGTCACCATCGCCTTCAGCCCACTCGCGCCATTTATTATCAGCCACAAGTCCAGGCGCGGATGGTCCTGGAAGCGCTCGGCTCCAACGGCCCGGTCACCATTGTCTCGAATGCCTGTGCCTCCGGCAGTAATGCCATCGGTCATGCCTGGGAACTGATTCGTTACGGCCAGGCGGAACGCGCCCTGACCGGCGGATATGACGCGCTCACGAAACTGGTGTTTTCGGGTTTCGACGCCTTGCAGGCGCTTTCGACCACCGTCTGCCGGCCATTCGATGCCCGGCGTGACGGACTGGCACTGGGCGAAGGCGCAGCCGTTATTGCCCTCGAAACCCTCGAAAGCGCTCGTCGTCGTAACGCGCCCATTCTCGGAGAACTCATCGGGTACGGTTCCTCGATTGATCATCATCATCTCACCCAGCCGCATCCGCAAGGGGACACCACGCTGGCAGTTATGAAGCAGGCGTGCGCCATTGCCGGGATCACGCCCGATGACATTGACTACATCAACGCTCACGGCACGGGCACGGTCCTGAATGACAGTTCGGAAGCGATTGCCATCGGTCACTGGGCCGGACGGCGTGCCGCAACCTTGCCGGTCAGTTCCACCAAAGCCAATATCGGACATCTGCTGGGTGCCGCCGGTGCCGTCGAGGCCGTCATTTGCCTGATGACACTGCAGGAACAATGG
>JBGPDH010000283.1:0-4761 GCA_041482195.1 Verrucomicrobiia bacterium
CCGAAATCCGGCGCGCTGCTGGTCGCGCAGTACGGCAAAGGGTATTTCGTTTACACCGGCCTCGACTTCTTCCGCCAGTTGCCCGACGGCGTGCCCGGCGCCTACCGCCTGTTTGCCAATCTGGTCTCGCTCGGGAAATGAAAGCTTCGGGGACCCATCCCGCACCGGTTGACGCGCCGCCCGGCGGCGAAGACGAGACCACCGGCCTGCCGTGGTTTCGCACCTGGCGTGGCGTTTATGCCTTTGTCCTGGTCACTTTCATTTTGTGGGTGGTCCTGCTGCTCGCTCTGACGATGAGCTATTCATGAACCTCCTCGATTTTGTCGTCCTGATCGGCAGCATGTTGGGGATTGCCGTTTACGGCATGTGGCGAACCCGCCGGCACCGGAACTTGAGTCATTATTTGAAAGGTGACGAACGCGTGGGCTGGCTGACCATCGGCATTTCCGTCGCCGCCACGCAAGCCAGCGCCATCACTTTCATCTCTACTCCCGGCCAGGGCTACGAAAGCGGGCTGGACTTTGTGCAGAATTATTTCGGGATGCCGCTGGCGCTCATTCTCGTCGCCGCGGTGTTCCTGCCGATTTACCGGCGATTGAACGTCTATACGGCCTACGAATACCTGGGTCACCGATTTGATACCAAGACCCGGCTGCTGGGCGCCGCCCTGTTCCTCCTGCAACGCGGACTGGCCGCCGGCATCACCATTTACGCGCCGGCCATCATACTTTCCACTGTGCTTGGCTGGCGTCTGGATCTGACCATCATTCTCAGCGGGTTGCTGGTGATTATTTACACCGTTACCGGCGGCAGTCAGGCGGTAAGCCTCACCCAGAAATACCAGATGGCCATTATTTTTGGCGGCATGATCATCGCCTTCGTGCTCCTCCTGATGAAACTACCAACTGATCTCAGCGACGCCTTCACGGTGGCGGGTGGTTTCAAAAAGCTGGAGGCGGTCAGTTTTTCGGTCGATCTTCACCGGCGTTATACGTTCTGGACCGGTGTCCTCGGCGGTCTTTTTCTTTCCCTGTCCTACTTCGGCACCGACCAATCGCAGGTGCAGCGTTATCTCTCGGGTTCCTCCCTGCGCGAAAGCCGGCTGGGGTTGATGTTCAACGCGGTACTCAAAATTCCGATGCAATTCTTCATCCTGCTGCTCGGCGTGATGGTATTTGTCTTTTATCAGTTCGAACAACCGCCGGTCTTCTTCAATCAAGCGGCCTGGCACCAGGCGGTACAACACGATAGCGGAGGGAAACTGCGCGCCCTCGAACAACAATTCACCGCAACGTCCGCACAAAAAGAACAACTGATTCACGAGTGGCTCGACGCCAAACATGCCGGTGACCGTCAAGCCGAAGAGCAGGCCCGGGCGCAGGCGCTGGCAGCGTTGGAACATGTCAACATGGTGCGCAATGAAGCCAAAGCGGTCATGCAGGCGGAGGATCCCGGTGTCAAAAGCAATGACGCCGATTATGTCTTCGTCACATTCATTCTCGACCGCCTGCCCCATGGTTTGATCGGATTGTTGATTGCCGCATTCTTTGCCGCCGCCCTTCAATCCAAGTCTGCCGAGCTGAATGCGCTGGGTTCGACCACCACGGTTGATTTTTACCGTCACATGTTCAAGCGTGAGGCCAGCGATGCACACTATGTCACCGCCTCGAAATGGTTCACCTTCTTTTGGGGCCTGGTGGCGCTGGCGTTTGCGTTATTTGCCAACCTGGCGGAAAACCTGATCCAGGCGGTCAATATCGTCGGCTCGGTTTTCTACGGCGTGGTGCTGGCGCTGTTTCTGGTGGCGTTTTTCCTGAAACGTGTCGGCGGCACGGCCATTTTCTGGGCGGCGCTGGCGGCGCAGGCGCTCGTCTTCGTCCTCTATTTTTCACTGAATATCAGTTACCTCTGGTATAATTTCATCGGTTGCGCAGCCTGTGTGTTGTTGAGCCTGATCTTCCAGGCCGCCCTCGGTTCAACCGGCAAGCCTGGACCTGTGACCAGTGACCAGTGACATGAACAAGCGGCGCGACGAACCACTTCTCCGGTCTTGTCACCGGTCACCGGTCACCGGTCACCTCCCATGAGCGCCGCCCCTGTCATTTGCTTCGGCCAGCAACCGTGCGGGTTCTTCCCCAAACGTTTCCTCGTCGCAAAAATCCGGACGGCCCGACGACTCCAGTCTGAACTGGGCGGTGAAATCGTCTTTTTTTGTCACGACAGCGACCACGACCCGCGCGAAACGCAAACCATACTGCGCCACCGCAAGACCCATGAGCCGGCGCAACTGAACTTCGCCTTTCCCAACCGGCTGCAACGGAAATTTTCACCGCAATACCTCAAACGTATTCCGGACGGCTGGCAGGACAAAACGGCGCTCCAATTGCCGAATTATGTCGGGCAGACCCTGATCCACCTTTTCAAAAAAGCTGCCCTGGCCACGGTCGCCGACTTCTGCCTCGAGATGTATGGCGGCATGGGTTTGCTGGAGGGCATCCGCGTAGTGCGTTCGAGCGATCCCGACGTACGCCGGACGGCGAGCGACGTGCCGGAATTTTTCGTGGATGTTCCGTTTGAAGGCGAAATTGTCCGGGCCCGGTTTCAGGATGGTTCGTTTAAATTGCATGAGGGCGGGGATTCCTATGTGACGTTGCCCGTGACCACTTTCGGCAAAGAACAAGTCAGCCCCACCCGTGATTCCCGGCTGCGCTGGATGCAATCGGTGGTGCGGTGCACGCATTACGTTGCCGGAGCCGGCGAAAGGGCCTATCTTCGCCCGGAAGAAATACCGGAGATCACCTTTGTGAACCGCGAAACCATTGAGCGTCCCGATGAAGCCTACACCGAAATCCCATCCTGAACCTGCGCGACTCCTGGCGTTTGGCGCGCACCCCGATGATATCGAATTTGCGTGCGGCGGTGTCATTGCGAAAGAAACCCGGGCCGGCCGCACGGTGCATTTTGTTATTTGTTCGCGCGGTGAGGCTTCGTCGACCGGCACGCCGGCACAACGGGTAATCGAAGCGAACCGGTCCGCCGCGCTGTTGGGGGCGAGGCTGGAGTTCCTCGAGCTGGACGGCGATGCGCATCTGCAGATCCGGGTTGCCCACGCCATCAAGCTGGCGAACATCATCCGCCGCGTGCGCCCGGGCATCGTGCTCGCGCCCAGCCTGGCAGGAAATCAGCATCCGGATCATCCGCGGTTGGGGCAACTGGTGCGCGACGCCTGCCGGCTGGCCCGTTACGGCAGCGTCAAGGAATTGCGCAAGTTGCCTCCGCATACCGTCGGACAATTGTTTTATTACGCGGTCACCCCGGAAGCCGAGCCATCCGAAATCACCCCGGTGTTGATCGACGTCTCCGAGCCGGAAATTTTGAAAGCGTGGAGTTCCGCGATGAAAGCGCATGCGACGCAGGTTTCCGCGCGCGATTACGTTGATTTGCAACTGACGCGGGCCCGGTTGCGGGGGCTGAGGGCGGGGGTCGGCCATGCCATTGCTTTATTCCCGAATGATCCGCTCGTGCTCGATTCATTCGCTGGCGTGGTTCGCGGCGCCAAGCGGTTTTAAGTTCAACCACGGATGAACACCTCAACCCTCCTCGTCCTCGTCCTCGTCCGCGAAAAGGCGAAATCGAGGACGAGGAACGAGAACGAGGACGACGGAATATGAACATAGGCATCGCCTGTTATCCCTCGGTGGGCGGAAGTGGCATTCTCGCCACAGCCTTGGGGGAGGAACTGGCGCGGCGGGGACATGAAGTCCATTTTTTCAGCTACGAACGACCTTTCCGGCTTCGGGAAGATACGCCCCGGTTGCATTTCCATCCGGTGGTCATCAACGATTATCAACTGTTCAAGTATCCGGATTATACGCTGCCCCTTTCGGTCAGAATGGCGGAGGTGAGCCGCGATTACGGGTTGGATGTCCTGCATGTCCACTATGCGGTACCGCACGCCACCGCGGCCATTCTGGCGCGCTCGATGCTGCCCGCCGGAAAACAGCCGCGCGTGGTAACGACATTACATGGTACCGATACCACTTTATTGGGAAGTGATCCGGGTTATGCGCCGGCGATACACCACGCGCTGACGTGCTCGGATGCGGTCACAGTAGTCTCGGCTTATTTGAAAGCAGAAACTCAACGTGTGCTCGGATTTAATGGACCACTGGAAGTCATTCACAACTTTTTCGTGCCGCGCCCGCCGCGCCGTTCACGCGCGGCGGTGCGCCGGGAACTGGGTGTGACTGACAACGAGGTGATGCTCCTCCACTCTTCGAATCTTCGCCCGCCGAAACGCATCGATGTCCTGCTCGAAACCGTCGCGCGCATCCGTCCCCGTGACGCGTTCAAACTCGTGGTCCTGGCCGGGGCGAGTTTCACGCCGTTCAGCAAGGAGGTGGAACGGCTGGGTTTGGACGACCGGTTGATCGTGCGGGAAAACGTAAACGAAATAGAGGACTACCTGCAGGCCGCCGATTTGGGGTTATTCACATCCGAGACCGAAAGCTTTTGCCTGAGCATACTGGAGGCGATGTATTTTGGCTGCCCGAGCGTCGCCCGGCGAGCGGGTGGCATTCCGGAGGTGGTCGAAGACAAGGTGAGCGGTTTGTTGTTGCCGTCGGCTGACCCGGACGCCCTGGCCCGGGCAGTAGAGCGCCTGATTCAGGACCCGAAGCGGAGGGCGACGATGGGTCAGGCTGCGCAACACCGGGCACGCGAACAGTTTTCCGCCGGGATTATCGTACCCCAATACGAAGC
>JBGPDH010000284.1:0-4754 GCA_041482195.1 Verrucomicrobiia bacterium
CCTGGGGCATCAACACAAATCCGGTCAGCAACGTTCCCATCACTGCCCCTAACGTGTTCCAGGTGAGCAACGAGCCCACCCGGGTTCCCAGTGGCGTGTCGGCGGCCGCGACCGCGCGCATCATCAAGGGCAGGACCGCACCGATCAGCGCCGCCGGCAATCCCAGAATGAGCAGCGCGGCACCCGTGTTGAACAATTCGTAATAAACGTACCCAACGGGTGTGCGCGCCAGCCCGGTGCGCGCCCAGCGGTAAAAATCCACCCAAAACTCAATCTTGAACACCAGCACCGCCACCCAGGCCGCCGCCAGACACAGCAAAAGGACGACCAGTTGTTCACTGGAACGGTTCCGCCGCCGCGTTGAGGCAATCCACGCGCTGCCCAGCCCGATGCCCAGAATGAACGCAATGAGTACCACCGCAAACGACTGCAATGAAGGCCCGAAAATCAAGGCCGACGAGCGGGAAGCGAGGACCTCCAATCCCATGGAAACGCCACCGGTCAACGCAACAATCACACCCGCCCAACGCAAGGTTCCGGGTGCAACCATCGGTCTGTCCCCGGTTGCTTCCGCCGGTTTGGTGTCGGTATCATCCGGCACCGTTTCTTTCCGGCCGAGCATGACGGCCAGGACGCCGATGACGAGGTTGGTTACGGCGGCGACTTGCAGGGTCCGGATCATCCCGAATGTTTGCACGAGCCAGAAACCCGCCAGCGCCGCCCCCAGCACGGCGCCCAGGCTGTTGACCGAGTAAAAGCGCGCCGAACGCCGGCCCGGATCGACGTAATATTTTTGCAGCCAGGCTGCCAGCAACGGCAGCGTGCCGCCCATGAGAATGGTCGGGCCCAGCAACAACACGGCGCTCAACAGGCCTTTCAATACCAGCAACCAGCCGCTGTGGCCGGTCAAAGGAGTCCCCAGAATGACGAAGAGGTGGTTGATGGCTCGATCGAACATCGGGAAGAAAAGGGCGTAAACGCCGATGGCGATTTCGAGGCCGCCGTACATTTTTAACGGGCGTCTCAGCCCGTCCGCCCAATAACCGAACAGCCGGTTGCCGATGGCCAGGCCGCCCATGAATGACGCCAGCACCACGGTCTGCGCATAAATGGTGCTGCCGAACATCTCGGAAAGAAATTTTGACCAGAGCACCTCATAAATCAGCGCGCTCGCGCCGGAACAAAAAAACAGCCCCAGCACGATCCAGCCGCGTTGACGTGATTGCATGAAGCCATGGTAACGGCTTGCCAGCGCCATCCGCAAGTTTTGGTGGCGACCCGATTTGAGGCAGGGGCATCGCGCTGCGTCCCGACATCGGGTAGCAGTCCCGCCATGCGGGATGAGTCGGCTCATTATTCTTGGTTCATGGATCTTCGTTTACTCTTTGAGCGGACTTACGTCCGCTGCTACGGTTTTGAGACAATCGCAGCGCGATAACCCTGCCTCTTTCGTGGTTTCTATAGTTCCTGTTTCCCGTAAAAAATTAGCGACCATTAGCGTTCATTAGTGGTTAAACCCAACGATCATTTGCTGATTCTGTTTGTGAATCGCCGCGGTTTTTGGCACAAGAATGCGCAATGAATTTCCGGAATCTCCCGCGCGCCCTGTTATTGGTGCTGGCTTTTGCCCTGTTGACGGGTTGCCGCAAATCCGAATCCACCCTGCCGCCCGCGCCGGCTTTGACTCCGTCGCCGGACACCACGGTCCGGATGCATTGGCTGGGCAAACGGGAGTTGCAGCTTCGCCTCGGCGCCTTTTATCTGGTTCGCATCTGGCAACTCCCGGCCAGTACCAGTTTGGAGGCCAAAACCTTGAACCGTCTTTCGGCCGCACCCGCGCGCTGGCTGGCTGCTTCACCCGACCGCGCGCAACTGGCCAACGGACTTTTGGAGCAATCACTCAAAGACGTTCTGCTGGATGAATGCTATCTGGAAGTCCGCCAGCCGACCCATCAACCCGCCGAGCTCGCCTTTGCCATCCGCCTGGATGACCCCGAGCGAGTGGGTCTTTGGGAAACCAACCTGGCCAACATCACCGGATTGCTGGCCGGCACGTGGCCCGCACCATTAACCAGTGGCATTCATGGCTGGTCGCTGCAACGGACCAACCCGCCGCTTCACCTGCAATTCCTGCGCGTCAACGATTGGGCGGTCGTCGGCGCCAGCACGGCTTCCAATGCGCTTTTCAGTGAAATCACTGATCGTATCCGGAGTTATGCCGATCCTTTTGCGGCGAAATCTTCCACCAATTGGCTTGAGGCGGACCTGAAACTTTCCCGGTTGCCGGCCGTGCTCGCGGGGGCCTGGCATTTGTCCGGAAATTCGCCGGATATTTCCCTTGGCCTCAGCGGTGACGGGGCCAACGTTCTGACACTCGGTCAATTGACCTTTCCCGAACCACTCCACCTTGAACTCAAGCCGTGGACGGTCCCCACCGATCTGATTCCCGACCCACTGGACAGTTTCACCGCCGTCCGCGGCCTCCAACCCTGGCTCTCATCATCGCAAATCCTGCATGACCTGCCTCTCGCCGCACCCCCCGACCAGTTCTATTTTTGGGCGTTGCCCGGCAAGTCGGCGCAGGCTTTTTTTGCGGCTCCCTGGCCGGATGCCAGTAACCAGGTGAATCGTTTGATCGATTACCTGCTGCAAACAAGCAATCCCTGGCTGACCGCTCGCGGGTATGTGAAATTTGAACCGTTGCCGGACGGGAATGGCGTCGCGTGGGGCAACATGGCCGCGATCCGGCCGTTCTTTAGATTCGTGAACACGGCCAACGGCGACATGATCTTCGGGGGCATGTTGCCCGACACCACACCGGGTACCAACACGCTGAACAATATCTACCAACGTCCCGCGCCGGCCCGCTTGTTCAATGACCTCTCGTTGCAAACGAACCTGGTTTATTATGATTGGGAACTGACCGGGCCGCGCGTCCAGCCCTGCCTTTATCTCAGCCAGGTGGCGCGCGTGGTCTCCCGTCACGTTGAATTGCCACCGGACTCCGCCAGTGTGCAATGGCTGCGAGCCATTCAACCCCGGCTGGGTTCCTGCACCACTACAATTACCCGCACCGGCCCCAATCAACTCGTCTTTTTCCGCAAGTCCACTCTGGGTTTTACCGGCGCCGAATTGCAACTGTTGGCCGATTGGCTCGAGTCCCCTCTGTTTCCTTTCGGATTGTATTCCCTGCTGACCCCGCCGCCTCCAAAAATGTGACGGGTGACAAGTGACAAGTGACGCGAGTGGGCTCATTTTTTTACCCGGCTCTCGCTTCTGGTAATCTCTGCGTCTTTGCGGTTAAACCGTCTGTGTCCTCCGCGGTCGAATTCTTTCTTTTCGTTTTTTGCGCCTTTTGCGCCTCTCTGTGGCTGTCCGCTCTTTTGTGTAATTCGTGTCTTTCGTGATACCTGCTTTTTTAAGAAATTAGCGTTCATTCGCGTTGATTAGCGGTTAGTGGCAAGTGACGTGTGACGGGTGGCAAGTGACAAGAAAAAGGCGACGACTACCAACTATTGACCACTGGCCACTGACTCTTGCTCTACGCTCTTTGTGGTTAAAAAGAAAATATCTCCGTTTCCTCCTTGTTCCTGTCTTCCGTAGTCAAAAATTAGCGTTCATTCGCGTTGATTAGCGGTTTAAAAAAATCCGCATAAATTTGTTCTCTGCGTCTTTGCGTCTCTGCGTGAAATACAGTTGCCATTGAAATTCCGGCGTTCTTTCCTTAACTTTACTCCCGTCATGAGTTTCCACCGTGTTTTGTTTGTTTTATCGGGATGGCTTCTGTTGGTCTCGGGATTGACCGGACCGCGATTGTCCGCCGCGCCCTCCGCTTCGATTCCCATCATGGCCCGCGTGCATTGGTCGGGAATGACCCGGCTGTCCACGGAAACCAATGCCGCCCGTCTGATGGCGATCTGGAACCTGCCTCAAAGCCGGCGGCTCCAACAACAGACGCTGGACAAATTTTCCCTCGCGCCCTGGCGATTGTTGCACCGCAATATCGATACCAATACCGCCGCTCTCTTGCGACCGTTGTTGGACGATCTGGTCGCTGACGAGTCATATCTGCAAATTCGTCAGGTACCCAATCTACCGGCTGAGCTCGTCCTGGCCATACGACTCGACGACCGGCGTGCTGCATTATGGCAGACCAATCTCGGGCAGGTGCTCAAATCGTTGACGGGCATTTCACCCGTTCCCGCACCGGGAGGCCGTTTTGGCTGGTCGCTGAAAAAACATCACACCCCCAACGTCATTGAACTGACTCGGGTCGGCGGATGGACTGTCGTCGGGGCAGCGGAAGAAATGAATGGATTGCTCGCCGAACTGCGGGCCCGGACCCAACGCAACCTGCCGCCCTGGAACCTGCGGAGCGCAAGCGATTGGCTCGAAGTCGACCTCGACCCGGCACGGCTCCTTTCCAGTCTGACAAATGACGGTAGTGGTGCCGTTTGGTGGGGCGAGGCTACTGACGAGCCGGCCTCGGTACACCAAAGTGACAAGACAACGGCTCGCGAATACGCTCGCTCCACCGAAAGTGACAAATTGTACCATTTCCCAACTCCCGCCCGCCTTTATTTCGCCGTGACCGGTGACGGCACCAATGTCCTGACCCACAGCACGATTGATTATTCCGAACCGCTCGCGCTTGAGTTAAAACCCTGGGTCATTCCCACCAACCTGATTGCCGATCCGATCACCGGTATCACGCTCGTTCGTGGTTTCAAGCCGTGGCTGGATTCGTTGATGGC
>JBGPDH010000285.1:0-4717 GCA_041482195.1 Verrucomicrobiia bacterium
CCCGGCCGGCGAATGCTGGGCCGGAACAATTTCAGTTCGTCTTCATGCCGCATGACCAGGGCGCGCAGCACCATGACGCGGCCCTCGTCGTCCAACTGGTCGGGCGGTGTTACCCGGTGTGTTTCCAGAATAAATCGCGCGAGCCGGTCGAATGAAAAAATATGCAGCCGGGTATAGCCGCACAACCCGCCGTCGGCCAGTAACTGACGTTCGAGCTGAAAGGTGGCCTGTTTCGGGGCCAGCAAAATCAGCGGCGGTCCGCTGGCATCTTCCCGGAGTGCCGACCGGATTTCGGCCAGGCAGCCAAAGGTCTTGCCGCTGCCGGCAGGGCCGAGAAGAAAACGCACTTGCACGCCGGATTGTTCGCGCAAAGCCGCGGTGGCGGAAAGCAATTTATTGCGGTCGGGATGCAAATTTTTGCGTCATATTTTTTATTTCCTTCCGAGTGAATTGGTTTATGCTTGCCGCCTGTTGGAAAAATTCGAATCCAAAGACGGAAACAGCGAAATCATATGCCACTAACACATACCAGGGAACTTTTTGCGAAGGCGTTGAAGGGTAAATACGCGCTGGGCGCGTTTAACGTCAACAACATGGAATTGCTTCAGGCCATCATCGAGGCATGTGAGGAGGAAAAGGCGCCGGTCATGCTCCAGATTTCCAAGGGTGCCCGTCAATATGCCAATCCGGTTTACCTTAAAAAGCTGATTGAGGCGGCCGTCAGTCTGTCCACCATCCCTATCGCGGTCCACCTCGATCACGGTGACACCTTTGAATTGTGCAAGGAATGCATCGATGAAGGGTTCACCAGTGTGATGATCGATGCCAGCCACGAACCGTTCGAGAAAAATGTGGAAATTACCCGGAAAGTTGTGGATTACGCCCACAAACACAACTGCGTGGTAGAATCCGAACTGGGCCATCTGGTCGGCGCCCAGTTCGACGAAGGCGAAGAAGGCGGCGCCCATTCCGTCAGCGGCCATTACACGATTCCGGAAGAGGCGGTCAAGTTCGTCCAGGAATCCGGCTGTGACTCGTTGGCGGTCGCCATCGGCAATTCACACGGCGCCTACAAATTCAAAGGTACGCAACATCTCGACCTGGAGCGGCTTAAACTCATCAAAAAGGCGTTGATGGACGCCGGCTTGGGCGATTATCCGCTGGTGTTGCACGGGGCATCGTCCGTACCGAAGGACCTTGCCGAAGAAATCAATAAATACGGCGGTAAACTGGGCACCGACACCGCTGGAGTACCGGAGGCCGATATCGAAGTGGCCCGGCGTACAGGCTGCACCAAGGTGAACATTGATACGGACTTGCGCCTGGCCATGACCGCTGCCATCCGCAAAGTCATGTCCGAAAACCCCAAAGAGTTTGATCCACGCAAATATCTCGGCCCCGCCCGTAAAAAGGTAAAGGACCTGGTCAGTCACAAAATCAAAGATGTTCTCTGCTGCGCCGGCCATGCGTTTGATTAAAGTTTAAACCTTCAGTTAACCTCTTCAATCAATAGGCTTCCACCAGAAACGGTGGAAGCCATTTTTGTTATTCTCAATTACCCTGCAATAACCCTGCAATACATCGGAATTGTCATTGTGACACATATATACCATCGAAAATATTTAAAAGCGACATAATGTCTCTATTTAGACACCGCTTCTGGTATCGTTATAGAATTGCAATATGTTTATTATGAATGTGTTATAAAATTATAATTTAACTGGCATCCTCAAAGCTTTAGTAATTTACACCAAACAAACATTCTTCAATGAAAGGAAAAAAATATGAGACTGGAACGATATGAAAATCCCGGACTGATCTTGTCCGGCTTCGGACGTTTGTCGTCCCTGCAGGACGAGCTGCAGCGCTTGTTTGAATTACCGTTGACGGATTGGGCGCCTGCACTCGATGTGTACGAGGACAAGGATAACTTTGTTGTCCACACAGAGTTGCCCGGATTGAAACGGGAAGACATTGATGTGTCGCTACAGGATGGCGTGCTCGTCATTTCCGGCGAGCGCAAGAGCGGGGAGAAGCGAACGGAAGGCGAAATCCGACGGCAGGAACGCTTCTACGGAAAATTCCAGCGCACCTTGACCCTCCCCGTTCCGGTTGCGGCGGACAAGGTCAAAGCACTCTACAAGGACGGCGTTCTGACGGTAACCGTTCCCAAAGCTGAAGAGGCCAAGCCGCGGAAAATTGACGTGAGCGTCAATTAACAGAGGCGGTTTGAACCCTGCGAACGCACCGGTTCGCAGGGTTTTTTTGACGCCCAGGGAGTAAACACCTGCCTGCAAAAAGGAAAACGGCGGGTGCGGCGATCACACACGAGTTTACACCGCCAACACCCGCCGAAGCGCCCAGTTCTCATTGGGAGCAGGGGAAACCTAACTCATTGGCCGATTCTGACAAGTGGTTTTAAAAAAAATTTGCCAGGTCCGGACCTGGCATCCCGGCTGTAAACAGCTTTACATCCGGCCCGATAGTTCGAAAAATCAGACATGCCGAAGAAACGCCGGCTGCTTCGAGGCGCCGGGCTCCTGTTTTGCTTTTTTGCCTTCACCCTGCCGCTTTTGGCGGAAACGGTGGACCGGTCAGAGTCCCCTTTCATTGTGGATGGCTGGAGTACGAAACAGGGCCTTCCGGGAAGTGCCGTTATCTCCCTGATTCAAACCCGGGACGGTTATCTCTGGTTGGGCACCCAATATGGTCTGGTCCGGTTCGATGGGATTCATTTCACCGTTTTTGACGAGGGCAATACCCCTGGTTTGAATAACGACCAGATCGACTATTTGTTCCAGGACAGCCACTCAAACCTTTGGATTGGCACGGACGCCGGCGGGGTGGCCCTGGAAACGGGCGGCCGGCTGGAAAATTTCGCTTTAGGACGTAGCGGTCGCGAAGGCCGGCTGGTGTCGGCCTGCGAGGATTCCACCGGAACCGTATGGTTTTATACGGCGGATGCCCACCTGGGGCGTTATCAAAACGGGAAGATGGAGGTCTGGGATTTTCGTTTCAAAACGCCGGCAATCACCCGGATGTTGGCCGCGGAAAAATCCGGTTTGCTGTGGATTGGTGAGGACTGGGTGGACCAGGAACGGAACGTTTCGCTTCTATTTTCCTTTCGCCCCGCCAATGTCAGTCCGCCGGCGTTTGCCATTGAACAACAGATTCCGGTTCAGCGTCTGGATTACATTCTGGCCAGCCAACGCGGTGGAACCTGGCGGTTGGTGGACGGCCAGGTTCAAAAATGGGGTTCCAACCAGGTTGAAAAAAACTACGGGGCATATCCCTGGGGTAATTTGCTGATTTTTGCCGCGTGCGAGGATCCCGAGGGGAATTTGATTGTCGGTACACGGGGAGCCGGCGTTTTCTGGTTTGAACCGGATGGAACGTACCGACAAATCTCCACGGCACAGGGTTTGTCATCGCCTTATGTGCTTTCCTTGTGCCTGGACCGCACCGGTAATCTCTGGGTGGGCACCGACGGGGGTGGTTTGGATCGCGTCAAGCGAAAGATCTTCAACACGCCGGACGGGGTGCATCCATGGGACGCGCAGTCGCTGGCCGGTGACGCGCGGGGCGGTCTTTGGGCAGCCTTCTTTACTCATGGCGTGACTTACTGGCGGACCAATGTCGCGCAAGACTTCGGCGTGGGCCAGGGCTCCAACGCCTGGACGGTGCTGGTGGATCACCAGCAACGCGTCTGGGCGGGGACCTGGTACGAAGGATTGTTTCAATTTCAAACCAATGGTTTTGAGCCCGCACCCGACACGGGAATCCTCCGTCCTCAAATTTCGGTTTTGTTTGAAGATAAAGCCGGGCAATTGTGGGCCGGTACCCCGAACGGCCTGGGGCTTTGGAACGGCCTGATTTGGAAAACCTACTCGACCCGGGACGGGCTCTCGGGAAACGTGGTTTCCGCCATGGCCGAAGACGCTGCGGGGAATCTCTGGATCGGAACGAAAGACGGCGGTTTAAACTGTTTTAAAGCCCACAAATTTGCCGCTTATCCGGCGTCGGAAAACGGCCCGCCGGGCAACGATATTTCCTGTCTCTACGTGGACAGAGGGGGCGACTTGTGGGTCGGCACCTCGGGTAATGGGCTGGCCCGCTATCATCAGGGGCGATGGGTACACTATTCGAAGCGAGAGGGCCTGGTCAGCGACAGTATCAGTTATCTCATCGAGGATGACACGGGGAATTTATGGATTGGTTCCAATCTGGGGTTGATACGCATTCCACGAGAACTCCTGAACGCTTCGCTCCAGGGAACATTGGATTTTTCCGCCTGTCGGATTTATAGCGAAGCGGACGGTCTGCCAACGCGTGAATGTTCGAGCGGTTCGCAGCCGGCCGCGTGCCGTACGAGTGACGGCCGCCTGTGGTTTCCCACGACCCGGGGCCTGGCGTATGTGAATCCGGCCGGGCTAACCCCCAATCTGCGGCCGCCATCGGTCATGATCGAATCGGTGCTGGTAGACGGCCGGGAGCAAAAGACCAACCGCATCGATTCGATCTGGCCGACCGCCATCGTGGTTCCACCGGGTCGCGACCGGTTGGAAATCCATTACACGGGCCTGAATCTTTCCGCACCAAACGAAGTGCGATTCCGGTACCTGCTCGCCGGACACGAAACGGCCTGGACGGAGGCCGGGGACACGCGCGTGGCGTTTTACAACAAACTGCCGCCCGGAGATTATCAGTTCCAGATCGA
>JBGPDH010000286.1:0-4698 GCA_041482195.1 Verrucomicrobiia bacterium
ACCGGATCGTCGCGAAGCAGATGACGGTAGGTGGTATCGCTGATAATGACCCGGCCGCTACCGGAAACACTTTCCAGGCGACTGGCGACGTTTACATTACGACCGAACACGGTGTAGTTCAGGATATGTGCATCCGAACCCATCAAACCGACGGCCACCAGGCCGGTGTTGATACCCGTGCCGAGTTGCAACGCGGTCAATCGCGGTAAAGGCGGCAAACCTGCGGCCTGGCGCTCGGAATTTTTGGCTTCGCGCGCGGGGTTCTGCGCCAGGCGTGTCTGATTCAGTTCGTGCACGGCACGTTGCGTATCAATCGCCGTCCGTACGCAGGCCAGCGCGTGTTTTTC
This sequence comes from Verrucomicrobiia bacterium, assembly GCA_041482195.1. Lineage (GTDB taxonomy): Bacteria > Verrucomicrobiota > Verrucomicrobiia > Limisphaerales > UBA11358 > UBA11358. Next base: position 348 of record JBGPDH010000286.1, read on the forward strand.
GTTCGGCGTCGGCGCTCCCCAGAAGGCCATCACGCAGTCACCGATATATTTGTCCAGGGTACCGCCATGTTTTTTCACGGCATCAGCCACCACCGCCAGATAAAGGTTGACGGTCTCCAGCGTCTCGCGCGCGGATTCGTCGAAACAAGCTTCCGCCGCGTCGGCGTCGAGTTGACGGGTGAGTACGAATTCCGTTATGCGCTCCTGGGTTTCATCCGTCATCGAGGTAAACCCGCGGATGTCCGCGAAAAACACCGTCACCTCGCGGCGGGCGCCACCGAGTGAAAGCTTTTTGGCGCTGAGCAACTCATTCACCACATTCGGCGATACGATTTTGGAGAAAACGGATTTAACGCGACGTTGTTCACGTTCTTCGAAGGCGACGCGATAGGTCACCAGACTTAAATGTTCAACCAATATGCCGGCCACGGGAAAGACCAACGGCAGCCAGATACGGGACTCCACGAAAAAGTAAAATCCGGTGGCGACATAGGCGAGCACCAGTAAGAAGATGGTGGTGGAGGCCACGTCCACGCGCAATTGCCAGGTGAGAAATGCGGACAGAGCACTCAGAAAAACAATGAGTGCCAATTCGGTGTGGAGCGAAGCGCGGTGAACAAATCGACCGGTGATAATGGAATTGGCGACATTCCAGTGTTTACTGACCAGAAGCGTGTCCCGTTCCAGCGGTGTTGCCCCACGATCGGTCAGGTTGTTCCCTTGCGCGGCCGAACCAACGACAACCAGTTTATCCCGGAAAACGTCACTGAGCCCGTTGGGATGGCCGGCACGGCGTCCATTATATTGCCTGAGCAAATCCTCAATGGGCGAACTGGTTATGTGGGGATCGTTCGGTTTAAGACGCCAATCGACATAAAAATTTCCATCGGCGTCCACAGGAATCACCCGCACCAGACCATTGGTGCCGCGCAGGGTAATCCGGCCGTTGGGCAAATCCACGTCGGCATGGGCCAGATCCAGTTTTAGTTCCTGTGCGGCCAGCACAATGCCCATGTGCCAAACGAGTTCATCGGTGAATGCCTTGGCATTGGGCGGCAGACCCGGCGGTATCTTGTCGCCCACGAAATCAGTCACGTCGAAATTGTTCTCGGCATCCACGGGAACTTCGACACCGTTAGTGGTTCCGATTTGCGGCAAAGTGATTTTGCCGTGAGCAAATTTTGCCCTCGCCAGGTCGAGATCGAAATCAGTTGCAGCCTTCTGAAAGAGCGGGTGCCACTGGCGGTAAATTCTGAACGCTTTGACCCGCCGAAGCACACCATCGGAATCCTTTTCGGTTGTGATGTCTCCGATCGCCAGGGCATTGGTGGCGAACAGATCCGGTGGCATCAGGTCAGGTGTGGCGGCGAGAATGACATTACCGGCCAGCCGGCAATACACGGCGAAAAAAGGGTCCGAGTTCATTATATTGCTGTTGGCCATTTGTACCTGGGGATGATCTGGTCGCAATTCGCTGAACTGCACGTCGAAGGCCACCGCCTTGGCACCTTGGTCTGAGAGTTCCTCGATGAGCCGGCCAAAAACCTGGCGCGGCCAGCTGAGCCCGAAACGGTATCCCAGTTCTCCGCTAAGCACCGCCTTGATGCTGGAATCCTGAATGGCCACAAAGGCAAGATTGGTCGCGACCGGCGCGGGAAAATGCAGGGCCGTACGCGCACGTAAATCGTAGGTTATCCCCTCCACTTGTTCCAAAAAATTAGGTCGTGACAAACGAACGACGCAAACGCATACGAGAATGGCTACGGCCAGAAGCGCCGGTGTCCGTTGGATGGGTTTCAACTGCACCTCGTCGGATTAAACGAAAAACCAGAGCAACTCAAGGCTGCTCTGGTTTTGCTTTTCGCCTGTTGGCGATGGAAAACTTAGTGTTGGACACCCCTGGTGCTGGAGCAATATGACTGGGTGGTATCCTGTCCCGGGGTGGGTTGACCGCCGGGGGATTGATAGGACGATGACAGTGCTGTCACCGTGGCGGAGAAACTCTTCAGGATCGACTGTGGCACCGGCGTAACATTGCCCCCTTGCGGGTTGAATTGAAATCCCGCATTAACGACCTGGGTTACCGCATTGCCATTGGAAATAACGGAAACCACGGCTGACCCGCTTCCCATGGCCATTTCACCGCTGGCATCAATATAACCATACGACCCACGAATGCCCGCAACCCCATTGGGGATCCTGATGATAAATTGCGACGAAGCGGACATTTTCTTGACATTAAAAAACATGCGTCCCGCGCGTAAATCGAGTTCCGTATCGCTGACAGTCTGCACGCCGGTGTCAAATTGGGTGATCTTGTCGATCGCCAGAACCGTATTACCCCACATACGGATGACGTTTTGTTCAACCGAGGGCGCGTAGGCAGCAAATCCACGAACGTTGGAATCAGGGGCGAGCATCATGGTAGTCGGAGCGATATCGGCCTGGGGTTGCCCGACCTGTTGTGCGCTCAGCACAATGTCCACCGAGGAATCGACAGCACTTTGAATAATGGCGCCGGACCGGAGCACCTTGCCGACCACCAGCGGATGCCAATTGTTATCACCCAGGGAATATCGCGCCTGTCCCTGGATACGCACCACTGTCACGATGCAAGGTTTGACAGAATCTGCTTTCACGTTGCCGTCGAGTGCCAAAACGGCGCCAGCGATCACCATGGTAATCAAAGTCTGTATGTATTTCATAGATTAAGGTACCCTTTCAGAACTTTTTACACTAGTCAAACTATAAATCTCAGCACTCAAATGTCAAATCCCGTTTTGCGCCGGCCATCCCTAAAAACCGGCGGGTAAAAGACCCTGCCCGGAAGCGTCTTCGACCAGTTTTCGATTGGAGATTTCCAAATAGGAACCGCCAATCACGTTGTCCTGCCAATGTAGCCGCATAGACCGTGCCAGCCATTCCCGGGCGGCGGCATAGTCCGCCACCTGCACATAATGCCAGCCTATGTTGGCAACGGTGTAAGAACCGTTCGGGTCAAGCGTTTCGGCGTGACTGAAATACGGCCAGGCCCTGGCAGACTGTCCCAGCCAATCGAGGCACATTCCATAGCGTAAATAATTGTACCCGTCATAACGGTTGAGTTTCATGCCTCGTGCATACCATTCCATCGCGGTCCGGGCCAGGTCCTGGTAGTTTTGCCCGCCCTTAAAGCTTTGCAGACGGTATCCTTCGCCGATCTCATAGGCCGTCTCAAAATCCTTCGGCTCGATATCGAAAGCTTTCATCAAGACGGCGGTGCGGGCAGATGAAAAATCCGGCAGCGATCCGGCACGTGCCAGCCAAAGTTGCTCGTGGCCCTGACGCCACCCCTGATAACCGAAGCCGGCAATGCCCATGACCAACGTTGAACTGATCAGTATTTTAGCCGGAAACCCCACGGCCAGTGAGTAACGGTCCGTTGCGAAACGCAGATAGCTGCTCAACAAGGCCAATAACGTCACACCCAGAATCGCGTTCGCCGGGATGTGCAGGTTGAAATCCACCACTGAATGAACCGCCAGGGCGAGCAAACCGGCGGATGTACCCAGGAAAAAAGCGAAACGATTGCCCATGCCAGGGCCAAAATCATTTTGCGGCGGACGGACATATTTCCTCGCTTTGACCAATCCGACGCCAAAAAACGCCATACCCGTGAGGACAATGACGCCGCCGACCGTACCCCAATCGGCGAGTAAATTCAGGTAATCATTGTGCGCCCGGTCAGGCCGCAACTGCATGCTGGCGGGCCGATATTGCCGGAAGCGATAGTCATAATGCGCCGGGCCCACCCCCCACCAGAAGTTGTCCCGCCACATTTGCACCGCCGCGCACCACATCTCACGCCGGACACTCCAATCGCGATGTATCGCCGTTTCTACCTGGGACGGTAATTCTTCACTGGTGGATACGGTCTTTAGATATTTCGTCGCAAAAATCGCTCCGCCGGTCATCAGAACGAGAAGCAGACCCAGGGCCGGCAAACGATGATTACGGTGACAAGCCAAAACGGATAAAAGGGTCAGCAACGCCACCGCGGCCGCCACCCAGCCGCCGCGCGAGAAAGTCACCACCAGCCCGGCGACCAAACCGGCCGCCGCGTAAATGAGCAACGCCCGGAACAAAGGCTTGACGCGGCCCGCCAGCGCGTAAGCGACCGCCAGCGGCAAAATCATCTCGAGAAACCCGGAAAAATTGTTGGGTGAAATATAAGTACCCGAGGCCCGGCCGGTATAGGGGGAGAGATAAATCCATACCTGGTTCGAATGAGTCAGATATTGATAAACCGCATAGCCCGAAATTCCTGCCGCCAGAAAAATCAGCGTGAAGCTTATCATTTGGGCCGATTCCT
>JBGPDH010000287.1:0-4694 GCA_041482195.1 Verrucomicrobiia bacterium
CGCCCGATTCCTTGCCCTTGGCGATCTGCGAGCGGACTTCCTTGCGGAAAATTTCCGCGCCACCACCGGTGAGCGATTCGAGGCCGGCGGCCTTAAGTTCGGTCAGCGTCTGCTCCACGGATTTTTTGGCCATCCACGCGAGGTGGAGAATTTCAATCGCGGTGAAACACTTCAACTGCAGCCGCGCATCAAGCGTCTTCAACGCCTTGAGCATGTCGGTGTAATAACTGAACGGCAGCGATGGATGCAGTCCGCCCACAATGTGCAGTTCGGTGATGCCAAGCTTCAGTGCTTCGCGTGCTTTCTGGACGATTTCCTCAACGGAAAACTGGAAGCCATCAGCATCGCGTTTCTTGCGCGCGAACGAGCAAAACTGGCAGGACAGGATGCAATAGTTCGAATAGTTGACGTAGCGATTGACAATGTAACTGGCGTGGTTGCTGACTCTTCTCTGGCGGGCCAGGTCGGCGATGGCGCCAACGGCGTTCAAGTCTTTCGACTCAAATAGCCGGACCGCGTCGGCCTCGGCGATCCGCTCGCCGGCGGCGACCTTGTCATAAATGTCGCGCAATTCACTGCGTTGAACAAAAATGTTCACCAACAAGAATTAACAGTAATTGCGTGTTTGGGAAAGTGAGTTTGTTAGGCAAGAGGATCGACCGTGAATCGGTAATCCGGTTCGAGTCGTTGCTGGTAATGCGCCAAAAATTATTCATAATCAGACAAAAGACCTGCATGGGTTGAGGGATGAGATTATGGAAGAGCAGATTTTAAGCGTACTGGGCCGGCGGGACTATGCGCCGGCCAATGTGCCGGAATTGCTCCGGCATCTCCGGCTGGCGCCCCATCGTCAGCAGGAGCTGCAGGAGGTGCTGCGCCGGCTCGAAAAGTCCGGCCGCATCGCTCGCACGAAGGGGAACCGGTACATCCAGTCGCGCGAAGCGGACCTCGTTCCGGGCCGGATTCGCATCAATCGCCAGGGCAAAGGCTTCGTCCAGCCGGATGACCCGGCGTTGAAGGAAATCATGATTCCCCAGGAGGCCGCCGGAACGGCGCTCCACGAAGATCGCGTGCTGGTGCGGCGCGATGTCCGGCCGAAGGGCTTGCGTTCCGGCCAACTCGCGCAGGAAACGGGCGCAGTGATTCGCATCCTGGAACGGACGCGGACACAAATGGTCGGCACGCTGCAGCAGGGCCGCAAGTTTCTTTACGTGATTCCCGATGACCCGCGCATGCCGCACGACATTTATGTACCGCCGCCGCGCGACGTCGGTCGGCCCGCGCGCGTCGGCGACAAGGTCGTGGTGGAGTTGCACCAATGGGAATCGCGCCACACTAATCCGGAAGGCGAAATCATCGAGGTGCTTGGCGCGCCGGACGAGGAAGGGGTGGATATGTTGTCGGTGCTGCGCCAGTACCATCTGCCATTACATTTTCCGAAGGAGGTATTGCACGAAGCCCGGGCCGTCGGGACGGCCGTTTCGCCGCACGAACTGGCCGGGCGCGAAGATTGCCGGCGGCATCAGGTCATCACCGTTGATCCGGACGACGCAAAAGATTTTGACGACGCGATTTGTCTCCAGCGGGTTTCGCCGGGGCAATGGAAGTTGTGGGTGCACATTGCGGACGTATCGCATTATGTGAAACCGGGCACGGCACTGGATGCCGAAGCACGCCGGCGGGGTAATTCAACGTATCTGGTGGACCGGGTGATCCCGATGCTGCCCGAGGCGTTGAGTAATGAATTGTGCTCGTTGAAACCGGACGTGGATCGCCTGACCCAAGGCGTGGAGTTTCTATTGTCGGATGAAGGCCGGGTGCTGAAAGCGGAATTTTACCCGGCAGTGATTCATTCGCAACGCCGGTTTTCCTACCCGGAAGTGCTGGCGATTTTGCAGCGGAAACCAAACGACCGGATGGAGCAGATGTTGCATGACGCGAATGCGCTGGCCCAGCGGATCCGGCGGTTGCGGTTCAAGGCCGGTTCGCTGGACCTTGATTTTCCCGAAATGAAAATCCGGCTGGACGAACGCGGCCGCGTGTCGCGCATTGAGAAAGTGGAGAACGATATTTCCCATCAAATGATTGAGGAATTCATGTTATTGGCCAATGAGGCGGTGGCGGGCCGGTTGATGGCCCGGAATGTGCCGGCGATTTACCGGGTGCACGAGGAGCCGGACGAACGGCGATTGCAGGAATATCGTGAAGAGGTGCTCAGCCATCACGTGCCCTGCGCCAATCTGACGAAGCGGATTGAAGTTCAGAAACTGCTGCAAAAACTCGGTACGATTCCCATCGGCGCGGCGCTCAAGATCGGGTTTCTCCGGTCGTTGATGCGCGCCCGTTATACGGTCGAGCCGCTCGGTCACTACGGCCTGGCCAAGGCCAGGTACACCCATTTCACGTCGCCTATCCGGCGATACGCCGATCTGGTGGTGCATCGCGCTTTGTCCCGGGACGGTCATGGTCCAACCCATTCGTTGAAGGAAACCGCCGAACATATTTCCGATACCGAACGCAATTCCGCCGATGCCGAGCGGGACAGCAAGGACGTGAAGCTGTACGCCTTTCTGAAGGCGCAGCTCAAGTCGCCGCAGCCGACGCCGTACCCGGCGCTGGTGACGGACGTGCGCAATTTTGGTTTCTTTGTGGACGTGCCGGAGCTGGCGATGAGCGGGCTGGTGCACCTTTCCGTTCTGGAGGACGATTTTTATCAGTTCGATTCGGAGCGGAACCAACTGATCGGCCGACGCGCCCGCCGGGTCTTCCGGTTGGGCGACCAGGTGCGGGTGCAGATCGCCAAGGTGGACACTTTCAAGAAGCAGGTGGACTTCCGGCTGGCTCGGGATGGTGCCAGTGGCTCGGGACATACCACCAGGGAACGTGAATCAAATTTGAAACACCGGCGGAAGCCGGGGGTGCGCCCGCATCGGAATTGGCGATAGGACGACGTAGTCGCCGATGTGAATCGGCGGACTCATCCACGCTTTCACAAGCGTGGCTACAAGATCAATCACGTTTCAGCGCAACTTGAACCCGCCTTGAAAAATCACCTCGGTGACAGTGACAATGAGAAAGACCGTGCTGATGGCGGCGTTCAATCGGAAGAAGGCGAGATTGATCCAGTTCAAACTGCGGCGGCGGGCGATCCAATGCTCCAACACGAGGCAACCGACAATGATGAACCAGCCGAGCAGGTAGGCGATGCGGAATTGGCAGAGCAGACCGAACGCCAGCAGGAATCCGCACATGACCATATGCGCGAGAAAGGCAGCGGCCAGGGCATTCTTCGGCCCCCACGCCACAACCAGCGAATGCAGGCCGTACGATTTGTCGAATTCGTAATCTTGCAACGCGTAAATGATGTCAAAGCCGACCAGCCATAACACGACGGCGAGTGCCAGGGTAATCATTTGCAGGATTTCCAACGGTGAAATGCTGTTGCCTTTTATTGCCAGCCATGCGCCAACCGGCGCCAGCGCCAGCGCCAGCCCAAGAAAAACGTGCGTGTAATCCGTGAACCGTTTGGTGAGTGAATAAAAACAAATCACAGCGAGTGCGATCGGCGAGAGGTAAAAACACAACGGGTTAAGAAAGTAACTCACGGCCACCAAACCGGTTGCGGCCAGAAGGCAAAGCGCGACCGAGCTGGACAACAAGATCTGTCCGGTGGGCAGGTGGCGGTTGGCGGTGCGCGGATTGAGCGCATCGAATTTGCGATCCACGATGCGGTTAAATGCCATGGCGCAGGAACGGGCGCAGACCATGGCGGCGAGAATCAGGATAAATTTTTCCCAGCCGGGCCAGCCGCGGTTATCGCGCGCCGCCACGACCATGGCCGCCAGCGCGAACGGCAGGGCGAAGACCGTGTGGCTGAACCGGACGAACGAACCCCATTTTTTTAGCGAGGAGAACATTCAACATTCAACATTCAACGCCCAATATTGAAGAGTCAACCGGCGTTGCTGGGGGCGTATGGGAAGGCGCTGGCGGGCTTTTGAAACTCCGCCTGTACGTTTCGCCTGGCGGTCTGGATGCTGGAATGAAAAATGCGAATCAATTGCTCGCATTCACCCAGCACAAACAGCAGCGTGGTTTCATTTTTCACCCAGGCCTTTCGCTGGATGAGCCGCGCCCAACGACGAGTTTCACGCAATTCCTTGAGACAGATTTTTAGTTTATGGATGAAGTCCTCGCGAGATTCCGCAGCTTCGGCTTCACCATGGTTCGGGTAGGGAGACGTGCCGGAGCGCAAAATCTGTCCGGCGATGTGATTGCCCGCCCGCGTGGCGGGCAAACTTTCCGACAAATCAATCACCGCCGAGGCAAACTTCAACAGTCGGTCTTCAAGATCAAACTTCCGGTTTCCTCCTGTGCCTTCGTTGAATTTCCAGACCACCACTTCTGAATCCTTGGGCGTTGAATGTTGAATGTTGAATGTTGAATGTTCTCCCTTTTTCATTTTATTCCTTTTCTTCATTCCAACGCGGGACGAGCGTTTGCGGCAAGCCGAGATGGTCCAGCACCCGCGCTACCACGGTGTCCACAACTTCCCGGACGGTTTGGGGATTCGAATAGAACCCCGGGTTGGCTGGCAGAATCGTCGCGCCGGCCAGCAGCAGCAGCTCCATGTTTTTGACGTGGACGAGGCTCAATGGCGTTTCGCGCGGAACCAGAATCAATTTTTTCTTTTC
>JBGPDH010000288.1:0-4690 GCA_041482195.1 Verrucomicrobiia bacterium
ATACTTTCAAATCCACGAATCATCCCGTCCGCGCCGCCGATGATTTTGCTCTCGACCTTCGACTCTCGGCCTTCGACTGCGACGTAAGTCGCGTTCAGCCACGCGGTGAGGCCGATGCCGCCGGGTACGGAATCCAGTTCGGTGATGCTGAAGCCGTCTTCCGTCAACAAAATGTCCGGCCGGATGACGCGCGGTACATCGCTCTTGAACGCCGGTGAACGTTGAAGCTCGATCAATTCGGGAGGCTTGCCGCGGTCCAGCAATTCCGCCACCCACGCGGGTTGTTTGCCTTCCACGCTGCGTCGATAGAGCAGATTGACCGCGCGATAAAATTGCAGCAATACCCGGCCCAACGAGTCAATTTCCTTCGCCAGATTTTCACCGAGTGGAAACGGTTCCGGCGAAATCCGCCAATCGAGTCCGGCAAAAAGTCCCCCGGCGGGAATTTGTTTCCGAATAAAATGTGCGGCCTCGGCTGCAGGTTTTAGCTTGGAAGAAATGGCGTCCACGCTGGACACAGTAAACTTCAAACTGTTCAGCGTCAAAAAAGGAATGGCAAGGAGACGCTGCTGTGGATGGACCGGGTGTTGCTGCTAGGGACTGCTCAATTGGCCGCGATAAAACATTTGCGTGGCATTGGTCATGGGCATGAAAAATTCAAACGAATTGCTCGATAACAGATTGGTGTCGATGGCCGACCAATGGGCCAGGTCGGTGGAGGCCTGGAGGATATAGGTTTGTCCTGCCTGGCCATTTAGCCGGATGCTCAGCTGACCGGGCGGGCTGTTGTTGCCGATTTGCAGGTTGAAGGTGTTCGTCGCGGGCAATACGAAGAGCATGATGCTTTGGGCCGGGAGCAGATCGCTCAGAACGCCGTTCGCGAGCGGGAGGTTCGTGAGGTGATTGATGGTGTTGGCGGAAGTCAATTGCCACCGTTGGGCCGTTCCGGCGGTATTGAAATTGGCGATGTTGGCCGTGATGGGGCTGGCGTTGAAGATGTCTTTGTTGATGACCATCAGTGTCAGTGCACCGTCGCTGGCTCGAACGGCGCCGAAAGCCGATAGAACATCCGGGTTGGGCACGGTGGTCTGGATGCTCGTGTCGCCAAAAGTGGATTTATTACCGTCATAGTTGCGATATATCTTCATCGCCTTGTAAGTAGGCGAAGTAGTATCGGGCGTGGTCCAGCGCGTCGCCAGATCCAGTCCTTCGCGGCCGAAAATGCCGAGAATATCGGCTTGGGCGGTAGCCCCACTGATGTTGGTCTCCGCACCCCAGTTATATTCGGTAATGCCAATCTTCGTACCGGGATAATTGGTTGCCACCCAGCTTTTCATGCGGGGAATCAGCATGATGACTTTGTTGATCCAACTGGGGTCGACGTAATTGCTGTCCCAAAACACGCGGGTGGACTGGTTCCGCAGCAGCGCCGTGGGCGGGGAGCTGTCGTTGCCGCTGACATTGCCTTCCTGGGGATAGCAATGAAGTGTGAAGTAATCGAGCAGCCGGTAGCCAGTGCCCAGGTCATGCTGGTGAATCTGATTCAACAGCCATGGCATGTAATCCCAACCGCCGTTGGCCGCGCGATCCGTGTAACCCGAATTTTGCTGGTCGTAACCGCTGTAAAGATAGCCATTCCAACCCCATTCCTCCGGCCCGCACACCAATGCGTTGGGATCGTTGGATTTTACCATGCTGGCATAAATGAAAAAGTCATCGCGAATTTCCTGCATCGTCGGCCCGACCGGATGAATGTCCTGGTGTGTTCCTTGCCAGATGCTTTCTTCGTTATCCATGAGATAATAACGCACACCGCCGTTGGTGGAAGGACCCCACTGACCCAATAAATGCTGCACGAATCCTTGTTGAAAATCGGAGTTGGTGGGAAAATTTGCATCGGTAGGGTTGTTCCAGGTGATATGGGTGTTGTTGGTGATGCTGATGCCATTGCCGGCATCCGGATTATTATAAGGCGCGTTGTGGATGTCGCTATCCGTTTGAGGGCCGTATTTGTTCGTGGAATAACTCCAGAGTTTGCTGCGATTCGGACCCAGCCTGGGCATCCACCCGATCATGGGAATCGTGATCATCTGCTGCGCCCCGCCGTTTTTACTGTCGGCGATGAATGCATCCGCCGACGCGCCGGCGTTCGTCGGGCCGCTGTCCGCAATGCTTTCGAAGTACCAATCGGCCGCCCGATTATGCGTATTGAGTTGCCAGTTGTAACGCGTCTCGGCATTTCCACCTGACCGGTTCATGGTGAAATTCAAATCGGAGAGCTGGTTCGACGTCGCAAAAGCGGTGCCGTAAGTCAAAGGGCTGATGGGATGTCGGTTGGCCAGTGCGTCCACTGCGATGGCGACCGGCGCGTTGGTGCCGGCGGTGATGGCGTTGGTGCCCAGACTGATGTCGTCCACGTAAAATGTCGGTTGCACCGCACCCATCCGGTCCTGAATCCAAAAGCCATCCATTTGATTGGTAATCCCCAGCGCGGCCAACGGAATCGTAAATTGTTGCCATGTATTCGCCGCCAGACTCGGCAAATTGGTGACCCCCTGACTACTCCCGTAAGCATGCCCCTGCACTTTTAACTGCTGGCCACCCGCCGCCCCGCCATTAATCCAGAAGGTAAGATTCGTGAACAACGTGGCGTCAAAGGCCGGATGGGCGATGTAAATCGCTTGCCCAGTGTTATTCGTGATGGTGACGCTAACAGATTTCGAACCGGAGTGGACCGGCGAAGCATTTGTATAATTCAGTAAAGCCCAACCCCAATCCTGCCAACCGTTTTCCCGTGCGTCGTCGTAAACAATTTGATCGGCGCGCAATCCCATTGGAGACAGAAACGCCCACAGTAACAGCCGGCACACCCATTTACCGTCGAGGCGGTACTTCGTGAAATGATTTCGCATACGGAATCACACTAAATTACACCAGAAATTGTGCCTTGGCTTGTAATGAATTATGGGGACAGCCTCGAAGTGATGCGCGTCTGCTACTGCGGATTAGCTTCTTATTTGACCGCTACCGATGCCAATCCACTTGTAGCTGGTCAATTCGTCCAGACCCATCGGACCGCGCGCGCCGATCTTGTCGGTGCTGATACCGATTTCCGCGCCCATGCCAAATTCGCCGCCGTCCGTGAACCGCGTTGAGGCGTTCCAGTAAACCGCAGCCGAATCCACTTCGTTCAGAAATTGTTTCGCATGCGCCTCGTTCTTCGTGACGATGCTGTCCGAATGCGCCGAGCCGTAGTAATTGATGTGATCGATCGCCTGCTTCACGCCGTCCACCACGCGCACGTTCAGGATGTAATCGTTATATTCGGTGAACCAATCCTGTTCCGTCGCCCGTTTGATGGCGGATTTGGTGTTGTGCATCGAGCATTTCAAAATGGCTTCGGCATCAGAATCGGCCCTTAACTCCACCCTCTTTTCGCTGAGTCGCTGGCCAACCACCGGTAAAAACTGCGCCGCGATGGTTTTGTCCACCAGCAGCGTCTCCATGGCGTTGCAAACGGCGGGGCGCTGGACTTTGGCGTTCATGGCAATGTCCTCGGCCATTTTTAAATCCGCGTCGGCGTCCACGAAAACGTGGCAGACACCCTTGTAATGTTTGATAACGGGTACTTTGGAGCACTCGGCCACGGCGCGAATCAAGCCTTCGCCGCCCCGGGGCATGCACAGGTCAATGTATTGCGTCAAGGACAGCAGAATCGGGATCGCCTCGCGGTCGGTCACCGGTACGACTTGAATCGCGTGCCCGGGAAAGTGCGGAAGCGTTTTCCGGCCGGCTTCAATCATCGTTTTGGCTATCAGTTGGTTCGAATGCAGCGCTTCCTTGCCGCCACGTAGAATCGTGGCGTTGCCGGATTTGAAACACAGGCTCGCTGCGTCCGCCGTCACATTGGGACGTGATTCGTATATGATCACCACGACGCCAATGGGCGTGGAAATCTTTTGGAGCTTCAAACCGTTGGGCCGGACGCGTTCATCCAGGATCCGGCCGACCGGGTCCGGAAGCGCTGCGACTTCCCGCAAGCCTTTGGCCATCGCGGCAACCCGTTTGTCATCAAGCTTGAGCCGGTCCTGCATGGCGGAGGAAAGACCCAACCTGGCGGCGACTTCCATGTCCAGGGCGTTGGCTTCCTTCAGGGCGGTGGAATGTTGTTCCAGCGCCTCGGCCATCGCCAGCAAACAATCGTTCTTCTCGCGGGTGGTGAGCTTCGCGAGTTCGCGCGACGCCGATTTGGCCTGTTTGGCCAGTTGCGTCATTTGTTCGGTTAAATGCATAGCCGCTGAAAGTCAGGCCCAATAAGTTAAATGAATCAGTCCGGATGTCAAAACGCCAGCTGGGCAATAACTTGAGCCGGTCACAGTTTGGAAATCCAGACCAGCGTGCCGCCGGGCAACAAATCGAAGAGTGGGATCAAATCGGTATCGGCCAGGTGAATGCAGCCGCAGGAGGCCGGTTGGCCGATGCTCATCTGGTCGGCGGTGCCATGGATGTAGATATAGCGCGCGTGCGAATCCACGTTGCCGCCGCGATTGAATCCGGGTTCCAACCCCTCCAACCACAGGATGCGCGTGGTGATTTTGGCATCCGGCAGGCCTTTCCAGGTGAACCCAATCGGTTGCCGGCTTTTGAAAACGGTGCCGACCGGCCAGCCGCCGCCAATTCTTTCCGCGAT
>JBGPDH010000289.1:0-4567 GCA_041482195.1 Verrucomicrobiia bacterium
ACAGTTTGCCTTGGTGCGATAGACCAGCGGTTGGGGCCCGGCAAGGTTCAACTCCTTGAGCCGGCGTTTTAAAAATTCCCAGGCCGCCAGGCCGGCCTCGCGGGTACAACACTTCGGCTCGGTCTGATCAGCGCACAAAAAAATATGGCGCCGGAACTTTTCGAGGCCAAGTGTTTCAACCGCGATTTGCAATTCGGTTTTCATAAGCAATCGTCCTCGTTCTCGTTTTTTTCCTCGATTTTTTCCGATTACGAGGACGACGCGGAAGAGGAATAAATTTCACTGCGAAAACGTCAGACCGATGACGCCGGCCACGGCGACCAGTGCCCCCATGGCGGATCGCAGGCCAATCCGTTCCCCGTCAATCAGACGCGTCATGGGCAGCAGCAGAATGGGGGTCGTGGCGATGACCGCCGTGACGATACCGGCCGATGTATTTTCGAGTGCCCATTGCATGCAGCTCACGCCCAGCGTCTGACCGGCCAGGCTGTTGGCGACCACCCAGGGCCAGAGGCGGCGCCATTTATCATGCGAAACACGCAGGCTGCTTGATTCGAAAACGCCCCCGTGCGCCGGAGCGCTGCGCCATTTTACCGCCAGCAAGAGCAGCCCCAGCGCGATGGCCCCGCCAATGACACGTTGATAACCGGTGGTACCGGGATCCGGATGCTCGCCCGCGGCCTGCGCCACGGCATAGGCTTTGCGGCTCAAGACCGCACCGAGTGCGCCGCCGAATGCGGCCACCACCGTGCCGGAAATGCCCACGAACATCTGGTGCGGCGTGATTTTCAAATGTTCCTTCGGAGCCAGCGCCACGGCCACCCCCGCCAGAATGACGAAAATGAAAAATAATTCGTTGACGTTCAGTTTTGTTCCCAGCCACAACCATTCAATCGTCACGGCAAACGGGGCGGTGAGGCATTGGGTGAGCAGGACGGTCCGGCGGCTGCCCAGCCGGGGCAGGGCCTGAAAATAACCGCTGTCACCCAGCCCGATCCCGGCCAGACCGCTTAAAACGAAAACCGAGAAGGCGGCTCCTTCAAATCCGGTGCCAAAAATATTCGCCCAGAGCGCCAGAAAAAGGGTGGCCAGGCAGGCGCGCCAGAAGTTGGCTTCCACACCGCCGATCTGCCTGGCCGTGCGATAACCGCAAATCGCCGAAATGGCAAACAACAGCGTGGTGAACAGCGCGGCGAGCATGGGGCGCGCGGGAGCGATTACAGCTTGTCGTAGTACTCGTCGTCGCCGACGCCGCTTTCATCGCCGGCGCTCTCGATCTCCACACCGCTTTCCTTGAGAATTTTGGCTATATCCGGCGAAACCCAGCGTTTGGATTTGTTCTTTTTGGGTATAGGTTTAAGGCGATAATGTCCTGTCGCGTTGGTTTCCAGAATGCCCCGTTCGCTCATGCGAATCAAAACCGACTTGGCCCATTCCGGATCTTCATTGAAACGATGCTTGCCAGCCGCGCGACGACAAATCTCGCGCGGGTGCACGAACTCAACTCCCCGGGATTTGAGGAACTGGAAGATTTCACGCTCATCCGCATCCATTGGGGAAAATTGCCACAATCAGACGGCGGAGTCGAGCGGCATGAAACAAACCCCTGTTTTTTCTTTCTACAGAAATTGCCCGGGCCAGGCCGTTGCGGGCGGATTGGGAGGTCTTTCCCGGCCCGGTTGGCGCAGAAATCGCTGTATCTCCATCAAATTATGTTGTGGTGGACGTATCAGCAGCTTCGCGTGAGTAATGCAAGGACCCGGCTGGCGACGGTTGAAAAACTTGCCCAATCCGAACATTCCGATTCGGTCGAACCGCTGCTTTTTGCCCTGAAAGATCGGGAGGCCGATGTTCGCAGCGCTGCAGCCCGGGGATTGGGTAGATTTCTGGACCGGCGGGCGGTGGAACCTTTGGTAAAAATGCTTAGCGACCGGTCGCCGTTGGCGCGTGCGGCGGCAGCGGAGGCTTTGGGCCGATTGGGAGATGCGCGCGCTGTGGGTTGGTTGGTCCGCCTGCTTCGGGACGCCGAGCCCGCGGTAAGATCGCGCGCTTCCATGAGTTTGAGGCAATTGGGCTGGCAACCGGATAACGACACCGAACGCGCCTTTCATCTCATGGCCACGGGCACGTTGCGCCAGGTCGCTGCCCTGGGCGCCGAGGCCATCGAACCTTTGGTCGAACTGCTCCGGAATGGTCCGCCGGACAAACAAGTGGAAGCAGTCAAGGCGCTTGGAGAAATGGATGATCCCGTGGCCGTCAAGCCGTTGTTGGAGGCACTCCAGAAAAGCGCTCCGGCAGCACGCATCGCCGCTCTGGAAGCCCTGGAGCGTTTTGCCGACCCCTCCACGTATGAAGCCATGGAAAAATTGTTCACGGACCCGAATCCCAGCGTCCGTGCCGCCGCCGTGGAAGTAGCCGCCAAAAGCAATGGCGCCCGTGCGGTAAAAGGATTGATCCCGGTATTGAAGGATTCATCCTGGGAAGTGCGCCAGTCCGCAGTCAGGGCTTTGGGTAATGTGGGCGAGTCGGCAGCCGTACAAGGACTGTGCGAGGCGTTACGTGACAAGGACCGTGATGTGCGTGAAGGCGCAACCGTGGCATTGGGGCGAATTGGTGACGCGAAGGCGATCTATTCGTTGGTTCTTTCGCTATTGGATTCCGAAAGCGCCGTGCGGAATGCCGCGACGAATTCACTCCAGCGCATCGACCGCCTTTGGCTGAAAACGGAAGCCGCGCGCCAGGCATTGCCGGAGATTAAAACGGCACTGAATCATCGGGATTACTGGGTCCGGCACAGCGCCACCAAATTGTTGCACCAGCTCAACAGCATCCTGCCCGAAAAGTCCGGTACCCGGTCAACCCCGCTCCCGGCGGCGCAACCACCGGGAAAACCGGTGCATGCCGCCTTTGCCATTTTAAGCGAGCTGCTCGGTGACCGCGACCGGGACCTGCGACTGGCGGCGGCGATGGCCTTCGAGCAATTGCGGGAAAAAAGTGCAAAAGACATCCTCACCACCGCCGCCCGGGATGGCGATGCTTATGTCAAAGAGGCAGCTCGCAACGCCCTGGCGGCATTGAATTAACGGCCTTTAAACCGGCCATTTTTGTGCCATGGGCGGGCCGGTTCCGGTACGGGAATTGCAGCACTCGTGAGCAGATTTCCTGATAAAAGTGAAAGCGCCGGAAAAACAATATCAAATCCTGTTCGTGGACGACGACGCGGACTTTCTGGCAATGATTCAGGATTTCTTTGCCACGCTCGGAGAAAAAATCTGGCAAATTCATTGTGTGACCTCGGCCGACCAGGCGCTGGAGCTCCTGAAAGTTCGCAAGGTGGATCTCGTAGTGTCGGACGTCAACATGCCGATGCTGGACGGCATCCAGTTCCTCCACATCCTCAATCGCAGCCACCCGGATTTGAAAAAAGCGGTGATCACCGCCAACGCCACCGAGGAAAGACGCTCCGCCTGCCTGGCCGAGGGCGCCGAACTGTTCATCGAAAAACCGCGTTCACCGGAAGGGTTGAGATCCATTTTCATCATGTTGGAGGAGTTGATCACCTGGACACCCAAGGAAGGGTTCCAGGGCGTATTGCGCCGGGTCGGTATGCAGGATGTTATCCAAATGGAATGCCTGGGCCGCAACTCGTCCATTCTGGAAATCCACAACCTCCAGTTGCGGGGCAAAGTTTACATCGAAGACGGCCGGATCATTCACGCCCAGGCCGGTAACACGGAGGGCGAAGCCGCCTTCTACAAATTATTGGCCCTCCCCAGCGGCGAGTTTCAACTGCAACCATTTGAATCACCGCCCAAACGCACCATCGAAGGACAATGGGAATTCTTGCTGATGGAATCTGCGCGCGTGCGCGACGAAATGGCTGCGGGGGTTCCGATCACCGAAACGGCTCCGGAGCCGGCAGCGGTCGTCGAATCCACCGCGGCAAAACCGGAGGTTGGGGTACAGGTTGAGGAGACATTGATTTGTTCCGGCCAGGGTGAGCCTTTTTACCTCTGGCAATGTCCGGACCGGCCGGACCGGGTGGCTTTGTTGCAAAAGGTAGCGCAACAGGCGGCACGATTGAGTCGGTTGATACCGCTGGGAAAATTTGACCGGCTGGAGATTCAACTCGCTGCCGGCCGGGCCGTCGCGCAGGTCAACGCCGATCGCATGGTCTTTGTTCGCGTCTCCTCCGGAGGAGAAAAAGCGGTCGCTGCCAGCGTATGAGCAAAACATCACAGGGAGCCTTCGCCCCCGGCACCACCGTACCGGGCCTGTTGGGCTGCGGCCTGCGCCTGCCCGATGCCACCTGCCAGAGCTATAGCTTCGGTGAACCGTGTACCCGGAAACATTTGGATGCCATTCTGCATCAAATGGCAGAAACGATGACTTTGCTCACCGACCACGGCCTGACTTCACGCCGGTTGACGTGGACATTCGAACAGGGCCAAATCCATCTCATCGCGCGGACGGATGGCACCTTGCTGGCCCTGGCAACCCGGCCCAATTCCGAAGCGGCAGAAAATGCGGATCAATTGGCCGAGGAATTTTTCTCGCTGGCGCCCGG
>JBGPDH010000290.1:0-4494 GCA_041482195.1 Verrucomicrobiia bacterium
CCCTCTCCTCCCTCGGGGGAGGAAGAGGGAGAAAAAGTGCGTGTCTAAAGCTGTGTCAGAGCGCAACCGCGAATCGGAAGCCTCACCCCACGCGAACAGCCGTTGCTCGACAGTTTCACAGATAAAGCATAGATTTTGCGCATGACGTTGCCGCCATTGATTCTGGCTTCCGCGTCGCCCCGGCGCGCGGAATTGTTGCGGCAGTTGGATCTGGATTTTCAGATCATTCCCGGCGCCACCAGGGAGGTCTTTGACGAGTTTTTATCACCGCTGGAACTTTGCCAGCTCAATGCGCACCGGAAGGCGCGCGTCGTCGCCAAGAAATATCCCGACGCGTTGGTGCTGGGCGCGGACACGCTGGTATTCCTGAAAGGCGAAATCCTGGGCAAACCGGCAGACATCCGCGAGGCGCGCCAGATGCTGGGCCGATTACAGGGCCAGACGCACCAGGTCGTCACCGGCGTCAGCCTGATTCATTTGCGTGCGTTGCGGGAGCGAACTTTTGCCGCGAGCACGGATGTAACGTTCCGTCCGCTCTCGCTCGAACAAATCAACGTTTATCTCTCAAAGATGAACCCGCTGGACAAGGCGGGCGCGTATGCCATTCAGGAACACGGGGACACGATTGTCTCGGAAATTTCCGGTTCGTTCAGCAACGTGGTGGGTTTGCCGCTGGAACTGTTAAAGGAGGAAATTCAAAGATGGGAAACCCATTGACGGAACCGCGCGAAATCTACGAGCGGCTTTGGCGCAAAACCGGCGCGCTGTTGAAATCAGGTGAAATATCAATAGACCCTCACTTGCGGAATAGAGCCGGTGATTCCCGTCGTGGGGTCACGCTGGTGGCGCGCCCGGATGCAAGCGTGCGACGGAAAGTCGGCCGGTTTTTGAGTGAAGTCGCTGCCATCCATCCGCGACTGCATTTCTATCGACCCTCTGAATTACATGTGACGGTAATGGCGATCATTCCCGGCTCGGCATCCTGGCGTGACGAAATTCGCAAGTTGCCGGCCTGTCAGGAGGTTTTAAACCGGATTTTGGAAAAGGGCCGCCCGTTTGGGGTTTATTTTCGTGGCGTCACCGTTTCACCGGATGCGGTGATGATTCAAGGATTTCCCTTGGATGACGCTTTGTTCGTGCTTCGCAATCAATTGCGCGGCGCTTTTCGAAAGGCCGGTCTGGGCGGGAATTTGGATCGCCGCTACAAAACGGTCACGGCTCACTTGACCGTGATGCGCTTTTCCGAACCGGAAACGGACTGGCAACGGCTCTTTGAATTACTCCGGATGCATCGCGAAACCGATTTCGGAGAAATTCGTTTTCAATCGCTGCAATTGATTTGGAGCAACTGGTACGCCTCCGCCGGCGTGGTACGCGTCCTTCAGAGGTATCCGCTGAAGGATTAAGCGCGATGTTCGCGCGGATTTGATAATTCCTGCCAAAGCAGAGCGCTCATGCGCTGGCCTTTTTCGAAGCAGTCCAGGTCAAATTTCTCGTTCGGCGAATGCGCATTGTCGTCCGGCAGGCCAAGGCCCAGCAGCAAGGAGTCTGCGCCCAGGATCTTTTTGAAATCGTTTACGATGGGAATCGAGCCACCCTCGCGCAACAAGACCGGTTCGCGGTGGAATGCCCGGCGCAACGCGCGCAAGGCCGCCTGAGCGCCCGTGCTGTTCGGCGAAACCAGATACGCCTCGGCGCCATGACCGGCTTCGATTTCCAGACGCACCGTGTCCGGACAGATATTTTTCAGGTAATCACAGACAATTTTGCGGATGTGCGCGGGTCTTTGATTGGGCACGAGGCGGCAGGTAATTTTGGCACGAGCCCAGGCCGGCACGATGGTCTTGCTGCCCGTGCCCTGATAACCACTGGTCAGGCCGTTGATTTCAAACGTCGGCCGCGCGCTGCGTTGTTCCATGGGCGTAAAGCCGCGTTCACCGAACAATCGTTTTACACCGAGCAGTTTCTGGAGTTCCCGGTCAGTAGTAGGCAGCCGTTTGAATTGTTTGCGTTCGTAAGTGGAAAGCGGGACGACGTCGTCGTAAAAACCCGGGATGGCAACGCGGCCGTTGGGGTTGCGCAACCTGGCCAGCAACTGGCTCAGGGCCATTGCCGGATTGTCCACTGCACCGCCAAAAATGCCGGAATGCAAATCACGTGACGGACCCTGCAGCGTGATTTCAAACGCAATGATACCGCGCAAGGCATAGGTGAGAGCGGGATGATCGGCATCCGGCATTCCGGTATCAGAGACCACAACGGCATGGCATCTTAATTCATTGTGGTGTGACTTGAGAAATTTCGCGAGATTGGCGCTGCCCACTTCCTCCTCGCCTTCAATGACAAAGGTCAGGTCACAGGGCAGGGGCGTGCCGGTCTTGAGATATGCTTCAACGGCCTTGAGGTGGGCAAAGTGCTGGCCTTTGTTGTCCGTGGTGCCACGGGCAAATATTGACCGACCCGCAATGCGCGGTTCGAACGGCGGCGTCTGCCATAAATCCAATGGTTCAGGAGGTTGCACGTCATAATGACCATAGACCATAAAGTGCGGCTTCCGTGACGATCGGGCGCGGGGAGTTTTTGCGATGACGATGGGATGGCCCTGGGTCGGGGAGACATGCGCGTCCAGGCCGATTTGACGGCAATGTTCCGCCAGCCAGTCGGCACAGGCGCGCAAATCCTGCTTGTGCTGGGGTTGGGCCGAGACACTGGGAAGGCGAAGATAATCACACAGTTCGGCTACAAAACGCGCCTGGTTGCATTTCAAGTAATCAAGAACCACTTGCATGGCGCTTAGCTAAGCGATGAAACGCATGGTTGCCAAGCAGAACCGGTAAAAAAGAACGATC
Organism: Verrucomicrobiia bacterium; assembly: GCA_041482195.1. GTDB lineage: Bacteria > Verrucomicrobiota > Verrucomicrobiia > Limisphaerales > UBA11358 > UBA11358. Next base: position 2,850 of record JBGPDH010000290.1, read on the forward strand.
ACTCAAATACCATGAGTCCATGGCGCAGGGAGTGGTGAATCAAATTCGAACAGAAAGCTGGAAAGTTATCGGCCCAGTGAGGAGGCATTGGCTAACAGAATGATGGCCGCCAAGGCGGCGGCGACAATGAGACCCACTCCCATCGCGACCATGATCGTTCTCATTTCGCGCCTTCGGCGATAGGGCTGCCACCTCGGGAACAACCACTTTCCCAAACGTTCAATCATCATAGCGACCCTGACTAAAGATTTCCCAGTCGTGTCCCTCCCATTCTATTCTACAGATTTCTGACCAAAGCAAATAAACACTCTCAAAAATCAATTTTGGTAAGGCATTTAACAAAAACAGCCAAGTCAGTTGCCAAGCAATTCATTATAAGTATGTTAAGTAATTAAGTCCAAACGATGGTTATGGCAGCTTTACTGCTTCACTTAACAGGGTATGTCAGGACATTTATGACAAACGAACAGCCAGCCGCCCAACCCAAAAAGATTTTAGTGGTGGATGACACTCTGATCATTCGGAAGGTGGTGGAGATGAAGCTCAAGGCCAGCGGTTACCAGGTCCTTGGCGCCATGGATGCTTCTGCGGCCATCAGCGCGATCAAGAAGGAAATCCCCGACTTGATTTTACTGGATCTGATGTTTCCACCCGACCCGATGGACGTCGGCATGCATTGGGATGGGTTTGCCATCATTCGCTGGCTCCAAAATATGAGCGAGGCCAGAGACGTCCCGGTAATCATTATCTCAGGTACCGATCCGGCGAAATACCGGGACCGCTGTCTGGCAGCAGGAGCAATGGCATACCTGCACAAGCCGCTCAATATGGATGAGTTGCTCAGCACCATTCAAAAGGCCCTCGGCGAAAGTGTTTCTTCGGCTGCGTAGTTCCTCATGTCTTGCTGACACAGTTGCGTCGGAACTTATCTGCGTTAGTCGCGTCCATCATCGGTTAGGCCTTTTGTACTTTTGCCATTACCGGCGCCTTCTCGTCGGAAAAAGAGGAGCACAGTTTATTCTGGAAGTTGAACGGCGGGCGTATAGTTTGTCGCCGCGTCACTGACCGTTTCAGCCTAAAAAGTTTTTTATGCGCATTGTTGAAATCCGGGAAAGAACGGTTTCGATGGCCTCAGCGATTACGAACGCGTACATCGACTTTTCCAAGATGACCTGTTCGGTCGTGGCGTTAATCACCGATGTCGTGCGGGAAGGAAAGCCGGTCGTAGGATACGGATTCAATTCCAACGGACGCTATGGGCAGGGCTCGTTGATGCGCGAACGGTTCTTTCCGCGCCTGATGTCGGCTGACCCGAAGACCTTGGTTGATGCAGCCGACACGAACCTGGATCCGTTCCGCATCTGGGACACGCTGCTGAAGAATGAAAAGCCGGGTGGACACGGCGAACGTTCGGTGGCGGTCGGCACCATTGACATGGCGGTGTGGGACGCGGTCGCCAAGATTGCCGGGAAACCCCTGTATCGGTTGCTCGCTGATCGTTACCGCGGGGGCAAGGCCGACCACCGGGTCTGGGTCTATGCCGCCGGTGGTTATTATTATCCGGGAAAGGATTTAACGGCCCTGAAGAATGAGATGAAGAGCTACCGCGACCGGGGCTATCAGGTTGTGAAGATGAAGATCGGCG
>JBGPDH010000291.1:0-4474 GCA_041482195.1 Verrucomicrobiia bacterium
CCTCAGGGTTTCGTCTATCAGGTTCAATATTCAAATGACCTGACTTCGAGTGCCAATTGGGCGAACCTGGGTTCGGCCATTATCAATGTGCAACCTCCGGGTCCATTAGGCCCGAGCACCAACGCGCCCTTCACCGTGAATCTGGGATCGGATCCGCAGGGATTCTATCGCGTCGTGGTCAGTCACGCGCCTTAAACCGCAACGCCGTTACCGCCGCCTGAAAAAGGTTGAAGAGCGACGCATGTTTATCCGCCAATCGCCGTCATGGGACGCAATGGCTGATAGAGGTCACGGAATTGATGTTCGAGTGGTTTCGACCGCAGAGCCTCCAGAAATAATTGGCGCAACCGGGTATCGTCGCCGCCATGCCGCAGCGCTTCGCGTAAATCGATTTCACCGTGGTTGCCCAGGCACGGACGGATTTTTCCGTCCGCCGTAAGCCGCATCTTGTTGCAGTTCTCGCAAAACTGCAGGTTCGTCAGCGCCCCGACGAAACCCACCAGCGCGCCGGTTTGCTTCAACAGGTAATACTTTGCCGGACCATGACCAATCCTGACCTCCGGTTTCGGAATCAGTTCGTCGCGTTGCCCGAGCAACTGCATCGCCTCGCCCACCGGGAGAAAATTCTTCTCCGTCAACACATCCGTCCGCGTCAGCGGCATCAATTCGATCAATCGCAGGGGCAGCCCGTGTTCCGCCGCAAACAGGACGAGCGGCCACAGTTCCTGCTCATTCACCCCGCGCATGAGTACGCAATTCAATTTAACGCGGTCGAATCCTGCGGCCACGGCCGCACGGATGCCGGCGATGACCGCATTCACATCACCCCCGGTCACCTGCCGGTAAACCGCCGGATCCAGCGCATCCAGGCTGATATTGACAGTGTTAACGCCGGCATCGTGCAACGACTGAGCCAGCGTCGCCAGCCGGACGCCGTTCGTCGAAAGCCCGATGACGTCCACACCGGAAATTTCCCGCATGCCCCGGACGATTTCCAAAATGTCGCCGCGCACCAGCGGTTCGCCGCCGGTCAGCCGGAATTTTCGAAAACCCAGTTCCGCCGCCACACGCACGATGTGGATGATTTCGGCCGCCGTCAAATGGTCCTGCGTGCGTTCCCAGCCCTTGTACCCCTCCGGCATGCAGTAGAGACACCGCTCATTGCATCGATCGGTGATCGAGATGCGCAAATAATCAACCGTGCGGCCAAACGTATCGTTCATGCTCTTAAGTTTTGTGCGGGTCTTCCCCCCGCAAATGCGCCATGCCTTCCAGCATGGCCGGCGCGAGAATCTCCAGACACTCGCGCACCGCCGAGGGCTTGCCCGGTAAATTGACAATCAGCGTTTTCCCGCGCGTGCCGGCCAGCGCGCGCGACCAGATCGCCGTTTTCACCTTCGCCAGCGATTGCATTCGCATCGCTTCGCTGAACCCCGGCAATTCTTTTTCCAGGACCGGGCGCGTTGCCTCCGGGGTCACGTCGCGAATGGCAATTCCCGTGCCTCCCGTCGTCACTACCAGGTCACACTTTAATTCATCCGCGAATTTTTTCAACGTTGCGGAAATTTTTTCCACCTCATCCGGCACCACCGACGCTTCAAATTTTGCCTCCTGGCCCAGAAATTCCCTCAGTACTTTCTCTATCTCCGGTCCGCTGCGGTCCTCGTAAATTCCCGCCGACGCGCGGTCGCTGACGGTGATGCGCCCGATGTTCATGGTAGCGCAGACTGGCAGTCTGCCGTATCGCGGATTGGCAATCCGCAGGCCGTGAAATCTTCGGCTATTGCGCCGACTGCCAGTCGGCGATACGGCAGGTGATCAACCTGGGCTACTGAATTGGCGCTCATGTTTTTTCCTTTTTTGTGACGCGAATGTCTCCGATTCGCATGGTTTTGTCCACCGCCTTGCACATGTCGTAAAGCGTCAAGGCCGCGACGCTTACGCCGGTCAACGCCTCCAGCTCCACGCCGGTTTGCGATTGTGTCTCCGCCGCGCACACAATTTCGATGGCCTTGGCCCGGACCCGAAATGTGATTTCCACATGATTCAAAGCCAGCGGGTGACAGAGCGGAATCAACTGGGCCGTGCGTTTGGCGCCCTGGATACCGGCAATCTGTGCCACGGTCAGCACGTCGCCCTTGGGCAGTGCGTTGCGTTTGAGCGCGCGGATGGTTGCGGGCTGACAGATTAACTTGCCTTCGGCCACCGCGCGACGGCGTTGCAGCGGTTTGTGGCCTACATTCACCATGCGTGCACCACCCGTGGCGTCGAGATGCGAAAATGATTTTGTTTTCATTTAATATAGGCGGTGCAGCAGCACCGCCCTACCAATCAAGGTAGGGCCGCACTGCCGCGCGGCCTGATTTAACTGCCTTCCAGCAAAGTCGCAGTTGGCAAAAATTTCACTTCCGTGCCGGTTGCCATCGGGCTGTGATTCGCCGGCACACGAATCAAGGCATTGGTTTCTGCCATACAGGTCATATCACCCGAACTCGCCCATGCCAGCGGGTGCAATCCCGCCGCATCGAGCCGTGCCGGCCACAGAGTTTCGCGCGGATTGGGCGCCTCTTCAAGCTTCACCGCCAGCAAGCTGCGCAGAAATTTTGGTGGCTCATTTCCGGTTAATTTTGCCAGCGCAGTCGCCGTAAACAAATGGAAACAGACGAAATGCGACAATGGGTTACCCGGCAGGCCAAAGGCAATACGTGCGCCGCTTTGACCAAAAATCAGTGGGCGGCCGGGGCGAATGTTCACCTGCGAAAAAACAATTTCAAACCCCAGCCATTCGAGCAAAGGCCGGGTGAAATCCTTGTCTCCGACACTTGCACCACCAGAAATGAGGAGAAGGTCTGAATTTTCAAATACCGATGGCCGATGGCCGATTACGGATTTCGCCAGTTCGAAATTCTCTGGCAAATGCACTTGTTCCAGATTGCAGGCGTACTTTTGGAGCAGGCTGCGGATTAAAATCGAATTGCTGTCACGGACCTGGCCCGGCTTCGGCGCTTGTTCCGGCGGAACGAGTTCGTCGCCGGTGGTGAAATGAACGACCCGCAGCCGCGGATTGACCAACGGCCGGACACAGCCGGCGGACGCAAGCAACGCGAGTTTACCAGCGTCCAGCCGCGTGCCTGCCGACAACAACGGCTGTCCTGCCTTTATTTCTGCACCACGCTTTCGCATGTTCGAAGCCGCTTCGTGTTTCGTGATCCGGATTTTGTCGCCGGTGCGCTCCACGTTTTCCTGCATGACCACCCGTAAATGTTCACAGGGCAACGACGCGCCGGTAGCGACCCGGACGGCCTGGCCGGCCTTCAGCTCGCGCGGTTTCCAATCGGCGGCATGGAGGGTGTCCACCACGGTAAAAGCCTCCAACGGGTCATCCTGCAAAATCGCATAGCCATCGCGGGTCGAACGGTCGCCATCCGGCGCGTCAGTGAGGGCACAAACCGTTTCGTGCAGCACTCGTCCATGACATTCCTCCAATGATGCACGAACGCCGGGCAACGGCAGGCAACGAGACTGGATTTCCGACATTGCTTCATCAAGTGATAACATCTTTTGTAGCCGCCGATGTAAATCGGCGGATTGAGGCGACCCGGCATTCTGCAAATTCACATTTGCGGCTACGGAGGATAAGGCCCGCCGTTTCCAGATGGGCACGTCTTGTTTGAGTTTATTCATGAACTCGGCCAGCAAGGCGATGGCTTCGGCGCGGTGACCGGCCGCGACTCCCACATAAATCGCCGTTTCGCCTACCGGGATGATGCCGACCCGATGAACGACCTTTGCCGCGAGGCACGGATGCCGCGCCGAAATTTCCTCAATTAACCGCCGGATTTCGCGCCGGGCCATTTCCGGATAAGCCTCGTATTCGAGTGCCGAAATTCTTTCTCCATTTTCTTCATCGCGAACGACACCGCGAAATTCCAGCCACGCGCCGTGTCGGCCAATTGAGTGCGGGGAGATGGTTTCCGCAATTGGCCCCGGTACGAGTTGAACATCGATTTCCATGCGTAAAACTCAGCCGCCCGACACCGGCGGAATCAGAGCGATTTCATCATCGGCACTGAACATCATGCCCGGGGTCGCGTATTCCCAGTTGCGCGCCAGCCGCACGTGTGCGCGGTGGGCGGCCAGCGCGGGGAATTTCCCCTGCAACTCTGCCCAGAGCTGTTCCCCGTTCAGCGCCGGGGCGGCGAGCTCGATGGCATCGCAGCCGGTGACATCTTTAAGCTGGGCAAAAAACAGTACGCGCACGGGGATGACAATTCAATGAGTGGCCGCCTCAATCAACAATTTTCCGCCGGAAAAAATGAGGATACCAGCGAGCACACGGCTGAAAATGATGCTGCTCCAGCGCCGGGCGCCGAAATGCGTGCCGAGCACCGCACCCGTGACGGCGGGCACGGTCAACCAGAGCAGCGGCCCGGCGTGCACGATTTTTTGCCAGCCGGTCCCCACCAGCCCCGCA
>JBGPDH010000292.1:0-4468 GCA_041482195.1 Verrucomicrobiia bacterium
AAAGAATATTTTAATTCCAGCGACATTCATTACTTTCCGTTTCCTTCACGCCAAAACGGCACAATTATATCTTCCGAAACGTACAGTCTGAAGAGCGGGCATCTCGGCACCAATTATTATCTCACCAAAAATAAAGATGGGATATTTGTGAAACATCATAGCCGTTTAACTATGTGGGGAGTAAAACACCCGGGTTTAATGAATCATCGCGCAACAACGATTTTCGACACAAACGTTCTTCAAGACTATCATGATATTTTGATTCCTAAAGCCATAGAATACAGTGCTGGTGTGCTGGATTACTTCTTTCGAGGCACGTTGAGCGTTCAAACCATCGGCTATGATACCAATTCAATGCTGTACACAAACCTGATCAAAAACACTTCCGGCCAGAGTTTCAGTGGCGGCAACTTTTCGATTTATCAAGACGATCCCAGCGGGAACCGAAATTTAATGGGTCACACCAACATAAGCGACGCGGTATCGGGCGGTGTATTGTCAGATGGCCAAAGCTTCACGATGACCTTTTCCGGTCCGCTCTTAAGTACAAACAAACTACTTGCGTTATTTAAAGGCAATGTTGGGACCACTGATCCGGTAGATGCCAACATCGCCATCGCTACCAAAGCTTTTAATCCAACGTTTACACAAACCAAGGAGTATGACTACCATGCTTTCGATGATGACCTCTCGTTGCCCTTCACGCTTTCGACCAATTTGACGAGCGACGATTTCCCATTTACCCCGACCGCAGATAACTATGAAGTTATCATAAACAGCGGAACTTTTGACGACGCCGGTACCATTGGCGGGATCGGCACGACAGCATATGGCAGTGACTGCGGTGCACCGGCGAATTTTACCGGTCTCCCCATTATTATACCGTCGGATCAAGTTTCCATTGTGGGCAATCATTTGGAGATTACTTTAACCTGCACAGATAACTGTCACAGTGACATTGGATGGCAGGTTGTCAGTATCACTTGGCGAGCTTGGCCGGCGCAATAGTTTTTTCAGGGCACAAAACGGGGAGTTGGTTGCAGAATCCAATGTTTCAACCCTGACATTCGTCAGGCTAGGCAGGTCATGGGATTGGGTTATCATCAACGGATAATAATCACCCAAACCGTTCGCAAACCTGCACGATTTATGAAGCCAAACGCCTTTCATCATTCCAAGACCAGTTTCGTTTCCACCGTGTTACTGTCACTCCTTTGCTCGGCCACGATGGCTTTCGGGCAGATGCAGTGGAGTTCGTACGACACTAGCGGCAATCTGGTCACCGCCAATGTGGCCACCGGTGGCGATGCCGCTTCCGCCAGCAGCGTGACCTTTACGGTCCCGGGCAATACGCGGATGTTTTTCATCACCAAAAGCTTTACGCCCATCGTTTTGGCACAGCAGAACAGTGCGGCCGTGGTGACTTTCAAATTTTCCGCTTCGGGCGGCATTACCGGCGTGGCGCAAAAGACTGTGGAATGGGGTTTGTACAACTCCATGGGGTCGGCCAGTCTGGCGGATGACGCGGGTATGTTCGGCGGCTGGACCGGGAGCACCGTTGAAGGTCTGCTTCATTCCAGCGGGTCGGCCGATTTGTTTTCCGGCACCAGCACGGGTCAGGGCAAGACCGTCACGGGCGCGCCAACCGACGGCACGACCTACACCAACCAGATACGGCTGTTCTTGAAGACGGCGCCCAACCAGGTCGCCTTGGGCAGCAGCAGTTCCACTTTGGGGGCTGCCGGCATCGCGATGAACGGGGTAAACCTCACCTCCCGGCTTTTCACCAATCCAGGCACCTGGACGAACACAGTCGATGAATTTGCATTGATGTTCAACAATACCACCGCCAATCCGGTCACCGTGACTCTGAGCGGTGTTGGTTTGGGGAATGCCCTGACGTGGGACGCCAGCGGCGCCAATCCCGTTACGCCGACGGACGGTTCGGGCAATTGGTCAACCACCAACGCCAACTGGTCCAGCGGCGTTGGCGGCGCCATCGGCGCGAGTGATTCGGTTTGGGTCCCAGGTTATAACGCGGTCATTGGCGCGAACAACGGCGCTGCGGGCATACTCACCATTACCGATCCTTCCGTAACTGTTTCCAATATCACTTTCAATGCGCCGGGGAGCGGGAGTTACAACATCGTTAGTAATACGATGGTTCTGGCGGGCACGCCGACCATCACCGTGGCCAACGGTGTGACAGCGACGAACAGCGCTCAATTGGGCGGCACGGGCTTCACCAAAGCCGGCAATGGCATGTTGGTATTGCTTCCGTCGGTTGCCGCTACCAACGTGGGGGTGACCACTGTCAATGCAGGCACACTCTTTATGGCCAGCACGGGGGTCAACAGCTTGAACGACAGTGCGGTGGTGAATTCCGGGGCAACCCTTTTGGTTCCCAGCAGCGTGGGTATGAATTCAGCGAGCACGCTGACGATTAATGGCGGGGCAGTAACCAACATGGGTCTGAATGGCACCTCGACGGAAAATCATAATCTCGTCGTCTTTGACAACAACGGCACCCTGGCTTATGGCCCGGCCGGCTCAGCCCAATTGAACGTGACCAATTTTGACTTCCGCAGCGGTTTGGAAGCTTTCCCGAAATTTCCCGGAACCTTTACTACCAATTTTAGCGTGAAATCAACACCGGGCAGCATGGCCATCCAGAACCGCGTTAACAATTCGGGGGCGACTGGACAAGGAATCACTTTAACGGTTCTCGCCGGGACCATGATTCTCGATTACCCGAACCCGGCGCCGAACGGTGATTCGACGCAGGGTGGCCAAAAACTCGATCAACTTACTCCGTTGACCATGGGTGGCGGCACCCTGTTCGGTCGGTTCAATGCCGCGGCCAGCCGCACGGAAGCGGTTTCGAGCACCATTATCCAACCCGGTGGCGCTTCGGTCTGGCTGACCAACAATGCCGCTAATGGCAGCGGTGGCTATTCGATTACCCTGAATGCACTCAGCCGGAATGTGGGTGGCACGGTGGATTTCTCAGCTGGCGGCACGAGCACGGGTGGTAAGACCCTTACGACCACCTCGGCCAACGTCAACGGCATCCTGGGCGGTTGGGCCACTTACGCCGGTGGCGATTGGGGGGTGGGCAGTCCGATTGCCGCATTGGCGGCATCCAGCTACCAGGCCAGCGCCGATCCGACCACGTGGGGTGCGGCCAGCAATGTGACTTTGAACGCGAGCACGTCACCGAATGTTCCCAACGGCACGAGCATCAATTCGTTAAAACTCACTGCTGCCTCTACCGTCACGCTCGATGGTTCACTGGCGCTTGTTTCCGGCGGCTTGCTCGTTACCGGCAGCGGCGCAACGGCCATAACCGGCGGCACGTTGGAAGGCGCCAGCGGGGCCGACCTTATTGTCCATCAATACAGCACCGGTGATTTGACGATCAGTTCGACGCTGGCCGATAACGGCGGCGCCACTGCGTTGACGAAATCCGGCACCGGCCGGCTGATCCTCGCCGATACGAACAACATGACCGGCAACAATTATCTCAATGGCGGCGCGGTTTCCGTGGACAGTCTGGCCGAACTGGCGGGCGGGTCATTGGTTCTGAACAATGGCACACTGAGTTACACTGGCTCGGACGCCACGAGTTCCCGTTCGGTGGTACTGGCGGGTGTCGGCGGCACGTTTGATATCCAAGGCAGTGCGACGGTGACGCAAACCACGCCCATCATCAGCGGTGGTGGCGCCACTCATACCATCAATGGTGTGACCTTGAACCTGGGCGATTGGGGTGGGTTGACCAAGACGGGCAGCGGTAAACTCGGGTTGGCCGCTAATAACGTCTACAACGGACCGACGGTGGTGAGCAATGGTGTACTGGCGGTGAATGGCACCAACTCTTTGACAGGCACGAGTGGAGGGACGAATTACCTGGGCGGCGGCACGGTCACGGTTTATGGCGGCACGCTGGGCGGCACGGGCATGATTTCCGGTCCAGTCGATATCAAGAATGGCGGCACCCTTTCACCTGGCAACAGCATCGGCACGTTGACGTTGGGATCCGGCCTCACGCTGGAGGGCGGTTCAACCAGCCTGTTCGAGGAACAGAACAGTTCGAGCGGTGATTTGCTGCAAGTCCAGGGCAATCTGGTCATTCAGCCCAACAGCACCATCGCGGTCAGTGTTCTGGGCGGAGCGCTGGAGCCGACCACCAACACGATTATTACCTACACCGGAACCAAGACCGGTTCGTTTAATCCGACGGTGGTCCTGGTGGGCGGTTCGATTAACAGTTCCATCAGCATCGACGAAAGCACACCCGGCCAGATCAAATTGGTGGCCGTTCCGCGGGTGGCGCTCACCTGCCAGCCGCAGGACCTCATCGTTTCCACGAACGACCCCGCAACCTTCAGCGTATGCGCCACCGGGAGCGCGCCTATTGGCTATCAATGGTATTTCTACGGCAATAACACCAACAACACGCCCATCC
>JBGPDH010000293.1:0-4467 GCA_041482195.1 Verrucomicrobiia bacterium
ACCTCAAACATACCGGTGGTCATCGAGGCCTGCATCAACCTCGCCGGCGCGACGTGGACACCCTTGTTCACCGGCACGCTCACCAACGGCTCCATTCATTTCAGTGATCCCGCCTGGAAAAATTATCCCGGTCGCTTTTACCGCATCAGCTCGAAGTGAGCGGTCGTCCCGGGATAAGAAAATACATTCAAGTCAAGCCACATCCCGCGGTTTGAATTTGCGGTCCCACTGGTTTAACGATTTACTTCCCCTTTGACGATGCAGACTCTCGAATCAGGAGCCATTGGTCTGATGGGGTGGCTCACCGCCTTGCTGTGGTTGGGAGTGCAGTTCCCTTGCCTGGCCCGGTCCGACCCGACCAATCTCTGGACGCTCCGCCTCCCGGATTACTATACGACTTCGTCCCCGGCCATCGCCCTGGACGGCACGATTTATCAAGTCACCTTCGGCGGCAAACTACATGCCGTTACTCCTCAGGGTCGCGTTAAGTGGATTTTTCAAGCCAGGCGTGAAGTCAAGTCCTCGCCGGCCATTGGCGACGACGGAACGATTTATTTCGGCTCCCGCGACTGGAAATTCTACGCCGTCTCCCCACAAGGCAAACTCAAATGGACTTTTCAAACGGGGGCCTGGGTGGATTCGTCACCGGCCATCGGCGCGGACGGCACCATTTATTTCGGTTCGTGGGACACCAACTTTTACGCGCTGCATCCCGACGGCTCCCTGAAATGGGTTTTCCCGGCCGGCGGCATCATTGATTCCTCGCCCGCCATCGGTACCGACGGCACGATTTATTTCGGTTCACACGACAAAAAGTTTTACGCGCTGAAGCCTGACGGTACAGTGCGCTGGTTATTTCCCACCGGCGGCCAGATCACTTCTTCCCCGGCGATTGCCGGCGATGGCACGATCTATTTTACTTCCACGGACGGCAATGTTTACGCGCTGCATCCTGATGGCACCGAAAGCTGGCGGTTGCATACCGGCGGCGCGATGCAGTCCTCGCCCGTGCTGGACACCAACGGCAACCTTTATTTGTCGGTAAATCAAGACAATGTGTCCGTGAGCCGCGATGGGAAGAAACGCTGGGACCTGGGCTTCCCGGTTTTGATTGATGCATCGCCGGTTGTGGCCGCGAACGATGAGATTTATTTTTGCGCGCCCTGGCGAGGTTTGATGGCCGTTACCGGGGACGGCCGGCAGGTGTGGCGGTTAAACACCGACAATGATCTCACTCACGGCAACATCGTGGCTTCTCCGGTGATTGGCCGGGATGGCACCATTTACATCGGTGGGGAAGGTTGCTTGGAGGCCATCAACTCGACAAACCATCTTGCGCCCCTGGCCAATAGTTCCTGGCCGATGTTTCGAGCCAATCCGCGCCACACCGGCCGGGTTGAAGTGGAAAAAACACGCTGACCTCAAAGTGGCGCTGGTGATTTTGTTTTTGGGGACGGGCACATGAATGTCGGTTGATGTGGTTGTTTCCTTAATCGCCGGTGGAGGTTGAGGTAAATCCAGAGACCCTCCGACTTGCGCCGGACGTGGCCCCAACCAGGATTTCGCAGCGGAACGTAGCAGCCGACGTGAGTCGGCTCACTTTTCCGATGTTGGGATTTAAACTGGAGCGGACTCACGTCCGCTGCTACCTGAAGGACACGTTGCTGGCGAGTCGGCGGACGGCTTGGCGAGCCATCATTGCCTTCTCTTCGGACGCTGGCATGTTTGCTTTGCCCTGGTCCGAGATTCCACGGCACGCTGACGGCCAAGGCCGCAAAGGCGCTCAGGGTTATTGTGCCTTGAAAACCAGCCCGCGCCGGATAATTCTCCATCGCGCCGGGGCCATGGCACAAGTCCGTCCGGGATCAAGAACGCACGAGCAGGTTGTATTTAAGAATGCACCACAGGGCGTGGAGACCGTCACGCCAGCCAATCTTCTTGCCCTCGGCGTAAGTGCGGCCGTAGTAGGAAATGGCCACTTCGTAAATGCGGGCCTGCAGGCGGGCCACCTTGGCGGTGATCTCCGGCTCGAAGCCGAACCGGTTCTCCTGTACGACAATCCGCTGGAGCACCTCCCGCCGGAAGGCCTTGTAACACGTCTCCATGTCGGTCAGGTTCAGATTGGTGGCCATGTTCGAGAGGGTGGTCAGAAACCGGTTGCCCACCGAGTGCCAGTAATAGAGGACCCGATGTCCCTGGCTGCCACCGAGGAAGCGCGAGCCGAACACCACGTCCGCCCGGCCCGCCAGAATCGGGGCCAGCACCCGGTAATACTCGCCGGGGTCATATTCCAAATCCGCATCCTGGACAATCACGAGCGGGGCAGCGGCGAGGCCGAAACCGGTGCGCAGGGCGGCGCCCTTGCCCTGGTTTTGCGTGTGCCGCGCCAGTTGGATCGTCGGTTTCCCCTCCGCCAGGGCCTGAAGTTTCTCCCAGGTGCCGTCGGTGGATGCGTCGTCCACAATCACCAGTTGCTGCACGGGCCTTTGTGCGAGAACCAGATTGACGACTTCCGCAATGGTGCCGGCTTCGTTGTACACGGGCATGACCACGGCCAGGCAAGGCTCAATATCGGCATTGGATTCGGCGGGTCTCATGATGTTTTCACCGGAGCGAGCTTGAATCATTCCAAAAACTCCAGGCGGGCATGGCCTGGAAACCTGATTTTTGAAGTTACATTTTCACGGCGGTGCTTGTCAATTGTATTGGCTGCGCCGAAATATTTGGGGCGCAATTTGGCACCGGCACCGTAGCGCGGGCTTTCCAGCCCGCGGGTTCTGGCGACTTTCCAGTTGCCAAAACCACGGGACAAGAATGTCCCGTGAACCCGCAGACTTGGAAGTCTGCGCTACAACGCCATTATATTTGGTGCGGGTGCCAAATTGTGCTGGAATATTTGGCAGATGATTGTGGAAATAGTGTTGGGAGCCAGGTACGCTCCCGGCTCACCCGAATTTCCGAAAAAAGAGCGGGGTTTGCATGAATAAAGCTTGTGGTTTCTTGGCGCGGAGTGAAAATCACAAAAAAATCCGCTTGGGTGCCGGCGACAAAGTCCTCAAATTTGATTTATGGTCAGTCTGACACTCATTTATTTGCTGTGTTTGATATCGGGTGCCAGCCTTGAATCGCGGCTTTCTCTGAACCATCTGCTGGAGCGAATCCTGATCGTTTTCACCCTGGGGGCCGGGCAGTTGCTGATAGTGATTCAAGGCCTTTCCCTGGTGGTGCAGTTGAACGGAGCGTGGCTGCTCTCGGCCAATGTCCTGCTCACCGTCCTGTGTATCGGAGTGGCCCGTTTCTGGCCCGGGGCGCCCGACCGGATTCCCTGGCGAACACTCCTGAGCCAGGGTTGGCGGGGAATGGTGGCTCAAAAAAGGGAGCCGCTGGTTCTGCTGCTGCTGGCGCTGGCGCTGGTCGCCACTGTGATCCATTGCTCCCTCGGCGCAGTGATGTTCCCGCTGGGAGACAGCTATCACTATGAAATGCCGCTGTTCTGGATCCAGAACCGGACGATGGCCCATTTTCCGGTCAACAACCCTCGCCTCAACTGCATTTCTTTTCTCGCCGAAGGTCTGACGATACCCGGTTTCATATATTGGCATACCGGCGCGATGTTTGTCGCCATCGCTGTTGTGGCCGGCGTCTTGTGTCTGGGCGTGGTCTATGCCCTGGCCCGGAAGCTGGGGTGCGGCCCGGGCGCTTCCGCATGCGCCGCCGCCCTGACCCTGGGCTTCACCGACTTCGTATTGAACTACCTGTTTCTCGAAGCCGGCCATTATTTGCTGGCGATGTGGGTGGGAGCCAGCCTGCTCTTCCTGATCGGGAGCCGCCCCTTCGGCAGCAGGTCCCGACCACAACTCACCCAACTCGGCTGTTCGGTCCTCTGCTTTTTGATGGCGTGCGGGGCAAAAAACACTGCGGTCCTTTTGGCGCCGCTCTACCTGATTGCTTTGGTGGCAACCCTCGGACGGTTCCTGATGACATCCCGGGTTATCCTGGTGATCTCAGTCTGTGGCGGGATGGCCTCCGTCTCCTCCGGAATATTATGGAATTATATCAGTAACCAACTCTGGTATGGCGATTACCGGGGGCCTCAATTTATGCAAGGGCATCTTTCGGGTGATTTCGGGTTTCGGGCCATTTGGACGCGCGAATGCCGCGGCGCGGTGCTCCTGGCCTTCGACACGATATGGATTCCGCAGTCCGCGCGACCGGTTTATGCCGCGGCGTGCGAGCGGGCGGTCGAAATCCTCGGCGGGCAAAGGAAGCTGACCGAGGACAATGCTGAGTTCAATTCTTTTGACGCCCAATACCGCCGGCCGCTCAAAGGGTGCGGTTGGGTGGGTCCGTTGTTTCTTCTGCCCGGATTAATCGTGGCTGCGGGTCGAGGTCTGGGAAATCGCCGGTTTATGTCAAACGTGTCGCCATCAACCCGTTTCAATACTTGCCTGGTGCTGCTGTTTGCGG
>JBGPDH010000294.1:0-4464 GCA_041482195.1 Verrucomicrobiia bacterium
CGGACCGGATGGCGGCGCTGCTTACGAATGATTTATCCTGGATGATCAGCGGAATCTGGTTTGCAGGAATAATTTGCTGGTTAATCAGACTCAGCTCGTAGTCATCTACCATCAGGTAGCCTGACGCGATGCCCACATATGCGTTCAGTCGCGTTAATCCGATGGCATGATCATGGTACCACATCAAACGGCCTGTCTGCTGATTCGGATAATAAAGCAGCGTCTCGCCGGGAACACCGGTGCCGTTGAGGGCCGGCACGAACGACGGCCCCACCTTGCCGTGGGGATCGATCCACGCGTAAGGACCACCGTCGCTGGTCCACGGTACGAAACCCCCGTGCAAATGAGTGCAGATGCGATTGTCGTTCTGTCCGTTCTCCACACCCATCAAGGTCGTGTCCACCGGCAATGGGTGCGGCCCATCGGGCAGGTTGTTTTTGATCTTGAGCCATACCGGTCGATCTTTTTTTGCCACGATGACCCCGCCCAGGTATCCGTGATTCGGTTTGCCACCGGCCGAAAGGCCGAATGCCGTGTCCGCGTATCCGCGCACGGTCGCGGCGGGCAAGTTTGGATGGAACTGATGTTGGAATTGCGCCACCTCAATTTCGTAATAGTCCGCCCCCGGAAATCTTGTGGTATTGGGTGAGGCCACGGGGACGCCCGTCGGCCCAAGGCCAGGCAGGGGCTGGATGAATTTTCTGAGGTTGGTGGGGCTTTCGCTAAACGCGAGCACTTTGCCGCGGAAAAGGGACAAGCCAACCCCCGCAACCGCCGTTGTCTTGATAAACTCTCTCCTGGTTTGCATAGAAGGCCTTTCGATCTTGTTTTGAATCTCTTGATTGAAACTGGCAGGCGCTGATTCGCCTGTTATCCATTAATCCAAGTACTCAATAGCCTGTCTTGTCATTCATTGGCTTTATACACACTAATCTTGGCCAACGTCCTTGCTTTCGCGTTCAACACCAAGGCGGATATCGCTGGGATAACACACCATTCACACTCGGCAGCCAAACACGCAAAGGACACCTTACGCTTTTTTGATTAAGCGTTTTCTCCCCTTGTCAAAAGCGGCGCCCTGCGAAAAACCCCAGTTTGGGGAGAGTGCCTATTTCGGTTTAGAGGCCAGTTAATTGTCTGTTTACCGCCAACAGATCAGCTTTTAAATCGGCTCCTGGTTTCAGCTCGTTTGGTTGGTCGTGATTCTGTCCGGTTCCGAGTTCCAGGATTCACCGGCAGGGAAACCAGCCCTGATGCTCACATCCCGGAGTGATTTAGTTTTGACCGCAGGCGCGATAATACCCGGCAGCCGAATTTGTAATCGGCCCTGGAATTTGTCGGATTGAGGTTGGCGAAACCTTCAGACCTTGTCCCACAGGGCTTGCGCTTCGGCGGCTCTTTTCTCCCGGACGGCCTTGTGCAAAGCCGCGGTCGCCTTTTGATAGTCCCCGGTTATCAGCGCGCGGTACAGTGCCAACAACTCCTGGAATTCTTTGGCGTTGGGTACATTCAAGTCCGGTAATTCGTACGCGTATCGCGGAGCGTCGTTGGGCCTGACTTGCCAAACCGAGGCCAATGGATGCGCTTTCTCGTCGCGTTCATAGCCATATTCAAACAACAAAACACCCACGCAACCGATGAGGTCACGAACAACTTCATCCAACGATTTGACGGTTTGATCTGAAAGTTCGAAGCACGCCCAATGGTTCTGTTCCTTGGGTAGCGGCTCCAGATGCGCCCAGCGAACGGATTTCAGTTTAGGCGCGGACTGGCTCGGAATGACGTCGAGGGCATCCTGCAATCTACTCTTAAGTCCATGCAAGGTGGTTTCGCCCAGAGACTGGGTAATTTCTGATTTTTGGGTCACAGCGGCCCTCATTAAATATTGAGCCAGGTCCGCCGCATATAAAGGGGTGACCTGGTGGAATCGTTCCACCAAAGCCTCGGCTTCCTGACATACCCGGGCGAGGGACGCTTCAGCTTGCTGTATGGCCGCGTCGACGCTGGTATTTTTCGGCGATTTTAAGCGTTTCTTTCCAAACATATTTCGGGTATTGGGCAGCAGAGCGCATGCCTAATTACCCGGCCCAAATTCTGAAATTAGGGCTTTTTTTGTGTCCTTCCGCCGGTTCGGCCCTTTATCCGCCATTCTGGAAGTCATCACCCCGAAGACTCAAAACTGGTGCGCGATACAGGGTTCGAACCTGTGACCCCTACAGTGTCAATGTAGTGCTCTACCACTGAGCTAACCGCGCACTTGCGGAATTATTAGCCTGACAATCCCACCGCCCCTTGGCAAGCGCGAATTCATGGGACCAGACAACTCTCCGACCGGATTCGACTTGCGGTTCGGAATGGTCCGAGCGTAGCCTTTAACTCGATGCAAAGATTTCCGAGCGTTGTACTGAAGTATATCAGCAGCCTGTTTTCGACCCGCGCGGCTGCGCCGAAAGGTGCCGCCGTTCCCGGCAAATTTCAGGAATATAAGACCGATGCCGAGCAGGGGGACGCTGAGGCCCAATTCAATCTGGGTTACTGTTATGATGTCGGACGCGGCGTGGCGAAGGATGCCAAGGCGGCAGCGAGGTGGTATCGCAAGGCGGCCGAACAAGATTACGTCCCGGCCCAGTTCAATCTCGGCTACTGCTACGCTAATGGCCAGGGTTTGAGGAAGGACCGGGAAGAGGCGGTGAAGTGGTATCGCCAGGCCGCCGAGCAAGGCCATGCGGAAGCCCAATCCAATCTGGGCTATTGCTACGACAATGGCCGGGGCGTGGATAAGGATGCCACGGAGGCGGTGAAATGGTATCGCAAGGCCGCGATGCAGGGCCATGCGGAAGCGCAATTCAATCTGGGATGCTGCTACGCCAATGGCCAGGGTGCGGCCAAGGATATCGTGGAGGCCTACGCGTGGTTCAGCATGGCGGCCCGGGCGGACGCGGATGCCGCCGGGAGCCGTGACCTGTTGCGGAAGGGATTGACGCCTCAGGAATTCACCGATGCACAAAAGCAGATCAAGCTGCTGCGGTCGCAAATTACCCTGCCGTCAAATTCAACTTTGAAGTCGTCGCGTTGAATTGTTACGCTGCGGTTATGTCACGCAAGGCGTCATCGAATTCTGCGCACGGTTTCGGCGACATCATTGGTGTCGCGTTGCTGTTCGCCGCGTTGTTGCTCCTGGTGGCCCAATGGTCCTTCGACCGCAATGACATTTCGTTTCTGACCACGCACCTGAACAAGCCGACGCACAACCTGATCGGCCTGTTGGGCGCCTATCTGGCCTGGGCCACATTTATCCCGTTGGGTCTGGTCGCCTACCTTTTGCCGGCGTTGTTTGCCCTGTTTGGCCTGGCTTATCTGCTGAACTTTCTCAGCCATTTGCGCGAGCGCCTGCGCTGGTCGTTGATCTGGTCGGGGGTATTGGTGTTATCGCTGACCGGGCTGCTTTACATCATGGACAACGCCGGTTGGTTTGGAAAAATGCGCGAATCCATCGGTTCGCTCAGTGCCGGTGGTTGGCTCGGTTTTTTGACTTTCGGCCAGACCCCGCGCTATGACTACGGTCTTTCCCTGCTGGGCACAATGGGTGCAACCATTGTTTATCTGGCGCTCTGCCTCATCAGCCTGCTGTTTCTGACCAAGTTCCGACTGGGCGAATGGATTCGCAGCGTTCTGGAAAAAGTCCCCGCCCGGAACGAACCGGTGCCGGAACTGGCATCCGCCGAGAATACTGCGCTGGAACGCCGGGCGCGTGAACTGGAAAAGCAGGCCAAAAAACTGCAGGAAGAAGTCGCCCGCACGGGGCTGGGCGCGGATATGCAGCCTGTCCCCGAACCCACGGTCCGCGATTTAAGTGTGCCGCAGGCCAAACCCGCGTCCGTCACGTCCGCGCGCATCCGCAAAACCACGTTGCCCGGTGGCGTGGTCAAAGAGCCGGCCATGGAATCCGAAAATCCGGTGCCGCTGTCAGCCCCCAAATGGGCGCCCGTTGCCGAAAAGGAGACTGTGCCCGCGCGCGAACCGACCGCCGCCACCACCGAAGACATTCTCGGCCGGAAATCGGAAGCGGACAAAACCGCCGAAACCATAATTGCCGAACCGGAGAAGATTGAACCGGAAAAAGAAAAACCGGAGGAACCGGTGGTTCATATCGCGGATGGTTCCGCCCCGGCCAAACCCAAACCCAAACCCAAAAAACCAAAGCCGCTTACCGTCGCCTCGACACCCATCATCGGCAATTACCAGCTGCCGCCGCTGGATTTTCTCCAGCATCCGGACACGACCGTCAAACCCACTGAGTCGAAGGAGGAACTCATGGCGAATGCACGGCTCATGCAGCAAACGCTCGCGCAGTTCGACATCGAGGTCTCGCTCGGCGACATCACCAAGGGCCCGACCATCACGCGCTATGAATTGCATCCGGCGCCGGGCGTGAAACTGGAAAAAATCACGGCGCTCTCCAAC
>JBGPDH010000295.1:0-4460 GCA_041482195.1 Verrucomicrobiia bacterium
CTCCTCCGTAGCGAGCCCGACCTTGGTGATGTCCAGCTGGCGGAGCACGTCCAGCACGTAAATCATATTCTGGTAATCCACCGCGTCCGCGCCCTTGACCACCACACTCAGATCGGGATTTTCCGACTGTAATTGTGCCAGCTTGTCTTTGAGTTGTGGAATCGTGACGAATTGGTCGTTCAGAAACGTCCGGCCCTGGGCGTCCACCACAATCTTGTTGATTTTCGGCTTGGGCTGATTGGTCCTGGGCGGCGGTTTGCCCGAGGACAACGTCATCTCCAGGTTGTTCATCATCTGCGGCGTGGTAATGATGAATATCACCAGCAGCACAAACACCAGGTCCAGCAGCGGCGTGATGTTCAATTCATTGAGCGAACTGTGATGGCTCCGGGAGGTTTTTTTCACAAAATCATTGGAGCACGGGTTCGGTTTCCTGTTGTACGTCGAACCGGATGACGACGCTGGGCGGGAAATTCGTGGGCGGCGTGGTGTCCATTTTTGTCACCGCCGAAAGCGCCTGGCGCACCGAAGCGTCCCAGCGCGTGTTGCCCGAGCCTTTGAGCCATTCCACATTCCGGATGGTTCCCCGGTGATCCACCGTCACGCGCACTTCCGCCACGTAATCATCGTCATGCAGGTTTTGGGGTCGGCTCCATCGGGAACGAAAGGCGTACTCGACCAATCCTTTGTACAATTGCACCGGATCGGAACTGCTTTCGACCGCCTTGCCGCCTTCGAAAACAAAGGAGGGTAGCTCGGCCGCCGGGGGGGCCACCGTCGGTGGTGCGGCCGTGGGGGGTGCTTCCTTGGGCGGCTCGACCTTGGGCGCTTCGGTCAATTTGGGTTGTTCAATTTTCGGCGGCTCGACTTTCAGCTTTTCGGGCGGCTTGGGTTTGGGCGGTTGTTTCTCTTTGACGATTTCCACCGAAATTTTCTGGATTTGTTTGCCGAGCAATCCTCCGCGAGCGGCGAAATACAGCGCCACCACCACGATGAGCGCGTGAAAAGTGAACGAGATAAGCAGGTTCACCCTTGACGAGTTGCGCTTCTGGCGCGGCTGGGTGTGCGGCAGCATTGTTACAAAGGTAGAAGGCAGAAGGCTGAAGGCTGAGACTCGCCGGGAATGTAAAGTTCGTCCATAAATTTTAGCCTTTAGCCTTCAGCATTTAGAATTTCATTTCAAAGCTTCGGTGGCCAGGTCCACCTTGGGCACATTGGCCTGCTGGCAGACATCCAGCACGGCGCGAATCTGCTGATACTTGGTATGGCTGTCGCCGCGAATGATGATGTTCAGATCCGGGTCTTCGGTCCGCAGGCCAATGAGGGTTTGCAGCATATCGGAGGCATTGGCGATCCTCGCCTTGTTAAAATACAGCGCACCGTCGGCCTGGACGGTAATGTAATTGGCCTTGCGGGGCGGGTCTTTAAGATGCTTGGCCGCGGTGGGCAGCTTTAAATCCAGATCGTTGACCGGCGGAATGGTGGTGATGATAAAAATCACCAGCAGTACAAACGCCAGATCCAGCAGCGGCGTGATATTCAACTCCGTCAACGAATGATGCGCCGACTTCGAACATTTCTTCATGACTCAACCAAAGCGGTTGTTTCATTGTTCTTGAGGGCGCCGACGATGCGACCGGCGAGGACTTCGTTGGCACTGCGGATTTCCTCAGCCAACGGCCGGTGGTCAACATAGACGTGTTCAATCTGATTGGCGTATCGGCTGGCAAACCCATCCAGTTCCTGGGTGAGATGGCGGATGGTGGTGACCATGAAGTTGTAGGCGAACATGGCCGGAATGGCCACCAGCAGGCCGGTGACGGTGGCAACGAGAGCGGCCGCCACACCGGGCGCCATGGCCGTGAGCGTGGCGGCCTTGCTCTCGGCGATGCCCGCAAAGGTGGCCATGACACCCCAGACCGTGCCCAGCAGACCAATGAACGGTCCGCCCGCAACCGCCGTGGACAACACAATCATTCCTTTCTCCAAGGCCATCGCCTCGCCGCCGGCCGCTTCTTCCAGCACCACCTTGACCGCTTCAAACGAAGGCATGCTGATTTTGGTGGGAGTGGACCTGGCGAGAAAAGCAGTGTCTGCCTGCCCGTTCTCGGGACTGGACGGAGCCATAATTTGCACCGGCACCGCGTTATTTTCCAAATGGAACATCATTTCGTCCGCGCCCCGGATGTAGAGCTGGTAAGCGGGTGCGCCGTCAAATTCCAAGCCCTGGCGCCGGATCTCCAGCGGATCGCGCGTGGAGTTGTAAGCGGCAAGAAACTTTTTGGTCGCGTTCCGCGCAATCAACAACTGACGAAACTTGGTGATGATGATCGTCCAACTGAATAACGACAACAACAGCAACGCGATGACGGTGATTTTACCCTCGGTGGTGGCGTTCTGGATCGCGTACACCATGGCATTGGCGGCAAACAGGGGTTGGACAAACATGGCCGTTATAACGATTGGGTTAAAGTTCGGTTCAAGGACAATTCGCGGCGGTGCAAATCACAAACCGGTTCACGGACAAGCCGCAATTGAAGCGACCAATCTGGGCCGCCGAATTCCGGCATTGGTTCGGAAAACTGGATTGTAAATTGAATCTCACGCATGACACCGCTTTCACATTTTATACCAGTGATTTTACAGACGTAGGTTACAAATAGGTGACATTCAAGTCGGCGCCCCGGGAAGCGGTACGCCGGTATGGAAGCGTTCCCCGGGAAGTGGCAGCCGACCCGGTGACAAAGAAGGCGGTTCTTGCGAGCTGTGTTGTTGTCGGCGCCACTCGACCGGAGTCAGCCCGAAGCGTTTTTTGAACGTGGCGTTGAACAAGCCCAGATGCCGGTAGCCGCTGACGCAGGCGATATTGATGATTTTGGCATTGGAATCCGCCAGCAGCTGGCGCGCCCGTTGCAGACGCAATTCGATCTGGCGCGAGTGAAACGGCGCACCGAATTCCTCCCGAAACAGGCGGCTGAAATGACGTTCGCTGCAATTCAATTGCCGGGCCAGCTCCGGCAGGGAACGTTCGGAAAGTTCAGCCTCGGTCATTTGCCCGACCATTTCCCGAAGATGATCGCGAAGTTTATTGCCGCTCGGGGCGGGAAATTCCGTCGCCGGCAAAAGACCCGCCACTGCGCTGGCCCACAACTGCAGCAACGCGCAGCGCAGGGGGAGCCGGTTGCTGTGCGTTTGGTCCGCCAACCGCATAAACTTTTGCCCGATCGGTTCACCCGCGGTAAAGACGGAGACGGGTAAATCCGGAGTGTTCGGGGCCACCTCCAGCCGTTGCCATTCGGCCACCGTGAGCAAGCCATTGAGATACTGGAGTTGGATGGTGAAAAATTGCAGTTTTAACGGGCCGAGCCGGCTGGCGCGCACGGTTCCATCCGCGTTCCGAACCACGATCAAGCCATCGCCTGGGTTTAATTGCCGATGAGCGGCCCCTTGCGGCAACCAATACCCCGTACCTTCGGCCACGCGCACCATCAGCCAGCCCTGACAATGCGGAACCCATTCGGCCGAAGACGCCAGGGTCAGCTCTTGCAGGATGAGGTGCCGCTCAACTATCACATTTTAAAGCTAAAGACGGGGTGTGACTGTCGCGTGTCGGAATTGCGACAATTTTGCAACAAACCGATTAAATCAGCTTAACAGTCCGGTACGGAGAAACTCAGCTTTTTGATCTAAACCGTAAGCGGCTGTGCACTTTTGCTCCGGATCGGTTTGCCGGCTCCATGGTTTCGATACTTCTGCCGCCACCGGCCGGGGCTGGTCCCGAAATAGCGCGTGAACATCAGATTGAACAAACTGAGCGACTTGTAGCCGCTTTCCAGGGCCACTTCCACCACCTTGGATTTGCTCGTGGCCAGCAGATCGCGAGCCCGGGTCAACCGGAGTTCGGCCCGCTTGTCGCGAAACGACATGCCAACCAGCTCGTGAAAAATCCGGCTCAGATGCCTTGAAGTGCAATGTGTCCGCTGCGCCAACTCATCGAAACTCATCTCCAGCAATTCCGCTGACGGCGTCTGTTCCAGCAACAGCCGAAGCCGTTCCCTCGCATCCACGGCCTCCCATACGGACGCGGCCTGCTCCAATTCATCTCCCAGAGCCTCGACAAAGAATTGCAGCAGCCGCAACCGGACCCATAAGCCGCCCGGATTTTCGTTCGCACACAACTCCATCATTTTCGCGGCCACGGGATTGTGCGGTGGCAAAATGCGAACCGGAACATCCTTCCGGGATGCCGCCCGTTCGAGGAAATCCTGCTCGCCCAGCGTGATCAATCCGGTCAGCCGTGACGGTATGATACTGAACGAATACAGATCCAACCCGCCCAATTGACTGGCGCGGATGCTCCCTGGGGCAGAGCCCGCTACCAGGAGCGCCGTCCCGGTTACCAGTTCCAGGCTTGATGGCGGCTGCAGGAAATAACCGGTCCCCCGTTTAATTTGAATCAG
>JBGPDH010000296.1:0-4436 GCA_041482195.1 Verrucomicrobiia bacterium
CTCGATCAGCTGGGCTTCAACCTCGTCGGTTACGGTTGTACAACGTGCATCGGTAATTCCGGCCCGCTCGCCGCGGCCGTGGAGGAGGCCATTGTTAAAAACAACGTTGTGGCGGCAGCGGTGTTGTCGGGCAACCGCAATTTCGAGGCGCGCATCCACCAGAACATCAAAGCGAATTTCCTCATGTCACCGCCGCTCGTGGTCGCGTTCGCGCTGGCCGGGCGCGTGGACATTGACCTCGCGCACGACCCGCTGGGCACCGGCAAGGACGGCCGGCCGGTTTTGCTCAAGGACATCTGGCCGTCGCTGCGCGAAATCCGCGATCTGATGCAGTCCGCGTTGCAACCGGACGTGTTCCGCAAACTCTACAAGGATTTCGCCGCGCAGAACCCCAAGTGGAACGAAATCCCCTCCAGCACCGGCAATGTCTATGAGTGGGACCGGAAATCCACCTACATTCAGGAGCCGCCGTTCTTCGAAAAGTTTTCGATGCAACCCGGCGACATCCGCGAAATCAAAGGCGCCCGGGCGCTGGCCATCTTCGGTGACAGCGTGACCACCGACCACATTTCGCCGGCGGGTTCCATCAAGAAAACGTCGCCGGCCGGAAAATTCCTGATGGAACACGGCGTCGAACCGGCGGACTTCAACAGTTACGGCTCGCGGCGCGGCAACGACCGCGTGATGACGCGCGGCACGTTCGCCAATGTGCGGATTAAAAATCTGATGGTGCCGGGCATTGAAGGCGGGGTGACGATTTTTTTTGGCAGGGACGCCGCGCCGTCGGTGTCCGCGGACGGCCCGGCGGGCCGTCCCTACCCGGGCGAACAGATGTCCATTTACGACGCGGCGATGAAATATCAGCAGATCGGGACGCCTTTGGTGGTTCTGGCCGGACAGGAATACGGCACCGGTTCGTCGCGTGACTGGGCGGCCAAGGGCACAAACCTGCTGGGTGTGAAAGCCGTCGTGGCGCAGAGCTTCGAGCGCATCCACCGGAGCAATCTGGTCGGGATGGGCGTGCTGCCCTTGCAATTCAAGGATGGAACCAATGCCCTCAGCCTTAAACTCGATGGCAAGGAGACATACGACGTTGTCGGGCTCGGTACTAAGCTGAAGCCACAACAGGATCTGACGCTGCGCATTACACGCCAGGACGGCAAGGTGGAGAACATACCGGTCAAGTGCCGTATTGATACGCCGATCGAGATTGATTACTATCAACACGGCGGCATTTTACCTTTTGTGTTGCGGCAGTTGGTGGCCAAGGCGTAGAGATTGGAACGCCGAGCACCGCCTCGGCTCAAACGCGCGATAGTCGTCAACATGCCGGGGCGGTGCCCGGCGTTCCGTTATGCTGGCATGCCATGGTTGGATTTGTTAAAGCAATTCCATGTCCCTGCCGCCCCGGTCCAAGCACGAACATCTGCGCCGGCTGGTCGAGGGCAAAAATCAATGGTCCCGTCCGCTGACCGGCGAAGAAAAGGCACTCGGCTTTTTGGACTGGCATGAGCGTGGATATTTACCGCATTGCGATTTTCCTGGTCTCGTCCAATTCATCACCTTCCGTTTGGCTGATTCCATGCCCGCCTCCCGGGGCGGTGAATGGGAACATTTGCTGAACATTGAAAATATCCGGGAACGCCGCGCGCAGTTGGAGGAATATCTGGATCGTGGGTCGGGTGAATGCCTGTTACGACGCGCCGGTGTCGCGCAAATCGTTGAAGACGCGCTGTTGCATTTTCACAATGAACGTTATGAATTGCTGGCCTGGTGCGTCATGCCGAATCATGTTCATGTGCTGGTGGATGTGAGACAGACGCCGCTGGGGAAAATGGTGCAGAGCTGGAAAGTTCACAGCGAAAACAAACTGCGCCGGACGGAGTTGACGGAACGCCGAGCACTGCCTCGGCGTGAGTACGGGCAGTCGACCAACGAGCCGGGGCGGTGCCCGGCGCTCCGCTTGAAATGGCAGCGCGAATATTGGGACACCTTCATGCGCACTGAAGATCAGGAACGAAAGGCAATCCGTTACATTGAAAATAACCCGGTGAAGGCGAAGTTGTGCCGGACGGCCAACGAATGGCTGTTCAGCAGCTCGCGGTTTCGGGATGACTGCGCGCAGCTCGTTATTCCTTGATGGAGCGCCGGCCACCGTGCCGGCTCGATCCTGCCTCTACCTTTATACGCAGAGGTGGTACTCAGCGCTCCGCTTCGGGGTTTAGCGGCCGGTGGAATTTCCAATTTCCGTTCAGGCGCGAAATCTTGAAAATATGCTGTACCTACGGCGCTGCGCAGTGTGATTAATCAAACAGCGCGTACCACATTTCAGTTCTTTTCCACTCGGAACGTTGCGACGATGGGCCGATGATCTGAGGCAACGCCCCAATTCGGCTGCGTCAGCACGTATGTGCCCGCTTTATCCCATGCCCGTGCCATCGCGGGACTGAGGAGGATGTAATCGATCCGACTGTAGGTGTCTTCTTTTCCGTAATAATGCGTCCAGGTGACGTCGCGGGGTTGGAACCAGGCATTGGCTGCGGGCGCGTTATCGCCGTTGCGCTCGGCGGGTCGCGTGTCCACGAGCTTGAAACGTCCGCGTCCGATGATTTCCTTCGTGGAATCGGAATCCTTCACGTCGTTGAAATCGCCGAGCACTACCAGCCGCGCATTGGGATTGGCAACCAGATCCTGGTCCACAATGCGACGTAACATTTTCGCTTCCTGTAGCCGTTGATCAGTTTCGTTGGCCTCAGGCACCGGCCGGCGCGATTTCAAATGGGCAGCAATAATCGTGAAGGTAAAATCCGGCGCGGCACGGAGGTCGAGCTCGACAAAACCGCGGCTGACACGGAAACGACGGCCGTCGAGCAGGAAAACCTCGTTCGTGTGCGGCCGACGCGCAACGATGGGCCGTTTGCTCAACACGGCCACGTGCACATTCGTGTCCTCGCCGCTGACCAGTTCCCAGTAGGGAAAGTCCAGACCTTCGGCCTTGAGCGAGCCGCGCAATTCCATGAGCGCACTCAGGCCGCCCATCTCTTCCAGCGCAATCACGTCGGGGTTCAGCGCGCGGATGCTTTCGCGCACCCTGGCTTTAGCGGCGACGGATTTGGGCTGCGACCGCGATTCCGTCGGCTGGTCCAGATAATTTTCCACGTTGTAAGTGGCTACGCGGAAGGTGTCGTCAGCGAGGGCAGGGGAACCTGACAGCGCCGCCAGGAGCAGGATTAGCCGGAAGCGAATGCGTATGCGCATGGATTAATTATCATTGTAATGCGCGGCGGCCCGATAGACCAGACCTTGTTCGTTGAAAAATAAAATTTCTGCTGCCCGCTTGCCCGAATTGCTCCGGTAATGGAGCAGGACGCTGTTGGCGCCGGTAAACACATCGAACAGTTCAAAATGCAAACCGGGATTTTTGCCAAGAGCCGCCTGCCAACAGGCGCGCACCTGCACCTTGCCCTGTAAACGACCGGAAGGTTCCCCGACGATTTCGACGATGAGCGGCTGGCTCATTTCAAAATCCTCGGTATCATGCGACAGCACACGCGTCAAATCGCGGGCATTCCAGGCAGCAATCCATTCGGCGGCGAACGAGGCCGCAAATTTCGGGGTAATAGCCATGGCCGGAAATTAAATTTTCGACATCACTTGTCCAGTGTTTTGGGAGGGACGGCGTGACGCCGTCCCTGATTCAGGTCGCCGGCACAGCGACCCTCCCTGTGGATTCCATTTTGCTAAATTCGAGAAAGCTGCTAGAATCCTGGTCATGCTCCGTATCAGCCAAAACGGCGGTGTCTTGCCCGCGACGCGGAAGAAACGCCCGGTGCAACAGCTCGACGACAAGCAAAGCGAGCGCGACCATCGCGAATTGCGGATCGACAAGGTCGGCGTCCGTGACCTGCGTTTTCCCATCCAGGTGCGCGACAAGGCGCACACCATCCAAAACACGGTGGCGACCATTGGCATGTTTGTAGACCTGCCGAAGGAATTCAAAGGCACCCACATGAGCCGGTTCATCGAGGTGCTCAATGCCCATGGCAACGTCATCCACGTGGAAAATATCCCGGACATTCTACGCTCCCTGCAACGGAAACTGAATGCCTCCTGCTCGCACCTCGAAATCGAGTTCCCGTATTTCATGTCCAAACGATCGCCGGTATCGCGCGGGGAAAGCCTGATGGATTATATTGCGCGGTTCGATGCGGCGGCGATCAACGGGACCATTGATTTTGTTCTCACCGTAAAAGCGCAGGTAACCACCTTGTGTCCCTGTTCCAAGGCGATTGCCAAATACGGCGCGCACAACCAGCGTGGGTTGGTGACGGTGGCCCTGCGGTTCCTGAAGCCGGTCTGGATCGAGGACGTAGTGGCGATGATTGAAAGCTCGGCGAGTTCGGAGCTTTACGCACTGCTCAAGCGGCAGGATGAAA
>JBGPDH010000297.1:0-4417 GCA_041482195.1 Verrucomicrobiia bacterium
CACGCAGATGAAGTCCATGTTCCTCGCGAACATGAGCCATGAAATCCGCACGCCGATGAACGCCATCATTGGCCTGTCACACCTCGCCCTGAAAACGCAACTGACGCCAAAGCAGCGGGATTACGTCGCCAAGGTCCACAACGCCGGGACCTCGTTGCTGGCCATTATCAACGACATCCTCGATTTTTCCAAGATCGAAGCCGGCAAACTCGACCTGGAAACCACCGACTTCAAGCTCGACGAAGTCATCAGCTCGGTCACCACGCTTACGGCGCAGAAAGCACACGAGAAGGGCCTCGAGTTCCTGGCCCACGTCGCGCCGGGCATACCGGAATTTCTGCGCGGCGACCCGCTTCGCCTCGGTCAGATTCTGACAAACTTTGTCAACAACGCGGTCAAATTCACCGAGCAGGGCGAGATCCGGCTGGAGATCGGGCTGCAGGAGCGCACGGGCGAAAAAGTTCAGCTCAAGCTTTCCGTGCACGACACCGGCATAGGCATGACGAAGGAGCAGGCGGCGAAGTTGTTCCAGCCGTTCACCCAGGCCGACATGTCCACCACGCGCAAGCACGGCGGCACTGGGCTGGGCCTCACCATCTGCCGGCGATTAGTCGAATTGATGGGCGGACGCATCTGGCTCGAAAGCGAGCCGGGCGTCGGCAGCACGTTCCATTTCACCATCTGGCTGGGTGTCGGCGAAGCAAAAGGTTCGGGCAAACTGATACCCGAAAAACTGGCGCAACTCCGAGTGCTGGTGGTGGACGACAACCCCACCGCCCGTGAAATTTTGCAGGAACCGCTGAGCAACCTGACCAGCCGGGTGGATGCTGTCGCCTCCGGAAAGGAAGCCATCGCCGCTCTCCAGAAACACGATGCCACCGACCCTTACGACATTGTTTTTATGGACTGGCGCATGCCCGGCATGGACGGTTTGCAAACCAGCCGTTACATCAAAAGCGACGAGACCTTGAGCCACCCGCCCGCCATCGTGCTCGTCACCGCGTTCGGACGCGAGGAAGTCCGTGAGGAAGCCGAGCGTCTGCAACTCGACGGCTTCCTCGTCAAACCCGTCACCAAATCCATGATCGTGGATACACTCGTCAATGTTTTTGCCGCTCCCGGTGAAACCGTTGCGGCGGAAACCGGGCAGGACACGCGGCTGCGCGGGGCAAGGATTCTTTTGGCCGAGGACAACGACATCAACCAGCAAATTGCCGTCGAGCTGCTCGAAGGCGCCGGCGCCACAATCAAGATTGCCAATAACGGGCGGGAAGCGGTCGAAACCTTGTCGAACGGACCGCAACCGCCGCCGTTTGACATGGTGCTGATGGACCTGCAGATGCCGGAAATGGACGGTTATCAGGCGACGGCGAAGATCCGCGGCGATACGCGCTTCACCGCGCTGCCGATTATTGCCATGACCGCGCATGCGACCATCGAGGAGCGGCAGCGGTGTCTGGCCGCCGGCATGGTCGATCATATTTCCAAACCGATTGACCCGGCGTTGCTATACGAAATCGTGGGCCGCGTTTACAAATCCGCCACTCCATCTCCTGTTTCCACCGGCGGAGAGAAGACTCAAATGGCAGACCAGAGTAAGGAGCCGAAGCCGAACGGCGAACTTCCCGTCGTTGCGGGCCTCGACACCAGGGACGGACTGAGTCGAGTGGCCGGCAATCAAAAATTGTACCTGAAACTGCTCCGTCAGTTCGCCGAGCAGCAGGGGCCGGCTATCACACAAATTTCTGATGCACTGTCCAAGGGCGATATCATGCTGGCCGAACGCCTCGCGCACACGCTCAAAGGTGTGGCTGGCAACCTCGGCGCCAAACCCGTCCAAACCGCCGCCGGCGCCCTGGAAAAACTTATTCGCAATAAGGCGAAGACGGACGAAATTGAAGCTGCGAAACACCAGGTCACCGCTGCACTGGACCCGTTGGTTGAACAATTGAAGGCCGCCTTGGGTTCGATGGCATCAGAAACTCCGGCGCCAACAGCGGCACCGGCAGCGGCGAATCCGGCCCAGTCCCGCGAGGCGGCGATGCAGTTGAGCAAGCTGCTCTCGGAATTCGATCCGGGCGCGGCGGATTTCATCGAAGCCAATCAGCCGGCTTTGCGCCCGTTGTTTGCCGGCGATGCCTGGTCGCAATTTGAAAAAAGCGTACAGGGTTACGCCTTCGCCGACGCCCAGGCGCAACTGGACCAGGCGCTGAAAGCTTTTCCAACCACATGAGAACCAGACTGGAACAGGAGGTAACGGAGGAAACAGAGGGTCATGAAAACCAAGTGCTCTGTTCCCTCTGTTTGCTCCTGTAAACAATCATGCACCCGTTATATTCCAAAGCATCCGGTTTGACTGAAACCATCATTGCCGCGGCCATCGAAGTGCATCGTGACAAGGGGCCGGGATTGATTGAATCCATTTATGAATGGTGTCTTACGAAGGAACTCGAATTGCGCGGCTTGAGCTGCGTCAGCCAGAAAGTTGTCCTGGTGAAATACAAAGGTTTTACCCGCGAGGAGCCGCTCCGTTTCGATATTTTAATCGGGGGTTGCGTCTTGGTCGAAGCCAAGGCGGTAGAGAAGATTCTGCCGATTCACAAAGCGCAACTCTTGAGTTACATGAAGCTGCTCAATGTTCCTGTAGGATTGCTTGTCAATTTCCACGAAGCGAAGGTTACTGATGGCATCTGCCGGTTGATCCTGCCGGGTGCGAACAAGTAAAATGAAACCAACGACTCGACAGGAGCACTCAAATTTGATAGAGACACTGTTGTACAGGCCTCTCTGTTTCCTCTGTTATCTCCTGTTCAAAGCCTTTCCTGACCAATGAAAAATCTCTCTGATTGCCGCGTGCTGCTGGTGGATGACGCCAAGGCCAATCTCGACATCCTCGTCGAAGGCCTCAAGACGGACCACAAGCTCAGCCTCGCGCTCAATGGCGAGATGGCGCTCCAAATCGCCGTGCGGACGCCCCCGGACCTGGTGTTGCTCGACATCGTCATGCCCGGGATGGACGGTTATGAAGTGTGCCGCCGGCTGCGCCAGATGCCGGAGACCGCCGACGTGCCCATTATGTTTCTTTCTTCGCTGGAGGAAGTGCAGAACAAGACGCGCGGGTTTGAAGTGGGCGGAAATGATTATCTCACCAAACCGTTTGAGATGCTGGAGGTGAAAGCGCGGGTGCGTTCGCTCCTCAAAGCCAAGGCCTACAGCGACGCGGTAAAGGAACAGATCGCCAGCGAACTGCGCATCGCGCGCGAAATCCAGATGGGTATGTTGCCCCATGATTTCACTGGCGTGGAAAAGGCGTACGGTCTTGAGTTCGGCGCCGTTCTCGAACCCGCCAAGGAAGTGGGCGGTGATCTTTATGGCGTCTGCGCGGCGGGGCCGGACCGGCTGGTCGTTTTTCTGGGCGACGTTTCGGGCAAGGGCATCCCGGCCTCGATGTTCATGGTGCGGGCCATCAGCCTCGCCCAATTGCTGGCGCGGGAAATTGCCGAACCCGAGCGCATCCTCGCGCGGTTGAACGACGAACTCGCCGCGGAGAACCCGTCCGGCATGTTCGTGACGTTTCTTTGCGCCGTGTTCGAGCCGAACACGGGCCGACTGGCTCTGGCCAATGGTGGTCACTGCCGTCCGGTGTTGTTCCCCGCCGGTGAACCGCCGCGCTGGGCGGTCCCGAATCTCGGCACCGCCCTTGGTTTCGAGCCCGGCCTTGAGTTTCAGCGCTCCGAACTGACGCTGCGACCGGGTGACGCGCTGATGTTGTATACTGACGGCGTGAGCGAGGCATTTAATCCACAGGAGGACCTCTACGGCAACGACCGGCTGCTCGCCGACGCGGGCGGGTTCGCCGGCCAATCCGCGCCGGCCATTACCACCGGCCTGCTCGGGAAGGTCCGCGCCCATGTCGCCGGCGCACCGCAGTCAGATGACATCGCCATTCTGACCTTGAAGGTTCAACCGGCGAAAAGGGGGCCGGCTTGACCCTCGAGTTACAGGCCACGCCCGAGGAAGTGATGCGCGCCGTGGAAGCGTTGGAGCAATTCGCTCGGGCGAATGGCGTCCCGGAAAAGATCGTTTTTGGCCTGATGCTGGCACTGGAAGAGTGCGGCAGCAACATTGTCAACCACGGATTGAAACGCGACGCCGGGCAGAAATTTCAGGTCACCCTTGAGCAAACCAATGACACCTTCCTCGTTGAATTGCGTGATCACGGTCCGGCGTTCGACCCGACGAAAGCGGCGGAACGCGAACAACCTAAAGAGGACGATGCGCCCGGGGGCTGGGGCATTCAATTGGTCCGGCGTAACATCGACGAGATGCACTACACTCGCGTGGACGGCGAAAACATCCTTCGCCTTACCAAACGCGTCAGCGGGCTGGACAGCTCGAAATCCCTTTCTTGAACCGA
>JBGPDH010000298.1:0-4413 GCA_041482195.1 Verrucomicrobiia bacterium
GATGAAGGCAGAATGATGAATGAAGAAACACAGCAACTTCGTTGCGCTCAATTAATTCTCGTTTCTGCATTCTACATTCCGCATTCTTCCTTCACATGAGTTACCAGGTCATAGCCCGAAAGTACCGCCCGCAGCACTTCGCCGATGTGGTCGGGCAGGAACACGTCACCCGAACGCTGGTCAATGCCATCGACCAGAAGCGCATCGCGCATGCCTATCTGTTCTGCGGACCGCGGGGCACGGGCAAAACCACCATCGCACGCATCTTTGCCAAATGCCTGAACTGCGAGGGCGGACCGAAAGTCAACTTTAGTGACAAGGACCCGCGTTGTATCGAGATCGCCGAAGGTCGTTCGCTCGACGTGCTGGAAATCGACGGCGCCAGCAACAATGGTGTCGAGCAGGTGCGCGAGCTGCGGGAGACGTGCAGATACGCGCCGGCCAATTCCCCTTTCAAAATCTACATCATTGACGAAGTGCACATGCTCTCGACGGCGGCATTCAACGCGCTGCTTAAGACGCTCGAAGAGCCGCCCGCGCACGTGAAATTCATGTTCGCGACGACGGATCCGGAGAAGGTTCTGCTGACCATTCTTTCGCGCTGCCAGCGCTTCGATTTGCGCCGCATTCCCGCGGCGCTCATCGTCAAAGAACTCGCCCGGATCGCCAAACAGGAGAAGGTGAAGATCAACGAACCCGCACTCTACGCCATTGCCCGCGGCGCCGATGGCGGGATGCGCGACGCGGAATCCACCCTCGACCAGCTGATCAGTTTCTGCGGTGACAAAATCGAAGAAGCCGACGTGTTGTCCGTATTTGGTCTTGCGGCACAGGATCAGATTCTCGGTCTGAGCCAGGCCGTGCTGGCCGGTGAAATCAAAACTGCCCTCGGCCAGTTGAATGAGCTCGCGCAAAACGGCAAGGATCTCGGGCGCCTGCTGGCCGACCTGTTGAACCATTTTCGCAATCTGCTTCTGTTCCTGGTCTCACGCGGTGAAACCAATCTCCTGGAAGTTTCCGAGACCGAGATCGCGGCCTTGAAAGACCAATCGTCGATGGCCAGCACGGAGTCGCTGATACGAATTCTGGAGGTCTTGACGGATACGGAACTGCGCCTGCGGGACGCCGCATCCAGGAAGATCCTGCTGGAAGTCGCCCTGCTCAAGGCCATTGAAGCCCGCAGCGCGGTGAGCCTGGATTCCGTATTGAGACAGTTGACCGCATTACGCGGCCAGAGCGGAGCCGGTGGAGTGCCGACGCCAAAGCAGGCCGAAACCGCACCGGTTGCGGAACGCCGGGCACCGGCCCGGCCCGAAACTCAGGAAACAAAGAACCAACAGGGACATGCCGACGATGTGGTCGGCGCTCCAAAGGCACATGCCGAGGTGACGCACGCTTCTCCCGATCTGTCAGAACTTTGGAGCAGGCTGCTTGAGGCGGTGGGTCGCGCCAGCCCATTCACCCGCAGCTACCTGGTGGATGCCAATCCGGTTTCCTTCGAGAAAAACATTCTCACCATCGGGTTTGATCCGGAATTTGAGGACCACCTCGGGCTGGTGGACAATGCACGCAATCATACCCTGCTCCAGACCAAACTGATGGAGCTCGGGCGTGCCAACGCACAGATCAAATTCATCAAGGTCGAGGCGCCCGCCGGTCGCGCGCCACAAACAACTGTTGCCACGGCAGCCGTCCCGGTGGCGTCCGCGAAATCCGCCGCGCCCGCCTCGCCGGTTTCAAAAGAGAAATCAGCGGCGGTTCCTTTTAACAAAGGCGATTTCAAAAAAGATCCATTAATTCAAAAGGCGCTGGAAATTTTCAAAGGCCAGATCGTTGAAGTCCGCGCCTGACGTCCCCGGAACCCAAAACCCAGACCCGAGAACCAAGAACCGAGAAAAGTCTTTATGTCCAGTATTGGTAAACTTGTAAAACAGGCTGCGCGCATGCAGCAGCAGATGGAACAGGTCCAGTCACAACTCGCCGCGCGCACGGTCGAGGCAACCAGCGGCGGAGGCGCGGTCAAGGTGGTGGCAAAATGTGACGGCACGCTCGCTTCGATTAAGATCGATCCGCAGGCGCTCAATCCCTCCGACGCGCAATTGCTCGAAGACATGATTTTGACCGCCGCGAACCAGGCGCTCAGCCAGGCCAAGGAGATCGCCAATGCCGAGATGGGCAAGATTACCTCTGGTTTAAATCTGCCCGGATTTGGTTAAAATTGATCGTCCTCGTTGTCGTCCTCGTCCTCCTGATCGAACTGGGGAAATCGAGGACGAGAACGAGGATGAGCACGAGGACGAGAATTGCTACTTCCCGATTCCATCACCGCCTTGATTGCCGCGCTGGGTAAACTGCCCGGTATCGGACCCCGTTCGGCGGAGCGGATCGCCTTACACCTGGTTCAGACGGATTCCGCGGTGGTGAAGCAACTGGCGGAAGCCATTTTGCTGGCCCGCGAAAAAATCAGGTTCTGTGACATCTGTGGCGCACTGACTGAACAATCCCCCTGCCCCATCTGCACGGATACGCGCCGGGATGCATCGCTGGTGTGCGTGGTGGAACGCGCGGTGGACATACTGAGTGTCGAGAGATCCCGCACTTACCGCGGCAAGTTTCATGTGCTGGGCGGAAAGATCTCACCCCTCGACGGCGTCGAACCGGAAGATTTGCGCATTGCCGGATTGGAAAACCGGATTGGAGAGGAAAACATCAAGGAAATCATTATCGCGCTTAGTACAGACGTGGAAGGCGATGCCACCAGCTATTACCTGGCAAAACGGCTGGCCCGCAAGGGACTCAAAATCTCGCGCATTGCGTACGGGTTGCCTGCCGGCAGCGGGTTGGAATTTGCCGATGAATTGACCTTGAGCCGCGCATTAGAAGGCCGTCGGGAAATGATTTGAATTACGAATCACTAATTACAAATGCCGAATTCCAGCGCCAGTCATCATTCTCCCGTCGTGGTCTTCGACCTTGGCAAGGTTTTGGTAGATTTCGATTATTCAATTGCCGTCTCGCGCATCGCCGGCCGCAGCCGCCTGCCGGCGGCGGAAGTTGAACAGTTTTTTTTCCGCTCCCCGCTGCTGGTGGACTATGAATCCGGCCGGCTCACCCGGCAGGAATTTTTCGAACAAGCGCAGCAGGCCACCGGGTTTCAGGGCACCATCCAGGAATTCGGCGATTTTTTCGCCGACATTTTCACGGAAATTCCGATGATGATCGCGTTGCACGCGGGATTGCGACAGCGAAACATTCCGACCTATATTTTCTCCAATACGAATGATCTGGCGGTCGAACACATCCGCCGGAATTTCCCGTTCTTCCGGAATTTCGACGGTTACATATATTCCCACGAGGTGGGCGCCATGAAACCGGCCGCAAAGATTTACGAAGCCCTGGAAGGACTTGCCGGGCGGCGGGGCGCAGAAATCATCTATCTGGATGACCGGCCCGAAAACGTGGCGGGTGGAGCGGCGCGCGGGTGGCACTCCATTTTGCACGAAACGCCGGAGATATCCAGAGAAGCGCTTAAAGAACTCAAGCTATTGCTGTAACGGGCGTTAGTCCGCCCTCGATTTCGATTTACAATAGCCGATTGACGTGCCGGTTCAAGTTGCGAACAAACTTCGTAAATCGTATATCCGATATTGTAAATCATGCGCGCGGTTTGTGCCGTTTCAACCCGACTTCGCTCGCTATGTCGTCGAACTCCTCGCGACTGACGTCCTCGAGCTGTTTGCCGCGCGCCTTCAGTTTTTCATTTATCTTGATGGCCTTCTCGGTCATCCGCTCATGGGTTTCCTCCGTGCCACCGACCAGCGCGAAATTGTCCCCGGTGGTAATGCGTTTATGACCATCGGAATCCAATCCCAGGCCAAGGATCACGGCTTTGCGCTTTTTCTTTTGCGGCTTTTTCGACATCGATTCAAACTAGAGGCGCAGGCAACCGCGGTCAAGCCGAGGTGGCGGGGAAATAATCATTTCGCTGTCAAAGTGGTGCCGTCACGGGTTTGCCGTTGTCGGCTGAATCGATATTCAAGAGGAATGGGACGGTATTCCTGGCCCATATTTCCGGCTTGGGATAACTGGAGACCGAACCGCCAAAGCAGCTGCGGAGCATATCGGTGGCAATGATACCCGGGTTGAGTGCCACGGCGGCCATGCCCGACGGCAATTCCTGCGCGAGCGCCTGGGTCAACCCTTCAATTGCCCATTTGGTCGCGCAATATGGCGCGACTTCGGCGTCCGTCGAACGACCCCAGCCGGAGCTGAAATTGACAATAACACCGCTGCGGCGCCTGATCATGGCGGGGACAAAGTGGCGGATGACGTTCGTGACGCCTTTGATATTCACGTCAATCACATCGGAAAATTCCTGCGCCGGGACTTCCCAAAGTTTTGCGTTGCGATTGA
>JBGPDH010000299.1:0-4365 GCA_041482195.1 Verrucomicrobiia bacterium
AGCGTCTCAATCGACTCAGCTTTGTTCGTTTCCGGATTGAACCACGAATTATAGAGCTTCAGGAAAATCCACTGGGTCCACTTGAAATAATCGGGGTCGGTGGTGGCGAGTTCGCGCGACCAGTCGTAGCTGAAACCAAGCGACTGAATCTGGCGCTTGAAGGTAGCAATGTTTTCGTCGGTCGTCTTGCGCGGATGCTGGCCGGTTTTGACGGCGTATTGTTCTGCGGGCAGTCCGAAGGCGTCCCAGCCCATCGGATGCAGCACATTGAATCCGAGCGCGCGTTTGTAGCGGGCGAGGATGTCCGTGGCGGTATAACCTTCCGGATGCCCGACGTGCAGTCCGGTGCCACTTGGATACGGAAACATGTCGAGAATGTAAAATTTTGGCGGAGCCTTGCGGCTGGCCACCATGGAATCGGCCCCATGCCGTTTGGCAAAGGGGTGGTTTTTGGGAATATCCTCGCCGGGGTTAAAAGCGCGGAAAGTTTGTTGTATGTCCCAGATTTGCTGCCATTTGGGTTCGATCAGATGAAATGGATATTGCCGACGGCTGCTCGCCATAGAACGGGGATTTTGCGGAAAGTGGGGCGACGGAGCAATCGTGGAATTGGCAGAAAGCGCTTTGACAGGGCTGGCAAAAGAGAGTAGAACATTCGTTAATAAACGATCCAGCGATTTTACGCCATGAATGTCCGTCCCGGTTTGCGGAAATCGCCACTACCGTCTGCAATCGGTTTCACGCTGATTGAATTGCTGGTGGTAATCGCCATCATTGCCATCCTGGCGGCGATTTTGCTGCCGACCCTGGCGGCGGCGCGTGGACGGGCGCAGGGTCTGATTTGCCTCAACAACACCCATCAACTCACACTGGCGTGGCAGCTTTATACCGACGACCACGATGGCCGGTTACCTGATAATCTGGTCATGAAAGAGTGGTCAGCGCGCAACAACCTCAACTGGGTGAACAATGTGATGACTTGGGACACGCATCCGGACAATACCAACCAGGCCACCATCACCCAGGCAGCCCTCGGGATTTACGCCCAGCGCCAGACCGCCATTTACCGGTGTCCTTCCGACCATGCGCTGAGCAGCAGTCAAAGCGCTGCCGGCTGGACGGCGCGCATCCGCAGTTATTCCATGAACGCCATGATGGGCGATGTTGGGGAATTTACAGCCGGGGGCACCAACGTGAACAATCCCGATTACGTGCAATTTTTCAAGCTGACGCAAATTCCCCACCCGACGGAAATATTTGTCTTTTTGGACGAGCATCCCGACAGCATTAACGACGGGTATTTTATTAATCGAGCCTACTCCTGGCAGTGGCGTGATCTGCCCGCGTCGTATCACAACGGCGCCGCGGCGTTTTCCTTCGCCGACGGTCACAGCGCAATGCATACCTGGATGGTGCCCAGCACCATCCGACCGCCATGGCCGGCCGCGGCCAGCCTGCCCATTTCACTTTCCTACAAGGAATGGTCCGATTTTCAATGGGTGATCGGCCATATGAGTGTTGAGAGTGATTAACGGCGCCTGGGGTCCGCATTCTTACAAAAGCCGCCGGATCGTTTGTTCATCGCCCGCCGTTCCCAGCAAATAAAGCTTGTCACCTTGAGTCCAGGTGGCGGTGATGAGCTGGTTGACTTTGGCCAGTCGTGCGGGACCGGCCGGCGGGGCATTTTTAA
Organism: Verrucomicrobiia bacterium; assembly: GCA_041482195.1. Taxonomy (GTDB): domain Bacteria; phylum Verrucomicrobiota; class Verrucomicrobiia; order Limisphaerales; family UBA11358; genus UBA11358. The sequence goes on from JBGPDH010000299.1 coordinate 1,691, forward strand.
CCAAAGAACGGTCAATCACAAACAGCCAGAGGTCGGCCTGTTCTCCCGGCGCAAGTGGTTTGCCGGTACGAAAACAAATCATGGAAACCTTTGCGCCCTGCCAGCCGGTAATGGCGCAACCGGTCGTGGCAACTTTTTCCAGGGGTGCCGGCAGCGCATAATCCGCCGGGGCTAGGTTTTGTTTCAGATAATCACGGATTTGCGCGGGATTATCCGTGGCCAGGTCCATGGCATAACCGCGTAACGCAACTTCCACCATCTGATTCCGGTAAAACGCCAGGGTGTTGTCGCTTCCGGGCGGTTGAGACCGGAATACGGTCAGAGTGAGCAGGGCCACCAGGGCTGCAGCCAAGGCGGTGAACAGGGTATTCCGCCTTAAAATCACAATTCGTTCCCGGGCGGCCTGTTCGGAAATGATTTGTTCCTTCAACCCGGCCGGTGCCTGGATTTGCCGGAACTTCGAACGCAAAATCTCCTGCCGGGTACCCAGTTCATTAAACCAGTCGGCCAATTCCGCGTCCTGTTTCACGAGCGACAACGCCTCGGAGACTTGTGGATCCACGGTGTCCACCGTGTTTGGCCGGTAGAGCAACAGAATGTTTTTGGCGTCGTCGCGATTCATGAGTCCTTGGGTCGGGAAGGGGCGCCGGTGGCGGTTTTCCCGGTTAAAAACTCGTGCAACCGGTCCAGGCCGCGCGCCAGGCGCGATTTGACGGTACCGATGGGCACCGCAAGAATTTCGGCAATTTCCAGATAGGAATGGTCCTGGAGGTAAAACAGCGCCACCGGCGCCCGGTAAATTTCGTCCAGACGTGCGAGGGCGGTGAGCACCTGGCCGACGTCCAGTTGGTTGAGGGAGATGGCCGGCACGGTGGGCAGTTCGGCCGCCGCCTGGTCCAGTTCGACGTGGGGAAAACGGGTTTGTTTCCGTCGCGTTCCAAGGAACTCGCGGTGGAGGGTGGTAAACAACCAGGTTTTCACTTTCGATTCATCGCGCAACTGGTGACCTTTGGCTGCCCAGATACAAAATGTCTGTTGCGTCAGGTCGCAGGCGTCCGCCTCATCGCGCGTCAGACTGAAGGCAAATTGGTACAGCGACTGGTAATGACAACTTACCAAGTTTTCAAAGTCCAATCCCTTAGCCATATCGCGCCATCAAATTTAAGAGCCGTTCATGTGCCAATTGTTCCCACAAATCGGCTGATTTATGCTGTTTTACCGGTCCGATGATCAGAATTCACAAAGGGTCTGTGTCTGAGAACGGAACGCGGCAATTTAGTCCAAGGGAACAAATCGTTCAACCGTTCCTCTCACGGTAACAATGGTGTCCCTTGGTGCAAACGCGAATTTTAAAAGACCGAATCCAAAATCGGGACATAAAACCGCGGCGACCGCTTATTCTTTGAAGAGTCGTTCCGTGAATTCCGGGGCTCACGCGAGCGACCGGGAAATTGCGTTTGACCGTCGGACCATTGTTAAACCAATCGGGAGCAAGCGGATGCCGGTGATTCAGTGGGTTGCCCGAAGTTGGATTCAGCCGATTGGCAGATCATAAACAAAACAAAAAGGAGAATATGAAAATGATAAGAGGTTTTTCTCGATGGACGGCCTTGATGATTGGCGGGGCGGTTTTCACCCACGCGCTCGCCGGTTTTGCCGCGACTACCACTGTGACAGTGGGGTTCAATCTCACGGACACCTTCAATCCCAACATTGTCAACATCAACGCCGGCGACACGATCATCTGGAACTGGGCGGGTAGTTTCCATACCACGACCAGCGGCAGTGCCGGAACGCCAGACGGGTTCTGGGATTCGGGGATAACACCGCAAAATGCGGGCTTCTCCTTTACCAATACACTGAATGCTCCCGGCAGCTATCCGTTTTTCTGCAGGGTTCATTTTGGTACTCCTTTCTTCATGACCGGATTGGTCAATGTCGCCTCGGTCATTCTGCCGCCGTCGGTTACGATTACGAATCCACCGAACGGGGCTACCTTGTCCGCGCCGGCCTCCTTCACGCTGGCGGCAAACGCGTCCGGTTCGAGTGGAATCACCAACGTTCAATTTTTCCAGGGAGCAGCATCACTGGGTAATGTTACCACGGCCCCCTATTCGGTACCGGTGAATAGTCTGGCGGCTGCGGATTACGCCTTTTCCGCCGTGGCTTCCGACACCACCGGGCTGACGGCTACCAATGCCATCACCGTTCACGTCGTCACGCCGGTCGCGATCGTTTTGAGCGCGCCCCAGTTCTTTCCACCCGGGGATTTCCGGTTTAAATACACCGCCAACCCCGGGTTAAGTTATATCATTCAAAGGGCATCGAGTTTGAGTTCGGGCAGTTGGACCACCCTTCGCACCAACGTGGCGGGAACCAGTCCGGAACCGTACGATGACCAGACCGCGTCGGGTAACCCGGCATTTTATCGTGTCGGCCGGTTGCCGAATCCGTGATTAGCTTGCGCTGCCGGCGCAAATCCGCTATTTCGCGCACCATAAACCCGGATACAGGAGTGGTGCGTTGAAAACTATGTGTTCATGCGGATTGTTCATTGGCGTACTCGGTCTGAGTCTGTTGGTTCTGCCCAACGCAAAATCGTCGGGGGCATCGGCTGCCGCTGAAACCGATGCCCGCGTGTTTGCGGCCAAGGGAGTGGTGCGCGAACTCAATCG
>JBGPDH010000300.1:0-4333 GCA_041482195.1 Verrucomicrobiia bacterium
ACTTTGGCCGATAACATCAATCAACTGACCGGTGCCGCCAAAACCTGGGCGCAAAACGGCCCGCCCGCCCCGCCGCTGTGGCTGGCCAAAGTGCCGCTCGTCGGAGCCAAAGCAACCGCTTACTGGCAGGGACTGACGGAGGACACCACCACGCTGTGGACACAAGCACAGCAGTTCATCAAACCGATTAGCACCTGGTTGCTCCGCGCCAGCCTGGCCCTCGGGAGCGGCCTCATGCAACTGGCCTTAAGCATTTTTATCGCGTTCTTCCTGTTCCGCGACGGCGTCGCCGCCGCCGGTCAATTGACCACGGCAGTTGAACGCATCAGCGGGGAACAGGGCAGACATCTGTTGACCGTGGCCGGACAGACCGTCCGCGGCGTGGTGTATGGTATCCTCGGCACCTCGCTGATACAGGCAGTGGCGACGGGCGTGGGCCTGCTCATTGCCGGTGTGCCCGGGGCCGCGCTACTGGCGTTGCTCGCCTTTTTTGCTTCCATTCTGCCGATCCTGGGGACCGGGTTGGTCTGGATTCCCGCGGCGCTCTGGTTGTTTCATCAAGGGGCGAACGGTTGGGGCATCTTCATGCTCGTCTGGGGCGTGGGGGTTTCCAGCCTCGATAACTTCGTCAAGCCATGGCTCATCAGCCAGGGCAGTGACATGCCGTTTATCCTTATTTTCTTTGGCGTAATCGGTGGCGCGCTCGCCTTCGGGTTCATCGGCGTCTTTCTCGGCCCAACGCTGCTGGCAGTCGGTTATCGGTTGACCCAGGAATGGAATTCCAGCCGTCGTTCCGCTGTAACGGAGTCCTCTTCGCAGCCGCCCCCGGACTAATCTACAAACCGGGGAACGGCACCCGATGCATTTCGATCTACTGAGAAAAATTCAAGGCAATCGGTGAAAGATTTAGCTCATGCCAGAGGGTTTGGCTGGTTAAGCTTTGTGCTGGTAGCGGGTTATTTTTTGTTGGGCTTGTGGCCGTTCGACTTTTGGCCTCTGAACCGGGTCGACTGGTTGCCGGACCGCTCCGGCCTGCAGTTTGCGCCTTATGGATTGGCCTACGACCCCACGTCATTGTCGGCACCTCCGGAACCGGGCGGCAACGCCCAAATGACAGCAGTTTTTACCGTGGAACTGTGGCTCGAGCCACAGCCTGAACCGGCCAACAACGTCTTCCACATCCTGACCATCCATAACCGCCAGTTGCCACTGGATTTTACTCTCGGCCAGTGGAAACGGGATTTTTTACTCCGGGGAACGACCCAGCCTCGACAACCAGCCGGTAAGATTCCCGAGGCAGGCCTCGATAATACCTTGTCCGCGGGCAAGACCCGGTTCTTTACGGTCTGAAGCGATGCTACAGGAACCGACTTTTATCTGGACGGATCGGTGGCCGCACGTTTCCCAAAATTCGCCTTGAACGCCGACGCGTTGGACGGACAACTCATCCTCGGTAACAATATTTCCGGCAAAGACTCGTGGAACGGACGGTTGCTGGGTATGGCCCTCTACAACCGGGTACTGGATACGACGGAAATCACCCGACATTACGCACTCTGGACACAAGGTCATGGTGGACAGCTTGCGAGGACACGCGGCCTCATGGCGCTCTATCTTTTCAACGAAGACGCCGGACGCTGGGTACAGGATTCCTCCGGCAACCATCACGACGTGATTATTCCCGCCGTTTTCAAGCCGATTCAGCAGGACTTTTTGATCGCGCCCTGGCAGGACCTTTCCTACCACCGACCGGATGATTTAGACATTGCTGTCATAATCCTTGGGTTCGTGCCGTTCGGATTCTGCTTTTTTCTTCACCGCAGGCGGCTGGAACCGCGTCAGCGGATTGCCAACGGGTTGCTGGTAATTCTATCCGGGGCAACGGTCAGCCTGATCATTGAAATCATTCAGTCCTGGCTGCCCACCACATCTCCTCTACCACCGATTTGTTGACGAACACCGTCGGAACGCCGCTTGGCGTGATTCTCGCCCTGGCCATCCATCGCAGGGTCATCTTGGAACCCCGGTGATGGCAGGTAGTCGCGCTGCGCATCTGGACGACTGGGCGGGCCGTCCCTGTCTCAAAATAGCCAACATTGACAGGCTCGCCGTTGCCGACCATGCTATCGGCCGCCAATGCTTGAGAGAACCGTTCAAATTGTCTTTAACGAGCGCGATACCGATTCGTACTTTCGTCTCCTCCTGCGCACACTGGAAACAGCCGCAAAGCCCGCAACTGCAGCCCAAGGGAAAGGAAAGCAATGAGCATTCCGCTTAATGAGGAAAAAATTCGGGCGATCATTGAGGAACTGAAACAGACCGAGCCGAATATCACCATCGAGGAGGTCATTAAAAGGATTCGCGCCAGCCGGGAATCTCAAGGGCTCCAGTGGAACGAGGATTTGGAAAGAAAAGTCCGGTACTGCATCCAGATAAATCCCAATTAAGCCACCGGAGGGAATCGCCATGCTTCATTATCTGCTCGCGTGGGTCCCCATGCTGGGGATTGCCATCGGCAACGGCGCACTCCGCCAGGCGGTGTTTGCCCGAAGCATCCCGGAACTCCGCGCCCATCAACTCTCAACTCTCATTGGCGCGGTGTTGGTTGGTACGTTTATCTGGCTCGTGGTCCATGTCTGGCCGCCGGCCTCCGGTCAGGAGGCCATTAGCATTGGACTGATCTGGTTGTTGTTGACCGTCGCCTTTGAGTTCTTCATGGGCCTTGTACTCCTGAAACAATCGCTGGCCAAAGTTCTTGGCGACTACAATCTCTTCGCCGGCCGTGTCTGGGTGCTTTTTCTGGTCTGGCTCACTCTGGCGCCCTGGCTGTTCTTTCACTTTCACTTGAACTAAGACGGCCCCGGGAACGGCTGGTGATTTTCGAAAAATCTTTCGTCGGTGAGAATTAACCTTTAGCCTGTCACCGGATGCTTGAGCAAACTGTTCAGATCGTTTCCAACGAGCGCGATACCGATTCTTATTTTCGACTGGTCCTGCGCGCCCCCCGAATCGCGCCGCTCATCCAGCCCGGACAGTTCGCTCATGTGCGTATTTTGCCGATGAAAGACGCCCTGCTCCGCCGGCCGTTTAGCATCTTCCAGGTTTCCGGCGACACGTTTTCCATCCTCTACAAAACCGTTGGCAAAGGCACCGAAGCGCTCGCCCGGATGGGCGCCGGCGAGGAATTAAGTGTGGTTGCTCCTCTTGGCCATGGGTTTACGATCCCTCGACGCGGCGGCGAGGCTCCCCTGCTCGTCGCCGGCGGTTATGGCATGGCCGCCATGTATCTCCTAGCCCAACACTCGCCGCAAAAAGGCATTGTCTTTGTCGGTGGCCGTAAACGAATTGATATTCTGTGCGAAAAGGAATTTCAGGCGCTGGGCTGGGACGTGCGCGTGACTACCGAGGACGGCAGCCACGGCGAGAAAGGATTGGTGACCCAGCCGTTACTCGCCGCACTCCGCACTTCGCCCTCCGCACTCCGCTCTTTCAAGCTGTTTGCCTGTGGACCGACGGGCATGCTGAAAGCAGTTGGCCAAATTGCCGAAGAATTCAACGTGCCGGCGGAACTTTCGATGGACGAACACATGTGCTGCGGCGTTGGCGTCTGTCTGACCTGTGTCATTCCGGTCAAGACTGGCGGCGGTTTGCGGCGCGCCGGAGCACAACAGCGCGAAGGTGGCTGGGAATACCAGCGCACCTGCACCGAAGGGCCGGTGTTTGATGCGAGGAAGATTGTGTGGGAGAATTCGTAGCCCGTCTCGGCAGAGCGCCGCCATTTTGGTCGTAAATTTGCGGCTTTCTGCCGAAAGCCGCGACACAGTGTTGGCATTAATTTAAATGAATCTCTCCGTCAAAATCGGTAAATTAAAGCTGCAAAACCCGGTGATGGTCGCGTCCGGCACGTTCGGTTATGGCGTCGAATACGCCCAGCTCCTCGACCTGAACCAGCTCGGCGCGGTGGTCGTCAAAGGCATCCGGCTCGACCCCGTCCGTGGCAACGCCACACCGCGCACGGTTGAAGTCGCCAGCGGACTGATCAATGCCATCGGCTTGCAGGGGCCGGGCGTGGACGGTTTCATCAAAAAATACTGGCCGTTCCTTAAAACGCTGAAGGTTCCCACCATCATCAATATCTGGGGCACCACCGTGGAGGAATACGCTGAAGTGGCGGAGCGTTTCGACGCGCTGGACGGCGTCGGCGCGCTGGAACTGAACGTGTCCTGCCCGAACATCAAGAAAGGCGGCGCGCAATTCGGCACCAACCTGAAATTGCTGGCACAAGTCGTGGCCGCCTGCCGCAAGGTAACGAAGCTGCCCCTGGTGACGAAGA
>JBGPDH010000301.1:0-4307 GCA_041482195.1 Verrucomicrobiia bacterium
CACAGGGTCGGTGCGTCGGTGGTCGCGGTAAAATCGATCCGTAGTTCGTTTTCGTCCGAAAGCCGGTAAACCGTCCTGACGGCGAGGTTGCCCGGAAAACCTTCCTCACCGTCCCGGCTCAAATAATCCAGTTCCAGTGCCGGACTTCCCGCGGCGTTCACCACGTTGGCGTTCCAGACAACTTTGTCGAATCCCTTGATGCCGCCATGCAGGGAATTGTTACCGTCGTTCCGGGCGAGCGAATAGGTTTTCCCGTTCAACTGAAATTTCGCGCCGCCGATGCGGTTGGCGTATCGCCCGATCACCGCACCAAAGTACGGCGGGTTTTTCAGGTACTCTTCGAGGCGGTCGTAGCCCAGCACCACGTCGGCAAACCGGCCGGCGCGATCGGGCGCCGTGAGGGACACGAGGATGCCGCCATACGTAGCGATGCGCGCTTCCATGCCACCGGCATTGCGCAGGGTAAAAATGTCCACGGTCCTGCCGTCCGGCGTTTTGCCGAAGACAGTGCTGGTAATCGACCTCGTTAAGCTGTCTGAATGAGACATTTCGGAAGCAAACTACAAATATAATCACCCCGAGTCCAGATTTAGTTCACAGGCTGGACAAAGCTACGATATAAGGGTTGACAGTGTGACATGAAGCCGATAGATACGCCGCCAATCCTTATGCAACCAATTCACCTTGCCTGGGTTGATTACACCATTTTGCTCGCCTACGTCGCTTTTGTGCTGGGCATCGGCTTTGCGTTGACCCGCTACATGAAAACGTCGTCGGACTTCCTGATTACAGGCCGTTCGATCCCGACCTGGGTCACGGGTCTGGCTTTTATTTCAGCCAATCTCGGGGCATTGGAATTGGTGGGCATGGCCGCCAGCGGCGCCAAATACGGCATCGCCACGGCACACTTTTATTGGGTCGGCGCGATTCCGGCGATGATCTTTCTCGCCGTGTTCATGATGCCGTTTTATTACGGTTCCAAGGCGCGTTCGGTGCCGGAATATCTGCAAATGCGGTTCAATAAGCCGGTCATGGGACTGAACGCCTTCGCTTTTGCCATCATGACCCTCTTCGCCTCCGGCATTTCCATGAACGCGCTGGCCAAGCTGCTGAACCAGCTTCTGGGTTGGAATTATCACTTTGCCCTGTTTGTCTGTTCCGGCGTCGTGCTGGTCTATGTTTTGAAGGGCGGTTTGACGTCAGCCATTTACACCGAGGTGCTGCAATTTTTCATGATTGTCCTGGGTTTCGCCCCGGTGGTTTATCTGGGATTGAAGGACGTTGGCGGCTGGAGCGCCATGACCAGCCAGCTCCATGCCGTCGCGCAAAATCCGATGGCGCTGGATTTGAACACCAAATCGTTCGCGCCGGACGCCTGGACGAGTGCGTGGAAACCGCTCCTGGGCGGATATGAAGCCAATCCAATGGGTGTGAACGTATTTGCCGTCGTCTTTGGCCTCGGCTTTGTGCTTTCGTTCGGTTACTGGTGCACCAATTTTCTTGTCGTCCAGCGCGCGATGGCGGCCAAAAACATGACCGCCGCGCGTAATACGCCGATTGTGGCCGCCATTCCCAAGATGCTCTTTCCCGCATTGGTCATCGTACCCGGCATGATTGCCGTCGCGTTAACAGCCATGCCGGACAAAAATTATCGCATCCCGCCGCCCATTATTGCGCCAGCAGCCTACACGCAAGCGGTAGCCGTTGTGCAAGACGCCAACGCCGCCGATCCGGCCGCCGCCGTCAAGGCTGTGAGCGATGCGCTTGGCAAAAAGGTGAATGCCGACAAAATTACTGCGCTCGTCGCCGCCAATGCCGCGAACAAACTGACCGACGACCAAATCAAAGAGGGCCTTTACAACAGCGTTGCCGAGTACGACTACGACAGCGTCATCTTCTCACTTGTAAAAAAATATTGCCCGGCTGGCCTGCTGGGACTGGCGCTCACCGCTCTGCTGGCCTCGTTCATGTCCGGCATGGCGGGGAACGTGACGGCTTTCAACACGGTCTGGACGTATAACCTCTACCAGGCTTTTTTCGTCCCGAATAAAAGCGACGCGCATTATTTCTGGATGGGTAAATTCATCACCGTCGTGGGCATCGCCGCGAGCATCGCCTGCGCCTATTTTGCCAAACAATACAACAATGCGATGGACATCATCCAACTGGTGTTTGGGTTCGTGAACGCACCGGTGTTTGCCACCTTCCTGCTGGGCATGTTTTGGGCGCGCACCACCAGCATTGCCGCATTTTGTGGCTTGTTTTCTGGTATCGCCGGCTCGACGGTCTTCCACGCGCTGACGATTGCGACGGGTAATGTACCGGGTGTGAAAGGCGCTTATCTTTGGAGTATCCTTGGCCAGGAGGTTCCGAAAAGCTGTATATTCCCCAGTGAGATGGCCCAGAATTTCTGGCTCGCCTCATTTGCCTTCACCGTTTGCTTTGTCTTGACGCTGGTGATCTCGCTGGCAACCCGGCGCACCAAGACCGACGATCAATTAAAGGGATTGGTTTACTCCCTGACGCCAAAAACGGTGGATCACAACCAGCCGGTCTGGCAGCGGCCGGCCGTTGCCGGGACGGTGCTGTTGATAGCCTGTGTGATCTTAAACTTCATTTTCTGGTGACTGCCGCGTAAATCATCACTCGTAAATTATAATTATACAATTATGGGACTCGATATTCGCTGGCCAATCGGACTGATGTTCACCCTCATCGGCGTCCTGCTGGCGGTCACCGGCCTGGTCCAGGGTCCGGAAGCCCGCTCGCTTAACATCAACATTGATCTCATTTGGGGCATCGTTTTGCTCATATTCGGCGTGCTGATGCTGCTGGGCGCTGTGCGCGGAGGCAAAAAGAATAACCAGGATGGAAAGTAGAAGATCGAGGATCGCCGCATTTGCAGCACTTGCCATCTTCCATCCTCCACACTCCAGTCTTGTTGTAATCCGCCATGACTCTCCCGGAACTCGCCGCCCAGGTTGCTCTACAATTTTTCCAGAAGTTCGGACGCCCGCCGCGTTGGCTTGCCGCCGCCCCCGGCCGGGTCAATGTCATTGGTGAACATACCGATTACAACGACGGTTTCGTTCTGCCGATGGCCATCGAACGCTACACCGTTATGGCCGCGGATTCGTCCTCGTCGTCGTCATCGTGCTCGTTCTTTGACGCGCACTTCAAGGAAACGGCATCGATCGACGTTTCTGGCCCGGTGACCAAAGGCCAGCCGAAATGGTCGAACTATATTCGCGGGGTTATGGCCGGATTTCAACAACGCGATGTGACGATTCCCGCGCTCGACGTGGCGTTCCTGTCCAATGTGCCGCTCGGCGGCGGCCTTTCCAGCAGCGCCGCACTGGAAGTTTGTACTGCAACATTGCTCGAAGCCGTTACCGGTAAACAACTCGATCCCGTCGAAAAAGCCCTGCTCTGTCAGAAGGCCGAACATGACTTTGCCGGGGTGCCCTGCGGTATCATGGACCAGTTCATCTCTGTGATGGGTCGCGAGAATTATCTGCTCCTGCTGGATTGCCGTTCGCGCCAGACTGAATTGGTACCGATGAACGACCCGTCGGTTGCGCTGCTCATCGTCAACACCAACGTTAAACACGAACTGGCCGGCGGCGAGTACGCCAAACGCCGCGCCCAATGTGAAGCTGCCGCGAAAATCCTCGGCGTGCCTTCGTTGCGCGACGCCTCCGCCGACGCATTGGAAGATGCACAAGGCAAAATGGACGGCATCGTCTATCGCCGGGCCCGGCATGTCATCGGTGAAATTGAACGTACGCTCCACGCCGCCGAGGGTGTTCGCGCCTCCAACTGGCCGACCGTCGGCCAGCTCATGTACGCCAGCCACTGTTCGCTGCGCAACGATTACGAAGTCAGTTGCGCCGAACTGGATGCCGTCGTGGAGATTGCCGAACGCATCGCCATTCAAGGTGGAGTTTATGGCTGCCGCATGACCGGCGGTGGTTTTGGCGGTTGTGCGGTCGCGCTGGTTAAAGCGGATGCGGTTGCGGCTATCAGCAAAAAGATTTCGACCGATTACCTGGCCAAAACCGGATCCGCCGCCACTATTTTCAGTTCCCGACCGGCCGCAGGTGCAACCATTGTGAAAGCTTGAAATTCTAAATCGTAGGAGACGAGGTAACGAGTCTCACTTTTCAACTCCGCATACCGCATTCCGAAATCTTCTGAGCCTCCTCACGTCGGCTCCTTCAAAACCTCAATCCCCCAGACAGGTTCCCACGCGCCGGGCGGTTTCAATCCAAGTATGACCCGGTGGCACGACTTTGCGTTTGCCGGCG
>JBGPDH010000302.1:0-4301 GCA_041482195.1 Verrucomicrobiia bacterium
GAATGGGTCATCGGCACGGCATCTCCCATGGACGTGGACGACAACAACTTCCTCATGTATGGCGGGACAATGTGGTTTGACGGCACCAGCGAGGAACAAATTGGCCTGTCTTATTTCAGCACCAACACCTCGTATTTGTTTGTCTTCCCCCGGACTCCGAAATCCGAATACCGCGCGGGCGCGAGCAATGTGGTTTGGGCAGCGGTGTACAACCAGTTTTTTACGTTGCTGGCGATGCCGAAGACGCCGGCCGCACAGGTTATTGCACGTCCGGTCTCTCTGCCGGCCTTCACCAACATCGAATGGATGCCGGGCATGCCGTTGCCGGAGGGCATGCAGACCGCTCTGATCTATCCAGCACAAACCCTGGGGACCAATCAGGCGATCGAACGGCAGCTGGTGCTGTATGCGGGCCCGAAGGTATACCGGACGCTGGCACACATCGGGGCGCAATTCCAGAATCATGCTGATCTGGCAATGAATTTCGGCTCGGGTTACATCACTTTTTGGGGCATTGGAACCTTTTTTGCCAAGGGGTTGCTGGTGTGCATGAACTGGTTGCACGATGTGCTTTCCCGCTTCATTGCCAAAATCAGTTACGGCTGGATCATTGTTCTGATCACCGTCCTGTTGCGATTAGCCTTCTGGCCCTTGACCGCGGCGAGCACGCGGTCGATGAAAAAAATGCAGGCGCTGGGGCCGGAGCTGAAGGCGTTGCAGGAAAAATACAAGGAAGACATGCAGAAGCTCACCCAGAAGCAATGGGAACTTTACCGCAAACACAAAGTCAGCCCGATGAGCGGGTGCCTGCCCATGCTGATCCAGATGCCGGTGTTCTTCGGCTTCTTTACCATGTTGCGGAGTGCGATTGAACTGCGCGGCGCGCACTTCCTGTGGGTCGCCGACCTGTCAAAACCGGATACCATTCTGATGATTCCGGGTCTGGATTTTCCATTCAATCTATTGCCGTTGTTGATGGTGGGCGTCATGGTGTGGCAGGCGCATCTGCAGCCCCCCTCGCCCGGCATGGACGCTACCCAGGCGAAAATCATGCGATACCTACCGCTGATTTTTCTGGTTTTTCTCTACAATTACTCTTCGGGCATGGCGCTGTACATGACGGTGAGTACGCTCATGAGCGTGCTGCAAACCAAGGTCACCAAAATGAACCGGGCCCCGGTCCCGGCGGCGGCAACTCCGGCATTGACTCCACCGCCAAAAAAGAAAAAATAGCAATAACCGACGATTTTTATCTGCCCATTGATATGCCTGCGCAACCGAAAGAAACGCTGGAAAAAGTCCTGGAAACCCTTGGTTTCACTGCAACCATCGAGGAGCACAAACTGGAGGAAGGCCTCTTGCTGGAAATCAAAACCGAGGACGCCGGCCGGCTTATTGGCCGGCAGGGCCAAACGCTGGCCGACCTGCAATACATCACCAACCGCCTGCTTTTCCAACAGGAAGCCACCACCCCCAAAGTGATGGTGGATGTGGGCGGTTACCGCACCCAGGCACGCGAAGCGCTCGTAAAAAAGGCCAAGAGCGCCGCGGACAAGGTCCGGCGCTGGGGTGACACGGTGGAACTGGAACCGATGTCGGCGTTCGACCGCCGTGTGGTCCATCAGGCGCTCAAAGACGACCCGGATGTGGAGACACACAGTGTCGAGGTGGAAGGCACCGAAAAGAAAGCCATCCTTCTTCGGCCCAGACACTGAACGGCGTCAGGGATTGAGAATCGTCAGCTTATATTCCCGCGAGAGCTCGTTGCCGGTCGAAGGCGGTTTGCCGAAATCGTTGTAGAGGTACTGAAACTTGTACCGATAGGTAACCTCATTGCCTCCCGGCGGCACCGGCACAAAACCTTCCCAGCGATTGGTCATCGACGGCGTCGGGCGCATATCATAGAGCTGCCCGTTCGCGACTACGTAGGGATGGATGGAGTCCCAGCGCAACGCTTGTTGCTGCGATTTGAAGGCGACTTCCACGGGATAAAGGTTGTTGGCATTGCGCGGTTGTTCCAACGACGAAACATTAGTGAACGTCGCGGCACAACCCGTCAGCAACAACCCCGAAAGAACCGGCAAGATTTTCTTCCACATAATGAAGGCAGCTTTACACAAGCCCCCGCGGCTTGTAAAGGTCGATTTAACGCTTGAATCGGCCTCATTTTCCGGACTATTTTTGTCCGCGTATGAATTCCCCCACCCAACCCAGTTCGGGGTTTCGTAACTACCGCTGGGTCATTTGTTCGCTGCTGTTTTTTTCCACCACTTTCAATTATCTGGATCGGCAAGTCATCAGCTATCTGCACGGCTTTTTTTGCACACCCATAGCCGAGGGGGGATTTGGCTGGACCAACACAGATTTCGCCTTTTTGACCTCTTTTTTTACGGGCATCTACGCGTCAATGACGGTCCTGGCGGGATGGGTTATTGATAAGATCGGCACCAAACTGGGTTTGGCCCTGTCTCTGATTGCCTGGTCGATCTTTGGTATTCTCAACGCGTTCGTCGGAGGATTACTGGCAATGCATATTCTGGTGCGCAGCTTCTTTGCCGTCGGCGAAGCGGGCAACTTTCCTGCGTCCATTAAAACAGTCGCTGAATGGTTTCCCAAACGCGAACGCGCCCTGGCGACGGCCATTTTCAACAGTGGCTCCAACTTCGGCGCCATGGTGGCAGCGCTGTTCGTACCCTGGTGCCTGATTCATTTTGGCAATGAAATCGGATGGAAGCTGGCCTTCATTCTCACCGGCGCTTCGGGTTTTCTCTGGCTGATTTTCTGGTTTTGGCTGTACGACACCCCCAAACAACAAAAGCGCCTGTCGAAGGCTGAATACGATTATATTCACGTTGACGACGAAATGGCGAGCCGCGAAGCCAACGGTGACAAAGGTAAAGTCCCTTGGCTGCACCTGTTCAGTTATCGGCAGGCCTGGTCTTTCATCGCTGGCAAATTCATGACTGACGGCATCTGGTGGTTCTACCTGTTCTGGCTCCCGGACTATTTGATTGGACAGTTTCATATGACCAACCGGGGAGTCATGTTGCCGACGTTCATCGTCTACGGCGTCGCCATCATCGGCAGCATTTATGGCGGCAGTATTCCCTTGACGCTCATCAAGAAAGGCTGGCCGGTTTATAAGGCGCGCATGACCTCGATGTTGATCATCGCTGTGTTCCCGCTGGCCGTGCTGACCACTCAATATTTCGGTAACGTAGACCGTTTCGGGCATTGGGCTTTAATACTGGCCGTCGGTGTGATTTGTATCGGCTGCACGGCGCATCAGGCCTGGTCAGCGAACCTGTTTACGACCGTTTCCGACATGTTTCCCAAGAAGACCGTCGCTTCGATCACCGGCATTGGCACCATGGCCGGGGGCATTGGCGGCGTGATCATTCAGATGATTCAAGGCCGGTTGCGGGACGCCTTCGTCCAAACCCCGCAAACCGCGTATCTCATCATGTTCGTCGTTTGCGCCCTGAGTTATCTGATTGCCTGGGGTATCATGAAAGCGCTCGTCCCCCGGCACCAGCCGATTACTGATTTGTGATCTGGTGGAATGAGTGATGGGTTAAACAAGTTAACTGAGTCAAATCCGCGAGGGACGCCAGACCAGTCACTCATTTAACCATTCCCAAAGTCAAATCGTCATCGCGTCAAAACCGCCGTCCACGACCAGTTCCGCCCCGGTGATAAAGCTGCCCGCGTCCGTTGCCAGCAGTAACGCGGCACCTACCAGTTCAGGCGCCTCGCCAAAGCGTTTCATGGGGGTCTTGGCCATGATCGTGGCCACCCGGTCGGGACTCAATACTTTCCGGTTTTGCTCCGCCGGGAAAAAGCCCGGGACGAGGATGTTTACGCGCACCCCCTGCGTAGCCCATTCACGGGCCAGATTTTTGGAAATGTTATGCACCGCGGCCTTCGACGCCGAGTAAGTGAACACGCGGGAAAGTGGATTCAAACCTGAGGCTGAACCGACATTGATAATGCTCCCTGAACCCCGCTCCACCATATGCTTGCCAAATACCTGGCAGGCCAGCATCAGACCCTTCAAATTCACTGTGAGAATGCGATCTATTTCGTCTTCCGGTATCTCGAAAAACGGCGTCGGTGAATTCACCCCCGCGCCATTGACCAGGACATCCACACGCTTGAATTTGGCGAGCACATCCGCCAGCAGCTTTTGCAGGCCGGCTTTGGAGGTCGTATCACAGGAAAAAAACTCCGCCTTGCCGCCGTCTTTGGCAATTTTGTCGAGCCGCTTCTGGGCTTTGGCCGCGTCGCGTCCCACCAGGGCC
>JBGPDH010000303.1:0-4291 GCA_041482195.1 Verrucomicrobiia bacterium
GGTAAACCCACCGGTGATGTAACCAACCTCGGCGTCAAATTTGCCCGGTTTGTCGGTTTGGAGCAGCCAGTTCAAAGTCGGTTTGAGCACCGTGTCGTCCCCTAGATCAGGAAAAAGCGGCTGGCCGGGAAGACTGAATTGCAGTTTGCCGTTCACTTCGATGATGGGTTGCTCCGGATTTCCGCCCGGCACGAAACCGCTGCGAACAATTTTGCCCGGAACGATTTCGGGCACCTGCGTATTGTCCTTTATCCGCATCCGCTCAAAATCAATCGTCTTGCCTTCGAACAACGACAGCAACAATTCCTGGGTGACCGGGTCGTTGCGATAATTCTGTTCCAGAATCTGGAGTGTATGTTTGCCGGTCGGGTCGCGCAGAATCACCGAGTCCGGCTCCACCTGCGCCGTGGCATCGGGGTAGCGCACTTCATTGACGCCCGACTTGAGCTCGAGCGGCACGGTATCGCGGACGACGGCAAAGTTCTGGTTGTAAATGGTCAACGCCGGTTGGGCGTTTATCCAAGCCGGTGCCAGGGCGCCGGCGAGCAAAAGAATCGGAGTCAGAATTTTCATAATTTCATTGCGGCCAAAAAAGGCATGTTTCCCAGTTGGACGGGGTTTCCGGCGAAATACTCCCGCACTGAAGTTATGACAAGAAGTTTCCTGCAGGCATTATTGGAATGCCGCAATGAAGCACCGCAAAATTATCAGCCACCGCGATGGGAACGATTATTTGAAACAACCGGTTCAGGCTTTGGGTATGGTCAGTCTCGTTCCAACCACAATCCGGTCTCCGTTCAAGCCGTTGGCCGCTTCAATCGCTTTGACGGTTGTCCCGTGCGCTTTAGCGATCCGGCTCAAGGTATCGCCGGATTTCACCTCATAGAATGTCAGGGAACGGCTGGTATCGGTCGCCGGATTAGCAGTTGAAACGGGATGGGCCGGTAGAGTCGTCGACACGACCGGAGGGGCGTTCACTGGCTCAGCGGGCGTTGACAGAGCCGCTCGCTCACTTTTGCAACCTTCAATCAGGAGTCCGACCAGTAAAAGTGCGGTGACGACGATAATGGCAATGACTGTTTTCTTGAAACGTTCCCGGCGGCGCTGTTCGCGGTTAATTTCGACCCAGGTTGGGATTTGAAACGGATTAGTCGTGTTCATATTACTACTTAATCTCTCTACCTAACATGAGCACAACGGATGCCAAGGTACGCAAAGTGGACGGCCAACCGACGGCCTCTATTTGCTGGACGTTATCGTTCAACGCGAGCCTGGTCCGGAACGCCATCCGTTCCCCCCTAACGGCCGGTAACACGGAGGGGTCAAAGCAGGGGTGCTTTATTCTCTGTCAGATTTCGTCGCCGAAATGACTGGCTCATTGTGGCGGTAATTGATGCCAAGTTCGTCAAATCTTTGGCATTCAACCTGTAAACGGCGGGAAAAATCCCCGAAATCACGCGTCGATGGGGACGACCAGTCCACTTCAGCCAATGCGGTCAGGCGCGGGAAAATCATGTACTCTGCATGTTGCAGGTTCGGGATATATTCCGTCCACAGGTTGCCTTGGGCACCGAGGACATGGTCTGTATCTTTCGGAGGTAGCGTTCCGGGAACAGGTTCGAAGGTGTAAACCTGTTTCAAGGGCAGAAAGCCTCCCATGGCGTGTGGTTCGGTCGTGAAATTGGTGGACTGGTAATAGTCGAAATAGCAAAACCCGGTCGGCGTCATGACCACATCGTGGCCCTTGCTTGCCGCCTCAGTCGCGCCGCCAATCCAGTCCATCACCACGGTATTTTGGGCCACGCCACCCTCCATGATTTCGCTCCAGCCAATCGGGATGCGCCCGTGCGCCAGGGCGAACTTTTCCATCCGCCGCATGACCCAGCCCTGTAGCTCGTCTTCATTCGTCAGGCCTTCCCGTTTCATCAGCGCCTGACAGGCCGGACTGTTCTTCCAGGTGGCTTTGGGTACTTCATCGCCGCCCAGGTGAATGTATTTGCCCGGGAAGAGCCGAAACACCTCGGTCAACACATCGTCCAAAAATTTGAAGGTCGCCTCGTCAGCGGGATTATAGATACCGTTAAAAACCCCGCCGGTGAGTGGAATGGTGAAGGGCCCCCCCGTGCAACTGAATTGGGGATATGCGGCCAGTGCCGCCGTCGCATGGCCGGGCATTTCAATCTCCGGTACGATTGTGATATGCCTCGCCGCCGCGTATTTGACCACGGCGCGAATATCAGCCGGCGTGTAATAGCCTCCATAACGTCCATCCGGGCCGTAAACCGTCGTGGCCTTGGGATCGAGACCGAACCCAACACCCGACCGCCACGCGCCGGTCTGTGTCAGTTCCGGGTATTTCTTGATTTCAATCCGCCAGCCCTGGTCATCGGTCAGGTGCCAGTGAAACCGGTCCAACTTCTGCAACGCCATGGCGTCGAGCAGGGTCTCGATTTCGGCCGGAGTAAAAAAATGGCGGCTGGTATCCAGCATGAACCCCCGCCACTGAAAGCGTGGCCAGTCTTCGATCTGCATCGCGGGCATCTGCCAGTCCACATTGCGCACCCGGTTGGTGGAGAATATTTCCGGCGGCAACAATTGGAGCAAGGTTTGCACACCGTAAAACAAACCAGCCTGGGCCGGCGCACGAATCACG
Source organism: Verrucomicrobiia bacterium (assembly GCA_041482195.1). Lineage (GTDB taxonomy): Bacteria > Verrucomicrobiota > Verrucomicrobiia > Limisphaerales > UBA11358 > UBA11358. Next base: position 2,654 of record JBGPDH010000303.1, read on the forward strand.
ACCGAATCCGGCGTAACGGTCAGCGCGTAACCTTCCGCCCCCAAATGCGGGTCGGCATCCCGGGTGGTTAACAGAATGCCATTCCGGACGGCCCTGTCGGAAAAGAATTTCAGGTGGGTGGTGAGCGGGTAACCGGTGGAGGGACGCAGACGCGCCGTCAGGAATTTTGCAGTTTCGCGCGAGGCAAAATCCACATAGATGCGTGTGGTGGGTGTGAGCCTGAAAGCGCCCGCGTGCAGGGTCACCCTTTGCGGCCAGGGAATAATGGCCAGATCGTTGGTATCGGCGGCAGAAGCCGTTGTCGCCAGCAGACAAAGAAAAAAACCGGTGACACAAGATTTCATTCTCATTTTCAATGACTCAGCGAAGGCCGGCTTGCCGAGCCCCGAAAGCTCATCGCTGTGCTGAGAGTTAGAGGCTGGCCTGCCATCCGAAGCTCGCAGCGCCTTGACGGGGCATTTGATAGCCCGCCTTTGTTTCACTTCGGCGCGGCGCTCTTCGCTCTTGCTTCGTCGCGAGCGAAGGATGGTGCCGGTGGTGAGACTCGAACTCACACGACTTTTTACGGTCCCAGGATTTTAAGTCCTGTGCGTCTGCCATTTCGCCACACCGGCGGTTTCCAAAACGCTAATCGCGATGTCCTTTGAATGAAAGCGTGAATTCGTGGCGATGGCGATGCCTTTTGGTCAGGCTGAGAAAAAACCAACAGCAATTTTTCCTTGCCGCAGAATCGTGTTTACAAATTTCAAAGGGTTTTCGCAAAAATCCGAAAAATTATATCGACGGCACGCCCAGTGCTTAGAGGAGTTCGACGGTGGGAAACAGTTCTTTGGATGGGTGGGGCAAGGGTTGTTCAGCGTGGAGGAACACGACGCGCGCGCCTGTCGGGTCTGCCCGCAAACCAAATTGCGAAGAAGGAGGTGAAGTTTGATTGCGGCCGGGCCGGACAGTGCGCGGGTGCGTGAAACGGGAACTGGGGATTAATCAGAAGGATGGAACCGGCCAGGTTCGGAACCTGAAAAAACCGGGTGGTGACATAGGTTGGCGGGGCGGGCAGCTTGTACGAGTGCCCGCCCCGCTGTGTTTCCAGATATCACCACTACAAAATCTGATGGTGGGCTGTTTGAAGGCAGGGACGGCCCGCCGAGCCGTCCGGACGCGTCGGCGACGCGTCCCTACCAATGAAAGTGACCACCACCACAGGCCTTCTCGTCGTGACAACCCGCGCCGTTTGAATTAGCTTCCGCCGATGCAATCAACGACGTTGACGCTGGGTCACTCGCCCGATCCCGATGATGCGTTCATGTTTTACGCGCTGGCGAAGGATTTGATCCCGACGCAGGGCTTTCGATTTGAGCATATTTTGCAGGATATTCAGACGCTGAACGAACGCGCCACGCGCGGCGAACTGGACATCACCGCCATCAGCCTCCACGCGTACGCTTATGTGAGCGGGCAATATGCGCTGTTACCCAGCGGCGCGAGCATGGGTGACGGCTACGGCCCGATGCTCGTGGCAAAACAAAAATTCTCCCGCGAAGAGATCGCGAAGAAAAAGATCGCCGTGCCCGGGACGATGACCAGCGCGTTCCTGGCGTTGCAACTCTGGCTGGGCAAACCGGCAAAGGAATTCAATTA
>JBGPDH010000304.1:0-4289 GCA_041482195.1 Verrucomicrobiia bacterium
CTTGCGCTCCGGGTTGTTCTCGCGTTCGATAATCTGGCAATGCTCCTTCCAAGTGATGGCGCGTTTCTCTTTGAATTCAATCGCCGGCCATTGACGTTTTACCACCACCGGCCACGGCAACCATCCCATGTCCAACGCAAAGTTGTGAGCGCGTCGCAGAAAAACATTGGTTGAGACCGTGCCGGTATTTAGCACCTTCAAAAAATGTTCCGCCTGCGTTTCCAGAATCGGCAGGTCGCGAATCAAATCAAATGCCTTGTCTTTGATGGCGCGTTGCCAGCGTTCCTTGGTCACTCCACGCTTGGTCTTGGCCAATTCTTCCATTGGTGCCTGCCACGTCCGCTTGGACACCATCGGATCGGTTGCGGCCAGATAGGTGCGGGCCAGTCGGAGGTTTAGATGCGCCTGCCGGTGGGATTGGGTTTTGGCGGCAAACAGCGCGGAGGCTTCAGCCCGCTCACGGGTATGGAGACTTTCCTGTTTGCCGGTCTTGTCGTCATGGATGTAATAAATCCCACCATTGCGGCGATAGAGACGGAATGGTTGCTTCATAGTTTTTCATGAAGCAGCGTAAATCTTTTCCCGCTCCGCGTTGTGCAAGCATTGCACAATCTGACGCGGACAAATTGCCTGTCAGCGAGTGTTGCCGGAGTTTCAGCGGAGTATTGGCGAGTCGTTGCCGAGTTTCACCAAGTCCGCCGTCTGCTGGCAGTTTTGCTGGCAGTTGCAACTTGGTTCTTCACAACTCATTGATGCCCAAGCATCAGAGTTGGAGGCGAGGGTCGGAATCGGACGGCTAATGCCTGTTTTTCGACCAAAAACTAGAATGTTCGCCGAACAATTTCAAGTAACTCCTTCACTATTTGGCTTAACTGGTTTTAACCCTCTTACTGAAGATTTCACTGAAGGTTTTTCTTTGGCACCAGCCTCAAAAGCATCGCATTCATCGGCTCTGACTACCTTGTCAAAAGAGCCCGTTGGCAGCAAAAAATTCATCGGCGGCATGGCGGACGGCCTGCCACATCAAAGTGCAACAAGTACGATTTTTATCGTTCCCCCATAGCAAGTTGCCCGCCAATAGGGAATCTGGTTGTGGAACAGCTATCTCCAAACAGCTTGATAGATTATTCCACAAATATAGATCAAGGGGGCGTCCGGATGCGATAGAACCGCACCGGCTGGCTGACGGCGTTCGGGTCAACGATTTGAATATCGCCGCCAGGCCCGAAAACATTTGTGACGACTAAAGTATTCCACACATTGCCGGTCAGATCGCTACTCCATTCCACACGGTAGGAGCCAAGCGGAAGGCTGGCAATGGTCAGCACGATGTCCGCCCCGATGTTGGTGATGGTGATCAGGCCGGGCGTGGCAAGCGCCTGTTTGATAGCCTCCAAGAGAGGATCCGGCTGGCCACTTTGATGATCCTGGGCAAGCTCCCAGATCATCACACCACCCAGCGCATGATTTCGGGCGTAGCTGACTTTCGACTGGCAGGTGCGTTCATTGTCGAAGGAAATAAACATGTCGTTGGCCGGATTGGCGTTGCTAATGCTCAAATAGGCAGCCTGAGCATTCGTGTCCCAGTGGTACAGATTTTTTTGATAATAACCAACCATGATTGCGTTGTAAGCTGACTGGTTCATTAAGGGCGCCGTAGTCCAGGATTGCCGCGGTTGTGTGACACCGCCGCTGCTCGTACCAGTGCCACCCTGCCAAATATCACCGTAAAAGGCGATGCCGATGCCAAGCTTGCCGGGCAAAACACCGTTGGTGATGAAGTTGCCAATGGCACCGTCAACTGAAGGAACCAGACCGCCGCTGCTGGGAAACCGATAGCCACCATCGTAAATCGGTGAATTGAACCAAGTCACCCAGCCCGAATACGGACCGGACAAGTCATAGGTCATGACATTGATCTGATCAAATTGACTTTGAAGCGAGGCGTACATTTTGTATTCAGCCGTGAGCGGATCACCGTAAGGCGGATACGCACCGGCCGCGACGGTCAACAATTTGTGCTGGGGAAAGGCGCTTAACGCCGAGTGCAGGCGATTCACCAAATTCGTAAATTGTCCGGTGTCGGCGGCGGTAAGCGGCTCCCAATCAAGGTCCACACCATCATAACCACGGCGGGCCATGAAATTTGTCAGACTGCTGACGAACACGGTCAACGTGGTATTGGTTGTCGCGGCGAGAAAATCGGGTTCACTGCCGGCACCGCCCACGCAAATGATCACCGGTTTGCCGGCGGCGTGCGCCCGCGCAACTATGTCAGTGGAATTGGCAACTGAAATACCATTGGCATTGGTGTTTAAGGTTCCGTCGGTGTTGGGAATAACCGAAAAATGGATGACGTGCGTCAATGCGGTAAAATCAATGTTGGAAGCCGGCATGGAGCCCTGCTCCCACCCCGGAAAATAACCGGTGCTCCAAAGGTCAGCGCGAGCGTCGAAAGAGAAAAGGAATGCGGCGGCAATTGAAAGAAGCATTCCGTGCTTTCGAAAAATACATTTGGCGTTAAAACGCATGCGCCGCAAAAAGCTCAGGATTTCTCATCTCCTATTTACGCGCCGTTGTCACGCTCTGCAATTTATAAAAATCGGGATTGCGCGGTACGTTGATATTTCCCGGTTTTGGCCACTTGGTTCGTCCATCCTTGAGGGGATAAATATCAGAGTGCCCATCAACAAACGAGAGCCCATAGGCACGGTCATGCCGGGTGGCGGGCAAGTCGGCAAAAGGGCGTGTACTGGTCATGTCGACCCAGAAAAACCCATCGTTAATGCTCTTTTCATGCTCGTCGATCAAATACCAGGTTTTGGAGGGAGATTTAACGGTGGTATCCTTCAGATACGTGGAAAAAAATACAGCACCCGGTGTTCCGAAAAAGGCCGTATCCCAGGCATGTGTCGACCCAATCCAACCATTCATGGAATAACTCCGCACCCTGGGAACGCCTGCAGTTTTGCTCAGATCCGCCGGGCAGTGATACACGGCCAGACTCTTGTTGTAAGGCCAGAAGGTCCCTTGCTGATCACAAAGAACATTGGTTGAATCGGGGATGCCCGGGGTGACGTGACCATAAATCCCGCCACTGTCGCTCATATCTCCCCGAACCCAGGAATTGGACGACGTATTCGCCGTCGGAGCATTTTCTGCGAATGTCTCCTGATTATCACCGCAATATTGTATCCCGCAAAGATTCAATTGCCTGAGATTATTCAGACACTGAATGCGAACTGCCTTGGATTTCGCGGCGCTCAGCGCCGGAAGCAGCATGGCCGCCAGAATGGCAATGATCGCAATCACGACCAAAAGTTCGATGAGCGTGAACGCCATGTCTGAGTGGACAGGATCGCGAGCAGCGGGACTTCTTTTTGTGGCGTAGACCTTCATCATCTTCGTGCTTCGCCTGTCTGCCGGGGCACCCATCACCCCGGCAGACAGTTTCTTTGCCCACAAGTTACTGCAACTGAGCCCGATAAAACAACCGGGATGGCCCGCTGACGGAGTTGGTATAAGGCGACGTCGGCGTCCCGCTCACATTGGTGTACGGCCCACTGACATTCGTTGACGACTGTAGCGTCCCTGCCCCCCAAGTGATCACCACATTGTTGCTGGATTTCACAGCCGTCAGGTGGGTCGTATTCAGGAAGTGATTTTGGATCTGTTGCGGGCTGAGCACATAGTTATAGACAGCCAGATCACCCACTCCACCATCCCAGTCGCCAAAGACCCCGTCACTCCGTATGGCGATGGTCGTCGGACCACTGCCCGGTATACTGGGATCTCCGTTGACGCCGTTCTGAACAAAGCCCAAACCCTGGACACTTTCAGTCAGGACCAGCCTGTCATTTGAATACCAGTTCAGGTTGGTGCCATCGTCCGTCAGCACCATGTAATACCAAGTACCCGGCACGATGGGATTGTCGGTAAACTCGCTGGTGAAGCTGCCATTGGGACCACCGCTGTAAATGTTCCAGGTCCAGACGTTCGCAGCATGCTGGTACAAGTTCCAACCCGTCAGATTAGCGCCCAAGTTCGCATTGCCTTCGGACGAAATCGGCGTGGGGAAGTTGCCGGAAAGCGACGTCGGCTGGATCCAGAATTCGTAGGACCATGGCCCGGAAACCGGGTTCAGCTCCAACGCGTACGGAATCGTCACGATGGCGATATTAGTGACGTGGATCATGGTATCGGTATCATGCGGAACACCACTGGGATAGCTGAAGGTCAAAAAGTTTGTTCCCGAATAGGCGCCGTCGAAGCTGCCTGCCGTATCCAGA
>JBGPDH010000305.1:0-4288 GCA_041482195.1 Verrucomicrobiia bacterium
AGTGAAATGATCAAGCTACTAAAATCGGAGGCGGAGAAGAAATTGAAGTTACCCTCTGGAATGGTTGAGTAGAGCGATTCCATCTTTCCTGTAGCGCAGGCATTCTTGCCTGCGGGTTGGTGGGACATTCTTGTCCCGCGTTCCGAATGCACGAAAGTGGCGACTCGAAAGTCGCCAAAACCCGCAGATTGGAAAATCTGCGCTACATGACGGGCTGTACCGGTCAATTCATCTTCGGTTTTTCCCATTTCATTCCGTGTGCCTCGGCGACGGCGGGTTGAGTCAGTTTTCCGTTCATCACATTGATGCCGCTGGCGAGCGCCGGATGCAGGTGGCACGCCTCCGCCAGTCCGTGGTCGGCCAGCGCCTCGATGTAACGGTAGGTCACGTTGGTGAGCGCCTGGGTGGCGGTGCGGGCAAAGGCGCCGGGCATGTTCGTCACGCAATAGTGCGTCACACCTTCCTCGACAAACACCGGGTCGTGATGCGTGGTCGGGCGCGAGGTTTCGGCACAGCCGCCCTGGTCGATTGCAATGTCCACAAACACGCTGCCCGGCCGCATGCAGCGGAGCATTTCCCGGGTGATCAACCGGGGCGCGCGGGCGCCGGGCACGAGCACCGCCCCGATGAGCAGGTCCACTTCCGGCAACAGTTCGTGCAAATGCATTTCGTTCGAGTACAACGTGTGCGCTGTGTGCAGCGTGATGTCGAGAAACCGCATCCGTTCAAGGTCCACTTCCAGAATGGTTACGTCCGCGCCGAGACCCTGGCCCATCCGCGCGGCATTGATGCCGGAAGTGCTGCCGCCCAGCACCACGACCTTGCCCGGCAATACCCCCGGCACGCCGCCCAACAACACACCGCTGCCGCCAAAGTGTTTCGCCAGAAAATAACCACCCACCAGCACGGACATGCGGCCCGCAATCTCACTCATCGGTTCGAGCAAAGGCAGGCGCCGGTTGACCTCGACGGTTTCGTACGCAAGCGCGGTGACGCCAGAACGCAGCAAGGCTTCCGTGAGCGGTTTGCTGGCTGCGAGATGCAGGTAGGTGAACAGAATTTGGCCCGGCCGCAACAGGCTGAACTCGGACGACAACGGTTCCTTGACCTTCACAATCAGGTCCGCTTTGGCAAATACTGCGTCATGCGCGTCGGCCAGCCGGGCTCCGGCGTGTTCGTATTCGGCGTCGGGAAAACCCGCGCCCGTGCCCGCGCCACGTTCGACGATTACCTCGTGGCCGCGTTTGGCGAGCTGGTACACACCGGAGGGAGTCAGCGCCACGCGAAATTCCTGCTCTTTGATTTCCCTGGGAAGGCCAATAATCATGGAGCAAAGGTGCAATCGCGGGGACTCACAAGCAAGCGGTTTGGTGGTGGGATGCAACTGTAGTGCAGGCTTTCCAGCCTGCTGGTTCTGGCGATTTTCCAGTCGCCAGTTTCGGGAACACGGAACTGGGAAGTTCCGTCAACCCGCAGGCTGGAAAGCCTGCGCTACGTCCGTTGCGTTGCTGGATGATACGCGTGACTCCATTGCCAGTCTTCCGGTTCCTGGCAAAGACCGGCATTCACTGGATTCATCGCGGTGTAATGGCAACAACGGGCAAGGTCGTCATCGTCGCGCACAAGGTGGTCATAAGATTCCACCTGCCAGAATGGTGAGCCGGTGCGTTTCAACATTCGATTGGCCTCGCGGGCGGTAAAACCCTTCCAGCTTTTCAAAATCCGGCTCAACGTCCAATCCGCTCGTGGATGCAGCACGGCATGGACGTGGTTCGGCATGACCACCCATCCATGTAAATCGAACCGCTGGCCGGCGTGGAATTGGATGGCGCTGCCCACGAGACCGGCGATTTCCGGTCTGGCCAGCCAGCAATCACCATTTCCAGCATCAAGATACTGGTCCACGCGCGTGGAATACCAGCGGAACAATTCCTCCTGTTCGTGCCAGGTCAATGGCCGTTTGGCTGCCTTGGCTTGGGCCATGATGGCTTCGCGCTCGGTCTTGAATCTGAGCAGGATATCCTTGGGCAAAGTGCCGGCGAGGCGGAAGGTGACGAAGTAAGCAGCGCCTTCGCGCTTCAGATGCGGCAGGACACCCCGCGAATGAAAACCAGTTACGAACTTGCGTGAAGCCAGTTCCACGCTGCGGGAATCCATAAGCGCAGATTGCGCCGTCGCATAGCCACAGGCAAGCCCGCATTTTGGTGTAGTGCAGGCTTTCCAGCCTGCTGGTTCTGGCGACTTTCCAGTCGCCAGTTTCGGGAACACGGAACTGGAAAGTTCCGTCAACCCGCAGATTGGAAAATCTGCGCTACGTCCGTGTTTCCGCCTTCACCTGATTTCGGCAAGACGAGTGGTTGGACGCAATCACGACTCCACACCATTTACCTTTCTACGGTTCGGAGGCGGCAAAGACCTTTCCTTTGCTGGCGCAAATGAACTGCGCCGCGTAGCGGCCGGAAATGGCGGCCGACGGCAATCCACCCCCGGCGACCACCCAATGGCCGGCCATATAGAAATCTTTCAGCCCCGGTAAGGTGTAAGGGATGCGCCGGCCCAGAATCCGCGGCGTCGGCAGCCAGCCTTCGTAACTGCCCTGCCAATTGCCGGTGTAACGCACAAACGTGGCCGGCGTTGCAATGTCGGAACGGTCCAGGTTTTCGGCCAGACCCGGGAAACGTTTGTCCAGGAGGGCAATGATTTCCTGAGTAATGGCTTTCTTTTCGGCCCGGTAACGGGTGGGATCGTTCTTCTTTAAATTGGTCCAGAACTCGTAGCTCGTCGTCATCCGGACGGTGATAACCGTGGTACCTTCCGGGCATAGCGCCGAGTCGGAGCCAAACGTCTCCACTTCCAACCGGCTGTGCCGAGTCTGGTCGTCCACCCGGAGCGGCTGGGGCGCGGGTAGATTCAAGGTATGCGGAGCGTCCGGAAAAACTTTTTTGATGCCGAGCGAAACCTGGATGATGGCCGGGAACGGCAGGCAGCTTTCGTACAGGTAACGGATTTTTTTGTCCACAAAACGCCCCTCCAACATTTTGAAAATCGTGGTGTGCCCGTCGGCGCAGGAAACCACGGTCCCCGCCGGAACCACCGTTCCATCCTCACAACGCACACCGACGGCGCGATTATTCTCCACCAGGACAGAAGCCACCCGGGCCTTGTATCGCAGGATGCCGCCGAGGCGGGTGTACCGGTCGGCAATAGCCATCGCAAAATCCCACGAACCGCCGGCGACGAACCCGCAGGTATTGCGGGTCCGGAACGCGAGCACCATCACGAGGACCAGCGCCGACATATGTTCGTTGCTGGCGACGGCGCTCAAGGCTTCGCGCAGCAGATTGTTTTTGTACCGGGCGAGGTAAGCGGTGATGGGGACGTTTTTCCATCTGAGGATGACGGGCAGCATCGGCAGGATTTTCATCCCCATCCGCATTTTCTCGCGGTGCGTCATCAATTCGATCGGGTTTTCGAGCGGTGGTTCCAGGGAGGCACAGCGGCGCGCCGCCCGCACCAGCTTGTCAATCAGAACACCGTCTTCCGGAGCGAGGCGTTTGAATTCGCGCGCCAGTTCGTCCAGATCGGACGGCACCGAGAGAGATTTGCCGTCGCTGTCTTCGACCCGGAGGATTTCGTGGTGATCAAGAACCTTCCGGCCGGCGATGGCGCCCAGTTCCTGCCAGACCTGGTGGAAGGCGCAAGGCGGCCGGGTGCCGACCAGCCAGCGCAAACAACCGTCAAAGACATACGGTCCGCGGTGCCAGGCGGTGCACAATCCGCCCGGGAGCAAGCCGGCCTCCAGAATCTCGGTCTGGATGCCGTTCATTTGCAGATAGCAGCCGCACGAAAGGCCGGCAATGCCGGCGCCAATAATGACGACCTTTTCCTTTCCGGTATCCTCCTGGGAGCGCCAGCATCCTGCTGGCGTGTTGATTATTGTTGCAGAAGTACCACCCGCCGGCAAGATGCCGGCGCTCCCGGGCTCAGGCACTTGGACTTGTGGCAATTCAGCGGCCATGGGAATTGCCTTTCATAAAATCCCGCCGTCAACCTTGAGCGTGGAACCGGTGATATAACTGGCTTCGGCGCTGGCCAGAAAACGCACCGCGGCGGCCACCTCTTCGGGCCGGCCGAATCGTCGCAGGGGAACGCGCAGCTGCGCCGCTTTGCGTTCCTCATCGGTCAGATAGGCCAGCGCCCCGGTTTCCACGTAACCGGGGCAGACGGCGTTTACGGTGATGCCGATGCGCGCCACTTCCTTGGCCAGCGATTGTGTCAGCGCAAGGAC
>JBGPDH010000306.1:0-4283 GCA_041482195.1 Verrucomicrobiia bacterium
ATTGAGACGCTCGTGTATCCGGCAAAATGGGATGAATCAAAACGTCGCGAGTATCGTGATTCCCGGCGTCTGGCTTATGTGAGCGAGCAGCCGGTCTGGTGGTGTGAACAGCTTGGAACGGTTTTAGCAAACGAGGAGGTTGTGGATGGGAAGAGCGAAGTCGGCGGCTTCCCTGTCGTCCGCAAGCCGATGCGCCAATGGATGCTCCGCATCACCGCCTATGCCGAGAGGCTGCTTACCGACCTCGAGACGATTGACTGGAGTGATTCACTCAAGGAGATGCAACGTAACTGGATCGGCCGCAGCGAAGGTGCAAGTGTTATCTTTCACACGGTTTCAGAACGTCTGCCAATTGAAGTATTCACAACTCGTCCAGATACGTTGTTCGGCGCGACTTATATGGTGCTCGCGCCGGAACATCCTTTTGTCAGCCAAATAACGACGCCGGAACAGTCGCTATTAGTTAGAGATTATAAAATTGGAGTTGCCAAAAAATCCGATTTGGAACGCACCGAATTGGCCAAAGAAAAGACCGGTGTGTTTACCGGCGCGTACGCCATTAATCCTGTCAACAATCAGAATATCCCCATCTGGATTGCCGATTACGTTCTCGCCAGCTATGGCACCGGCGCCATCATGTCCGTCCCGGCGCATGACGAAAGAGATTATTGGTTCGCATACAAGTTTGGTTTGCCGAAGCCACAGGTTGTTCTTCCTAATACAACTCAAATTGAAGTCGCACGTGAGTTTTTAAGCGAAATGAATCGGGTGCGTCCAAATTTGATCGTGCACGATTGGACGTTGGACAAGGATTCGGTAATTTGTGGGGCAAGCTGTGTTTCGAAGGCTTTTGATGATTCAGGAATGGCAATCAACTCAAGCAATTCCGAAATTTCACTCGACGGCCTTCCGACTGCCGAAGCCAAAGAGAAAATCACGGCCTGGCTGGAAGCCAAAGGTCTCGGTAAACGAACGGTAAACTTCAAGTTGCGCGACTTGTTGTTCAGTCGGCAGCGTTACTGGGGCGAGCCGTTCCCGATTGTCTGGAAAAAGGGCCCGGACGGCCAGTCCTATCACGAAGCCTTGCCTGAATCCGCGTTGCCGGTCCTGCCGCCGGAACTGACCGATTACAAGCCGACCGCCACCGGTGAACCGCCTCTGGCCCGCGCCAAAGATTGGGTGAACCTGCCCGACGGCTCGACGCGCGAAACCAATACCATGCCCCAGTGGGCCGGCTCGTGTTGGTATTATCTCCGTTATCTCGACGCGAAGAATTCCACCACGTTTGTGAGCAAGGAAGCCGAGCAGTATTGGATGGGAAAGGTAGGGCGCGCTGTCCCCAGCGCGCCGCGGCCGGCTGAGACAGCCGGCCCTACCCCCGGCGTGGATTTGTACGTCGGCGGCACCGAACACGCCGTGTTGCACCTGCTTTACGCCCGGTTCTGGCACAAGGTGCTATTTGACCTCCGTTACGTCTCCACAACCGAACCGTTCTTCAAACTCGTCAATCAGGGCATGGTCCTGGGCGAAGACAACCAGAAGATGTCGAAGTCGCGCGGCAACGTGATTCCCGTGGACGTGCCGGTGCAGGAAGTCGGCACGGACGCCCTGCGCTTGTTTGAAATGTTCATGGGTCCACTGGAAATGGTGAAGCCGTGGAGCACCAAAGGCGTCGAGGGCGTTTATCGTTTCCTCGGCCGCGTCTGGCGCCTGTTCGTGGACGAAAAGAGCGAAACGGAATTTGAACAGGCGGAAACCACCGCCGGCACCGGTAGCCGCGCTTGTGAAAGCGCGGAAGTCCGCGGATTGACATCCGCGGCTACGAAGTTGCTGGATTTAATCAAATTAAATCCGGCAATCAAAGACTTGGCGGCGACGCCGGCGCAATTGAAAACGCTCCACGCTTGTATCAAGAAGGTCACCGAAGACCTGGACGGGCTGCGCTTCAACACCGCGATTTCGGCATTGATGGTCTTTGTGAACGACGCGATAACCTGGGAAACCAAGCCGGTTTCGGTTTTGCGTGACTTCCTGATTTTACTTCAACCCTTTGCGCCACATCTAGCGGAGGAATTATGGGAAAAACTGCCCACAGTCCACAGTCCACAGTCCACGGGCAAAACATCCGCGGGCAAATCGACTATGGACTCAGGACTCAGCGCTGGCGATTCGTTGCCTTATCAGCCGTGGCCCAAATTCGATCCGGCTTTGCTGGTCGAAAGCGAGATGGAAATCCCAGTGCAGGTGAATGGCAAGCTGCGCGACGTCATCAAGGTCCCCGCCAACGCCGACAACGCCACGCTCGAAGCCGCTGCCAGGGCATCGGAGAAAGTCCAGCAGTTCATCGCCGGGAAGACCATCAAGAAAGTCATCGTCGTGCCGAAAAAACTGGTGAACTTGATTGCCGGTTGACGTGGCTCGCTGGGGACAGCGAGCCCTACCTGAAACCTGCGCTGGTAGGGCCGATGGCAAGTGGCGCTGCACCAGTCCCTGCGCGCCGTTCGGGCGGCGTAGCGGCTTTCGGGAGAAAGCCGCCATCTAAAATGCTGGAAGTTTGCCGCGCTCTGCCGAGACGCCGCTACGCCTTTTCCGCCCCGGCCAGCAGGGTCTGGAAATGCGGCGGCTGTTCTTCACGGGCGACGACATTGATTTCAATCTTTTTGAAACCGGCGTCGTCCAGCCAGCGATGCAAATCACTTTCGGCAAAACCCGGCCAGCGATCGCCGTAAAGCTCGTGCGCCTTCTCGAAGTTGTGCCTGAGCAAATCCAGAATCAGGATCTGTCCGTGTGCCCGGAGAATCTTATACGCGGCGGCAATTGCCTTGGCGGGTACTTCGGCATGATGCAAGGCCTGGCTCAATATGACCAGGTCAACGCTGTTTGAATCAATCGGCGGGTTCTGCAAATCGCCCAGACGGAATTCCAGGTTCTTCAGACCGTTCTTTTTTGCCTTGGCCGCGCCGAATGCCACCATCTTCTCCGAATTGTCCACGGCGATGACCTTTTTGCAGCGGCGCGCCAGCAGCTCGCTCAGCAGGCCCTCACCAGCGCCGAGGTCAGCCACGACCAGCGGCGGCAGGATCCGCAACAGCAAATGCCCGAACGCCTGCCACGAGCGGCCCGGTCCGTAAACGCGGTCGAAACGCCCGGCAATCTGGTTGAAATAAACCTGCGCCTGTTCCCGGCGGCGAGCCAGAATGCGTTTGAGATTGATCTGGTCGCCTTCGTATTCGGGCAGCTCCCGGGCACCGCGAATCGCGAGTTGAATGAGTTCCTGCGTCGCGCCGTCGGCCTGGGAGTTGGATTTGTAAAACGTCCGCTTGCCCTCGCGCCGTGATTGCAGCAACCCCGCGTCCTGCAGCAGCCCGAGGTGCGTGGAGATGCGCGATTGACCGAGCCGCGTGACTTCCTGCAGTTCGTTCACCGACAGTTCGTCCCGCTCCAACAGCGCCACCACCCGCAGGCGCGTGGGATCGGACAAAGCCCGAAGCGATTTTAATGCTGATGACATGGTTTATTGAGCGCGTTGACTTTGATTAAGAAACAGATCTTTGATAAACAAACGACTGATTTCCCTCTACCCCGCTTTGCGACGGCGAGGGAAAACACTGCCGGCCGCATGCTGGATGGGTTTATTAAAAACATATTTAATTTTTCGAGAAAACCTGTTGACGCGCTTCGTTTCTGATATATCATCTTATCCTGATACGTCAATATGACATTTGAACCAATTATTTCATGAGCAAAAATTTCATTTTTTCGTCCGAGTCCGTCGGCGAGGGCCATCCGGACAAGGTTTGCGATACCATTTCCGATTACGTGCTGGACGCCTGCCTGGCGCAGGACAAATTCAGCCGCGTCGCTTGCGAAACCTACGCCAAGAGCAACCTTGTCGTCGTTGGCGGCGAAATCACGACCAAGGCCAAGCTTGATTACAACGCCGTCGCCCGCCAGGCCATTCGTGACATTGGCTACACGCACGAGGACGACGTGTTCCACGCCGACCGCGTGCTCATCATGAATGCCATCACTGCTCAAAGCGCCGACATCGCCCAGGGCGTGGACGCGTGCGCCGCCGACGGCAAAGAGAAGGCGGAACAGGGCGCCGGCGATCAGGGGCTCATGTTTGGGTATGCGACGAATGAAACTCCCGAGCTGATGCCCGCGCCCATCATGTACGCCCACGAGCTTGGCCGCGAGTTGACTCGCATTCGCAAGAGCGGCAAGGTGAAGTGGCTTCGTCCCGATGCCAAGAGTCAGGTTTCCGTTCAATATGTCAATGA
>JBGPDH010000307.1:0-4249 GCA_041482195.1 Verrucomicrobiia bacterium
CTCGTGGCCGCCGGACTCGCCTTCGCCGAAGCCGCGTTCAGCGAACTTTCCCCGGTGGTCCGGATCGAACGGCTCGTTCAGGACGGTCAATTATTGAAAGCCGATGACATTTTATTGCGCGTCGCCGGGCCGGCACGCGCGATTTTAACCGCTGAACGCGTCGCGTTGAATTTCGTTCAACGCCTGTCCGGCGTCGCCACGTTCACGGCGCAGTTCGTCGAGGCCATCAAGGGAACCCATGCGCAAATTCTGGATACCCGCAAAACCACGCCGGGCTGGCGGCGGTTTGAGAAATATGCGGTCGGGTGTGGCGGCGGCAAAAACCACCGCCTCGGCCTGTCCGACATGATTCTCATCAAAGACAATCATCTGGTCGCGCTACAGAATGAGAAACCCAACGCCATCGCCGCCGCCGTGACACGCGCGCGCGAAAAATTTCCGAAGTTGAAGATTGAAGTGGAAGCCGACACCCTGGAACAGGCCGAGCAGGCCGCCGAGGCCGGCGCGGACATGGTTCTGCTCGACAACATGAACCTGATTCAACTGCGGCTCGCCGTACAAAAGATCAAGGGCCGCGCCCAAACCGAGGCCAGTGGCGGGGTGAACCCGGCGAACGTACATGCGATCGCGGACGCGGGGGTGGATTTCATCTCCGTCGGCGCCCTGACGCATTCCGCACGTGCGGTGGACATCGGCCTGGATTTCACAAACGAATGAAGAAGGCAGAGTACAGGATGAAGAAACATTTTATCGACGGTATCCACTGGATTTTATTTCTGCATTCTACATTCTGCATTCTGCTTTGATTAAATGACCACGGACGTAAAAATTCTTTCGGCGTTGCGCGCCAATCCCGACGGGGTATCAGGAGCGGATCTGGCCGGGCAATTGGGCATCAGCCGCACCGCCATCTGGGCGCGCATCGAGGAACTGCGCCAGTTCGGTTACGACATTGAAGCCGGCCCTCATTTCGGCTACCGGCTGGTCAGCGTGCCGGACGTGCTCCACGCCGATGATTTGCTGGCGCGTCTTCACAAGACTAAAATCATCGGCCGGGACATCCGCGTGTTTGAGCAGACGACCTCGACGAATGATGTGATTGAGAAGCTCGCGCGGGACGGGGTAAAGGAAGGCGTCGTGGTGTTCGCGGAATCACAGACCCGGGGACGCGGCCGGCTGGGGCGCAAATGGATTTCACCCGCCTACAAGGGGCTTTGGTTCTCGGTTTTATTACGCCCGGACCTACGGCCGCAGGAGGCGACGCAATTGACGGTGGTTTCCGCCACGGCCCTGCGCCGTGCCATTCGTGCTGAAACCGGCCTGGACCCCGAAATCAAATGGCCGAATGACATCCTGGTCGGCGGCAAAAAAGTCGCGGGGGTCCTGACCGAATTGAGCGCGGAACTGGACCGCGTCAAACACATCATCCTGGGCATCGGCGTGGATGTGAACCTGAATGCGGGTGAATTTCCGGCGGAATTGCGCAAGCAGGCGACTTCCTTGAAAATCGAGACCGGCCGGGCCGTTTCCCGTGCCGAACTGGCAACCGCCATTTTACAGGAACTGGACCACGATTATCTTCGTGTTTGTGCCGGGCAGTTCACGAAAATAGCCGACGAATGGGAGGCCCACTGCAAAACCATCGGGCGGGACGTGACCATTCAAATTGGCGACCGCCGCATCGCAGGCCGGGCGGAATCGCTGGGTGAGAACGGGGAACTGTTACTGCGCACGGAACACGGCCATCTGGAGCGCATCAACGGAGGCGATGTGACGCTCGAGAAGTGACTGGTTAAAAAAGTGATTGGTTAAATGAGCCATGGACGATCGACTTGTCATATGAATCACGACCAATCACTTATTTAACCAATTACCATGCTTTTACTCTTAGACATCGGCAATACGCATACACACGTCGGCCTGGCGAACCACCGTCGTGTACTCAGGCAAATGAACGTCCCGACGCACGAGTGGTTGAGGGGAAAGGCCGCAGCGCGCGTCGCCCGGTTTGTCGGGGCACGGGGAATCCGGGGTGCCGTTCTGTGCAGCGTCGTACCGCGGGTAACGCCGGTCGTCCGTCAGACCATCCGCCGGGTTTGGAAATTGAGTGCGCTGGAACTCACATCCAGAACCGTGCGCGGCCTGGGCATTGACTATCCCCGACCCCACACGATCGGTCCCGACCGGCTGGCCAATGCCATTGCTGCGAAACATCATTTCGGCGCACCGGCCGTGGTGGTGGATTTTGGGACGGCGGTGACGTTTGACGTGGTGAATCGCAAAGGGAACTACGCGGGTGGCATTATTGCACCGGGCCTGGCCGCCATGACGGATTATTTGCATGAGAAAACAGCGTTACTGCCGAAAATCCGGATTCGCGACACCACTGCCGTTGTCGGCCAGGACACAGAACAAGCCATGCTGATTGGCGCGGTCCATGGGTATCGGGGGTTGGTGCGCGAACTGATCGCTGAATTGAAGCGCGAATTACGGGCCAAACGGTTGCCGGTCATCGCGACTGGCGGTTATGCGCGGTTGATTGCTGCAAAGTTACCGGAGATTTCCGCTGTCGAACCCAACCTGACGCTCGAAGGCTTGCGCCTGACCTGGCAGGCGACGTTTGGTCAGGGCCATTTGTAAATCAACGTCGCAAAAACGCCCTGCGCAGTGAAGTTGTTCAGATTACCACTGCTGGGCTCGGAGTAATGCGAAAACTCGTAGCGCAGGGCACCGGTAATGTTTTCGGTGAGTCGCCGGGTCAAACCCACAAACAAAACGTGACGCGTGTAATCCAGGCCCAGTGGCATCCCCGGGGAGACGCTTTGTCCAAATTCGGCGTCGGAAAAACTGTAGGAAGCCTGCAACCCGGTTTTCGGATTCAGGGCGTAGGCGGCGGAAGCCAAAACGGTGTAGGTATCCCCCTGATAAGGCACAACCGCAGCGTCGCCATAGGTGGCGGTGTCCGTATAGGAATGGCTATAAGTAAACGCACCGGAAAAGTAGAATCGCCGAAATGGCGTCAGCATGGCGTTGATGCCGTAAATCTGCGCCCGGGACCTTCCGTCATCCAGCGGTCCCCCGGGAGAGATTCCCAAAAAAACCGGGTCGGTTTTCGAAGAATACTCCGTCGTGGTCAGCTGATAGCTTAGAGTCGTTCGCAGCCACGTCAACGGGCGCAATGTCAGCCGGGTATCGGCCCCATCGCTTTGGATTTGCCGGCTGAGAATGAACGCCGGATAACCATTTTCCGGCGCAGTGAACGTCGGGTCGCCAAAAGGACTGATAAACCAGTCGATGGGATGGCTGTAATCCCAATCGCTGTATTGCCTTTTATATTCGGCCTCCCAACTGACCCAGCGCCAGGGCGAAGCGTTGAAACCCGCCCGCAAATTGTAGCGTAAACTCGATACGTCGGTCTGGTTTGTCAGGTTCCCGCCGCCTTCCTGCTGAAATTCACCGATCGTGCCTTCATCGAATCGTGCACTGGCGAAGAGCACCGTGAACGGAATTTTGGTGAAACGCAGGTCGGCGTTCTGCGACGCCTTGAATTCATCGTAATTTGCCAGCCCGGAATTGTAGGTGCCCGTCTCAAAATTGGGAATGCTGTCACCAAAGTTTTTCTCGCGGGTCCATTCGTTCTGGGAGCCGATCGAAAAGCTCAGAGATTGCAGCGGCAGGAGGAGGCCGGCCACGCTGAAGATTTGGGAGTCGCGGTCGAGGGTAATCTCGCTGCTCGCCCAGGAAGTGGGGCTGGCACCCGAGAAATTCGGACTGTTGGTCTGGGTGAAAAAGTCGTTGCCATCCAATTTTGAATAGTAATATCCACCGGATAGAAACAACCAATCCAGGAGCTGTTTCTCCAGCATCAGGGTGTTCATGCCCTGCACGTGATGGTAATCGTCCTGGGTGCCGGGAGCGCCGCCCAGAAAAGTGCCGGATTCGACACTTTGATTATTTTGGTCGTAAAATTCGACGCGCGCGTTGTCCTCGAGATGCCAGTCGTAGAAATCATGTGTCAAATCAAACTTGATGATTTGCGTTTGTTCGTTAATCGCCTTGGTCGAGGGGGCAATATTGATCCCGAAAGGAGCGGGGGGAGCGCTGACATTTCCCCAGTCCAGCATGGATTTGGTGCCCTGTTTGAAATCGTACTCGTACCCCAGCACCATGTGCGGCCAGCGCGGTTGGGTCCGACCCAAATCCATCCCGAAACGGCCGTTGTCCACAAACAAATCACGGTTGAGACTCC
>JBGPDH010000308.1:0-4191 GCA_041482195.1 Verrucomicrobiia bacterium
CTGCCCAGGGTCGTGGCCATGTTCATGAATATGCCGTAACCCGCGTAGGTGCTGCTGCCCGGACTGTTATCGCTGATCAGTCGCGAGGCCGCAGGGCTGTCCACCACCGCCAGACGCAGCCCGCTGGAGCTGGTGCTGCCGGTGTTGACGCCCGAGGGAGTAAAGACCCAGGTGATTTTAAGTTGGTCTCCCGCGCCGGACAAAGTGACCGGACTCGACTCCGGGGTGAAATAGGTTGTGTACGATGCCGACGATGTGGTGCTGGGCTCTCCCAGGTTCAGGTGACCCGGAGTGACGGTGGCCGTGGCATTGCCGCCCATGAACCATGCAGACTCGAAATCGCCGCTGGAATTATAATCCACGCCCATTTCCGAATACGGCGAATTCGGGTCGGTATAGGCCGGATAGGAACGAGCGGCGAAGTTCCAGACGTTGCTGACCAACACCATGGCATGACCGGGCAGAATCGTTCCGAACAATAAAAGAAAAGCCAATATTGTTTGCAGCGGGTGTTTCATACAAATTTCCGAATCAGTGCGAAGAGGTCAGCGGGTGTTGATACAACGTATTTTAATTCACAAGATTAAAGGGCACAAAGAGAGCATAATGCAAAACGCGGTCGCGTCAGCAGTCACATTCTGCAAATGTTCCTGAAAATTAGGCACTACCCGATACCGAACTCACTTTCCGGCAGTCTGGGCCAGTCCCTCGACTTGCGCATTATCCAGAATGACCGGCGGACCTGTCTGCGCCGTGACTTGAACGTTTTTAAACTGAACGCCGGCGGCATTCTTAATCGTCAGACCCGTGGCCGAAGAAATGTGTACGTTATCCAATACTAAATTCGAAATTTTGCTCTCGGGCAAACCGGTGATGGCGCCCGCCGATTTCTGGCAGGTGGCTGTCACGTTACTGATATAAATGTTGCGAAACACAGGCGTCATCGAGCTGGCCAGTTGCGCAGCATCTTCCTTTACCGTGGACGGCTGCGCCGTGTCTCCCGCGGAATTGTTCATGTAGTAACAGGTCAAGGTAATGGCCGGGATGACGTTCTTCATGGTGATGTCCTGATAACGGATATTTTCAACCACGCCACCCTTGCCGCGTTGCGATTTGATGCGCAGGCCGTTTTCAGTGTTTTCAAAAGTGCAGTTCCGGACGGTCACGTTGCGGACGCCTCCCAAGGTCTCACTGCCGATGCTGATGCCGTGGCCGTGCAGAATGGTGCAGTCCGTTATGCTGATATCCTCGCTTTGGAATTCGTGGCCCGGGATTTTCTTGCCTGCTTTGATCGCCACGTCGTCGTCACCCACGTCAATTTTACATTTGGTAATCAGCATCCGCCGGCCACTGGGATCAATCGCATCGGTGTTGGCCGCGTGGGTCGGCGCCAGGATGGTCACATTCGACACGAGGACATCTTCGCAATCCGACGGGACGAAATGGAATTTGGGCGAATTTTGCAGGGTAATATTTTCCATCCGTATGTTTCGGCAGCGGTCCAGCACAATCAAATTGGGTCGCGGCAAGGTGTATCCCGACTTTATCTGGCGTGCCTTTTCGGCCTCGCCCCACCAGACCGCGCCATTGCCATCAATGGTGCCTGAACCGGTGAACGTAATGTCCGTCAATTTCTTGCCACCGACAAACGGATTAAAATCGCCGCTGCTACCGGCTTTCAACCAGTCACCGGGCACTTTCATAAAATCGCTCTGGTTGGTGTTTGCCAGCAAAGTGGCGCCCGCTTCCAGGAACACGGTGGTTTTGCTGTGCAGGGTCAACGGCTGGCTCAGGTACGTTCCGGCTGGAAACCGCACCGTGCCGCCGCCAGCCTGGCCACAGGCGTCCAAAGCAGCTTGAATGGCCTTCGTATCCAGGGTCGTGCCGTCACCGGTCGCCCCGAAATCGCGTACCGTAAAAACCTTCGATGCCGGTCCCGCCGCCCGGTCGACAACGGATGACAGCCCCAGGCACAGCAATGTCGACCCAAGACAAACGGCCAAACTTTTCGTCCGACTGGTTTGTTTTAAAGCGATCCTGGTTTTCATAATTGTTTTTTTCTGGCACCCAAGGCGAAAAAAGGTTATCATGGATTGAGTTTAACCGAGACCTTGAAAGTTGCAGCCGCCGGCGATTGCAAAACAGTTTGAATTTTGAGCACCCTTCCCTTCACTCATAACCCGACCCCATAAATCGGATCGGAGGTGCATAATATTCAGGTAAATCTGCACAAAACGATAATTACCCCTCAGCAGAAAATCTGTTAGTATTGATAAACTCCGCTTGGAAAAGACAACCGAGACAACGCGCCGACGCAAACCGAGACGTAAATGAGCAACACGATATTCTACAGGATTTTTCAGAACCACCTTCAACCAGCCGTCATCACCCTGGGTGTTTTGGTGGCCACGACGGCTTTTGGTGACCCGACGTTGCCGACCATTCCCCCGAATCTGTTCAATGTCACCAACTACGGTGCCGTCGGCGATGGCGTCACCGTAAGCACCCTTGCCATCTCCAACGCCATTGTGGCGGCAAGCGCGGCGGGCGGGGGCACGGTCGAAATTCCCGCTGCCGCGGGGGCTTATCTGTGCGGCCCCTTGCTTTTCCGGAGCAGCGTTAATTTGCAAATTGACACCAACGCGACGCTGAAAATGCTGCCGTACGGAACATGGCCGGGCGGTACGTCACCGCCGGATTTTATCCTCGGCTCCAGTCTGCACGATGTAGAAATCAGCGGCTCAGGTACGATTGACGGGTCGGGGACTACGGGCTGGTGGAGCCACGGTCTTAGCACTTCGGCGCGGCCGTACATGATTTCATTGAACTCCTGCCAGCGGTTGTTGATTCAGAGCGTGACTTTGATCAACGCGCCCAAGATGCATATTTCACTCAAGAACAAGGGAGGAAACATCACCATTTTGGGTATCACCATCAATACGCCTGTTTCACCCAATACCGACGGCATCGATTTGGTCGGCACGAACTGCCTGGTTCAGGATTGCACCATCAGTGATGGCGATGACAACATTGCTTTGGGCACCAGCAGCGCCAACACACCCACCTCTGACACAACCGTCACCCACTGCACGTTCGGCATTGGCCACGGCGTCTCCATTGGCAGCAATACGGCCGGTGGCGTATCCAACCTGACGGTCATCAATTGTACGTTTAACAACACGGATTATGGCATTCGCATGAAGTCCGATAACGCCACCAGCGGCAGCAGTGGCGCGGGCGGCACCTCCCAAAATCTTTTTTATTACAATCTCGGGATGACCAACATCAAGTATGGCCCCATCGTCATTTACAGCTATTACAATGAGTACGGAACGCCTGTTGGCATTTCTCCGTCCACCGCCGCATCGCAAGTCGTTGGCAACACTAATATCCCCATCTGGCGAAATATTATCATCAGCAACGTGACCGCCACGGTCAGCATCAACGGCACGGCGGGCGTCGTTTGGGGGCGAATTGAATCGCAGGTCAGCAATATCTTCCTGAGCCATCTCAACATTACCGCCCCGAGAACGTTTGACGTGTATAACGTGGACGCCTTCCAATGCGCCGACTCGCAATTCACCATCACTAGCGGCGCCCCGACCTTCACATTGTTTAACGCCGACGTCACCGTTTCCAATAGCACGCCGGGAGCCCCGACCATCACGTTTGACGGTTTGACCAGCACCAATTCCCTGGCGCTCTACCAAGCACCGGCCAGCATGATTGCGGGCGACGCTTTCGGCGCCAACCCCATTACCCTGGCGGCCTGCACACTAGCGGATAACACCAGCCTGACAGTGCCGAATTCCACGGTGTTCAATTTCACCCTGGGGACAAACATCGCCGAGGTCACGGCGCAGGGAAATCTGACCGTAAATAACACGTTGAATATTACAGCCGGAGACGGCTTTGGGGCCGGTACCTATACTTTGTTCGCCTATGCTGGCTTCTTCTTCGGCACTCCGGTCCTGGGCACCACGCCACCGGGCTACAGTTATAGCATCACCAACCCGCCCGGGCTGATCCAGTTACTGGTGCAGTCTCCCCTGCCCCCGCCTCCGCCAGTTTTCAGCAGTATCAGCGCCACGGTCAATGGCTTGGTGATGAGCGGCTCGGGTGGCACCACCAACGGCACCTATTACGTGTTGGTTTCCACCAATGTTGCGCTGCCGCGGAATCAATGGACGC
>JBGPDH010000309.1:0-4182 GCA_041482195.1 Verrucomicrobiia bacterium
ACGACCACGGTTCAAGTTCCCGCAATTTATTTTTTGGCCGGCGCATTTTTCTGGCGGTGTCAGCGGAGGTTTTGTTATCACTGTGCAGTTCCACTTTATCCAACGCTGACGAACATTATGAAATTGACTTCTCCGCTCCGGCATTCCTTTTTGTCTCTGTTAATCCCGATGGTTTTGACCACCCATGTTGGAGCCGCCCGTGCGCAGGAACGTCCCTTGTACCTGGACGACCGACAGCCGGTGGCCGCGCGGGTAAACGACCTCCTGCCACGCCTTACGCTGGAGGAAAAGATTTCACTGGTCCACGCCAATGCCAATTTCTCCACCGCCGGCGTGCCCCGGCTCGGCATTCCCGAATTAATCATGGACGATGGCCCGCTCGGCGTGCGCGAGGAGGTGGACAATCATTTTCATGCCCTGGGCCACGTGGATGACTTTGCCACGGCCATGCCCGGGACGCTGGGCCTGGCGGCGACGTGGGACACCGAGCTGGCGCGGGCTTTTGGCACGGTCATTGGCGAGGAAGCCGTCGTGCGCGGCAAAAACATCATGCTGGGGCCGGCAGTGAACATTCAGCGGACACCGTTGTGCGGCCGCAATTTTGAATATATGGGCGAGGACCCGTTGCTCACCTCGCGCATGGCGGTCAATTACATCAAAGGTGAGCAGTCCCGGGGCATTTCCTCTTGCGTCAAACACTTCGCCGCCAACAGCCAGGAGTTTCAGCGGGGTTCCATCAACGAAATCATCGACGAACGTACCTTGCGCGAAATCTATCTGCCGGCTTTTCGGGCCGCCGTGACGGAGGCGGGCGTCCTGTCCGTCATGTCCGCTTACAACCAGATCAACGGCCAGTTTTGTTCCGAAAATGTCCATTTGCTGAAGGATATTTTAAAAGACGACTGGGGATTTCAGGGTCTCGTCATGTCCGATTGGGGCGCGGTGCATCACACGGATTTGACCGTGTTCAACGGCCTCGACATCGAAATGGGATCGCATACTCCCTATGAAAGCAACTATCTGGCGGCGCCCTTCCTGCATGGGCTGGAAACTGGCGTCTACCCTGTCTCTGCGCTCGATGACATGGTGCGCCGGCACCTGTACGTCATGTTTCAATTGAACCTTATTCATGACCCGGCCACACCGGCGACCACCAACGCCACACGGCAAACACCCTTAAGCACCATCGCGCATCAGCAAATTGCGCGACGGATCGCCGAAAGCGCTTTCGTGCTGTTGAAAAATGAAAATTTCCTGCCGTTGAACGTCTCCAAAATCCGGACCATCGCCGTTATCGGCGGGAATGCCACGGCGAAATTCTGCCACGGCGGCGGTTCCGCGAACATCAAACCGCCCTTTGAAGTAACCGCGCTCGAAGGCATCAGCAACTACGTCGGTGGCAAGGCCAGAATCATCTATGCCCGTGGCTATTATCCCCCCGAAAACCGGGGCGCCCCGGGAAACAAATCCGATGGCACCAAATCCACGCCGGCCAACGGGGCCAAACTCGTTGACGAAGCTGTCGCCGCGGCGAAAGCGGCCGACGTCGTCATCTATGTCGGCGGTCTGAATCACAAATACGGCTTCGACAGCGAGGGCGGCGATCGGAAAAATCTGGAGTTGCCTGCGGGCCAGGACAAATTGCTCAAGAAAATTGTCCGGGCCAACCCGCGGACCGTTGTCGTGCTCATCGGTGGCGGTGCGGTGGAAATGGATGACGCCTGGTTGTCGCGCGTGCCCGCCTTGCTCTACGCGTGGTACCCCGGCATGGAAGGCGGGAACGCCATCGCCAACGTCCTTTTTGGCGACGTGAATCCGTCCGGCAAATTGCCCTGCACCTTCCCGAAACGGCTGGCAGATTCCCCGGCGCATTCGCTGGATGCCTATCCGGGAGACAAAGGCACAGTGGTGTACAAGGAAGGCCTGCTCGTCGGCTATCGCTGGTACGACGCGAAGAACATCGAGCCGTTGTTCCCCTTCGGCTACGGCCTGTCCTACACGCGCTTTGAGTACTCGAACCTCGTGTTCTTTCCCAATCGCAGTCCGATGGGATTGCCCCAGACGATCGAGTTTGACATCGCCAACACCGGCGATCGCGCCGGCGCCGAAGTCGCCGAGGTTTATGTGCAACCCCTCAACCCCGCTGTGCCCCGGCCGGTCAAGGAATTGAAAGGTTTTGCGAAAATCTTTCTGCAGCCGGGAGAAAAACAGTCGGTCACCGTCACGCTCGATGAAAACGCTTTTGCGTATTACGACGTCGGCACCCGGTGCTGGGTCGCTGCCAAAGGCGATTACAAAATCCTCGTCGGCCGCTCTTCCCGGGACCTCCCGCTCAGCGGCGACTTCCAACTGGGCCAAACCATCTATCGACCGGATCGGGTACCGCCATCGGCACCGATGCCCGCGGTGGCCAGTCCGGCCTCCCGTTGAAATTGCCGGCAATTTTATTCAAACGGGATGTCACATTTTGTTGTCAAATTTAATGTTGACGGAGGAGTACACAGATGTTCGATTCTTGAACTATGAAAACAATCATACTTGGCTTGCTATTATTGGGAGTCGTTAGTCCGGTCCTGGGCGTGGATCGCGCCCAGCTGGATGACCGCATCCGCATGTTGACCGGCAACTTTGAAGCGCTGCAGGCGCAGTCGGACAAGCGCGTGCCGGCGGACGTTCTGCGCAAGGCACAGGGTATCATCCTGCTGAACACCACCAAGGCAGGTTTCGTGTTCGCCTTTCAAGGCGGCGACGGCGTGGCCATGGTGAAGGACAAGTGGGGCAATTGGAGCCCCGTGGCCTTTCTGAACAAGAACGAGGGCAGCTTCGGATTCCAGGCCGGCGGCCAGCGGAATTTTTATGTCATCCTGCTAATGAATACCAACGTGACCCGCGGATTGCTCAAACCGGCAGTTGAATTCGGTGGCGAGGCCCAGGGCACCGCCGGCAATAATTCCTCCAAGGCCGAGGGCAAATTTGTTTCGCCGCTCCAGTCCGTGGTGGTTTACGACGACCACGACGGTTTTTATGCCGGGGCGGCCCTCAAAACCGGCGCGCTGTCACCCGCCGACGACGATAACAAGGTCTATTATGGCCAATCGGTCACCATGAGCGACATCCTGTTCGACAAAAAGTTGGAACCGACGCAGGCGTCTTATGATCTGGCCGCAAAAATCAAGACCTGGTCCAAGAAGTGATTACCCGCTCACCGGCGGGCCGTTGAGTGATTTTCCGGGAGCGCCGGCATCCTGTGCCGGCGTTTTTTATCCACGATTGCAGAACAGCCGTCAACCGCGGCTGGTGTTGAATTGCTGGGTCAACTGATTGAGCCGTTTGTTGTCGGCCCGGATGCGTGCCGAAAGGGTCCGGGCCGTCGCCCGCAAAAATGGCGTGGCCAGGGCCGGCGCTTCCCGCGTCAGCCGGTCAAAGGCCGTCACCGAAATCCGCAATACCGTGCTGTCCACGTTCGCGACGACGTCCGCCGAGCGCGGGCCATGATCAAACAGCGACATGTCCCCGAAGAAATCCCCGGCACTGAACGTGGCCAGAATCGTCTCGCGTTCGCCCACCATCGTCCGGGCGCGCAATTCTCCCGACAGCACCAGGAACATCGCATCGCCCTGCTCTCCCTGTCGCACGACCGTTGACCATTGCGACACCCGTTGCAACTCCAGATAGCTCAGCAGGTGGTCGAGTTGCGCGTCGTTTAAATCAGCCAGGATTTTAATCCGACGCAGGGACCCGGGCGTAACCCCGGCACGGGAGGAAGCGGCGGAATCCATTTCAGCCGGCTGGTTGAAAAATTTCTTAAGCTCGGGCACATCGGCTGCCTGTTGCCAGTCGCCGCTGCGGCGCGCGAAAATCCACGTGTCCGGCAGAACGCGCTCGTCCTTGATCCAATCCGTCACCGCTGCCAGCGTCACCGGACCGTAAGGGGCATCGTCAATGCCCCAAATAAAGTAACTGTCCGAAACTTCTTCTTTGCCGTCCACGATGTCATCTTATCACCTCTGGTAATCGTTTGAAAAGGAAAAACTGTTGCAGCCGTCTGTCATCCAAAAATGATTTAGAATGAAGAGGTTGGATGGTAGTGGCTGCGGCACATGTTGGTGCGTCGTTGCGGCTTTCGGTAGAAAGCCGGACTCTTCAGTTCTCCGAAGTCGGCGGCGCTCTGCCGAGGCGCCG
>JBGPDH010000310.1:0-4161 GCA_041482195.1 Verrucomicrobiia bacterium
CTCTACGGGCATCTGAAATACTGCACGGCACCGTGCATCGGCAATGTGACGCGCGCACAATATCTGGAACAAGTACAAGCGGCCTGCGATTTCCTCCAGGGCCAATGCGTGGAAATGAAGGAGCAGCTGGAAATCGAGATGAGAAAGGCCGCGCTGGCCCAGGATTTCGAGAAGGCCGCCGGCTTACGCGACCTCATCCGCGACCTTGGCGAAACGACGAAGAAAGAGCGGAAATTTGAACGAGTGCCGTACACGCTGCCGGTTTCGCTCGATCCGGAAAACGACCTGGCCGAACTGGCCAGGGTGCTCGGTTTACCGAGGCCGCCGCATCGGATTGAGGGTTTCGACATTTCCAACATCAGCGGCACGTTTGCCGTGGCCTCGCTCGTGAGCTTCAAGAACGGCCGACCCGACAGCGCGAATTACCGCCGATTCAAAATCAAAACCGTCGCCGGACAGGACGATTTTGCCAGCATGGCCGAGGTGGTAAAGCGACGGTATTCGCGGCTGCTGAATGAGTCCAAGGTCCATCCGCCTCCGTCGGACTCCGGCGCAACGAGAAGTCCAAAGTCCAAAGATGACGGCGGTGAGGCTATTCCGCAGGAACTGCAGAAACTGGTAAATGAAACGAGCCGGAAGGTGCGGCGGGGAATACCTGTCAAAAACGAGGATAGAGAATCGAGGATAGAGGGTAGCAAGAGCAGGAAACGTCCATACTCCATCGTCCATCCTCCATTCTCGCTTCCGGATCTCATCCTGATTGATGGCGGCAAGGGACAACTCAACGCCGCGTGCGAGGAGCTTAAAAAGCTGGGCCTCGAAAAAATTCCGGTCATCGGGCTGGCCAAGGAGTTTGAAGAAATCTACCAACCAGGCGAAAGCAAACCGTTGCGACCGGGTTTGGATCATCCGGCCGTGAAATTACTGCAGCGGATCCGCGATGAATGCCATCGCGTGGCCAACAGCTATAACGCCCAACTGCGCATCAAACGCATTTCGGAGAGCGTTTTGGACGAATTCCCCGGAATCGGCGAAGGCCGCAAGGCGGCGTTGCTGAAAAAGTTTGGTTCGGTGCAGCGCTTGAAAACGGCAACTTTGGAACAAATTGCTGCCGTGCCGGGCTTTGGCGGCAAGGCGGCGGCGGCATTGAAGAAATTTCTGGAAGCGCGCGGCTAGGCTTTGCGCTTTTTGAAGCCGTAGAGTGTCGTGCCGACGCCAATCAGAGTTATAACCACCCCCACCACCATTGGCACAATCACCTCGCTGCCGGATACTCCTTGATGGTTATGTTTGGCGAGCGCCGGGAGAAAAACCGCCGGACCAAACAACACAGCGAAGATTCCGAGCAAGATTATTAAAGTTCGTACCATAAACGTCCTTTCACTTTTTTTGAATTCACTGTTGAGCATTTCAGGGTGACCTATTTGCCGGATCGAAATTTCAAAAGCTGCCTGCGCGTCCAGACCTGATTTCATCTGTCGCTCGATTTCGTCGCGCAGGTGAGTTTCCAGTTCCTCCAGCGGCACCGGCGTTTTGATTCCGGCGGCCAGCATTTGCACGCGCCAATCAGCAATGGATTGTTCAAGGTCAAACATTTTTACGAATCAATTACGGCGCGTTCTTGAGCGGTTTTTTCCAATCCATAGCCCACGCCACCCAGGACCGACGCCATGGCCAAAGCCCACGTCGCCAAAATTATGCCGATGGAAAAATGTAACGGCCCCATGAAAAAGCAAAGTGTTACAAAAATAAGACCCAAAAAGCAGCCGGCGATTCCCACCATTGTTCTGGTTCGTTGGTTGCGGACGACGGGGAGAATCTCCAGGATTTTTCTCCAGCCGAAAACGGACAGAATACTCACTGCCAGCGCCATAAAAACAAGGATTCGCCCGGTCACGCCAACCGCGGCATTGAATTTCGGCACGGTAAGAAGCAGTAAAATCAGCACCGCCGAAAGCCAGACGGCAAATGTGGAGTAGGCGATTCCGATTATTTTCCACAGTCTAACGTTCTGACTGTCGCTCGATTCAAAATAAAAGAGTGCGTTGCTCAAGCCGAAGAAAACAATTGCGCTGCCAGTGATCAACCATTCCCATTGTTCGTTTCTGCGCAAGTGTGACGCGTCAGGGTGTTCGGTAAATATGCGCAGGATAATCACTGCACCGATGAGCGTGGCCAGGATGCCAATTTTTTTCATTACTGTGTTTTCATTTTTTTTGAATTCGCCCCCGAGAATTTCGGGCCGACCAATTCGCTGCAGCGAAATTTCATATGCTCTACGCTCGCTCAATCCTGATTTCATTTGCTGCTCGATTTCTTCGCGCAAATGAATTTCCAATTCATCCAGCGGGACCGGCGACTGGATGCCGGCGGCGAGAATCTGCTTGCGCCACTCTGTAATGGCTGTTTCCAGGTCAAACATATTGTTCCTTTTGCAGGCCGGCCAGGACGGAGTGGACCAGCGACCATTGTTCGCGGTGTTTGGCCATCGCCGTTTTCCCGTCTTTCTTGAGCGAGTAGTATTTCCGCTTCCGCCCGGTCCCGCTTTCGCCCCAGCGCGACTTGATCCAGCCCTTGTTTTCCATCCGATGCAACACCGGGTAGAGCATCCCGTCGGTCCATTGCAGCTTGCCGTCGGAACGGGCCTTGACCTCCTGAATGATGGCGTAACCGTAGCTTTCGCCTTTCGACAAGAGCGACAAAATCATCGGTTCCGCCGAGGCTGCAACCAGTTCTTTTCGAATCATAGAACCACGATACATAGATTCTATATGTATGTCAAGCGATAAATTGTTTCTAAAGAAATGCGTGCCAATACGCGAAATTCGTGTCTGAATGGAGGCATGAATGTTCTAGTGGCCGTTCTGTGCGACGCCGCAACCCAGGACAGCAACAGTAAACTCAATATCCTCGGGGCCTTTGACACCATATTCGCGTCGCAGATGCCGGCGGTGCAACCGCAATGCGCCGTCGCATTGCGGGCCACCTTTGCCGCCGAGGACGAAGGCCAGCACAAACTCGCCCTGAATTTCATCAACGCCGACGGCCGGTCCATCATGCCTCCCATCGAAATACCCCTCACGATCAGACTTCCCGAGGACACCCATTTCCTTTCCCTCAATTTTCCCATCAACATCCAGCAGCTCCAATTCCCCGCGGCCGGTCTGTATTCGGTCGACATCCGGCTGGATGGCAAATCCCAGGCCAGCATTCCGTTGCAGGTTAAGTTGATGCCGCGCCCGGCGGCTTGAAGAAATGCAGAAGGTGGAATGAAGAATGCAGAATCGTTCACGCAAAACCGTCCTTGGAGAGGTGGGCTTTCTGCATTCTTCATTCTTCATTCTGCCTTTGAATCGAAAACACTTTGGGCTTTGAACTTTTGTTGCAGGTCTTAATAATTCGCCGATGGCAAACGAACCAATCCTGCAACTTGACCCACCCGGCATCAAAAAACTCCGCAGCGGCAAGGTCCGCGACATTTTCGACCTCGGCGACGCCCTGCTGCTGGTCGCCAGCGACCGTATCTCCGCGTTCGACGTGATTATGCCCAACGGCATCCCGCGCAAAGGCGAGGTGCTCACCCAGATTTCGCACTTCTGGTTCGAGAAATTTGCCGCGCTCGTGCCGAATCACCTGCTGGCCAAAGCCGACGATCCATTGCCGAAAAATCTCCAGCCGTTCGCCGCGCAACTCGCGCGCCGTTCGATGATTGTGAAAAAGGCCAAACCGCTGGCCATTGAGTGCATTGTGCGCGGCTACCTGTCCGGTTCCGGCTGGAAGGAATACAAACAATCCCAGACGGTGTGCGGCATCAAGCTGCGCGCCGGCCTGACCGAATCCGCCGAGTTGCCCGAACCGATTTTCACGCCGTCCACCAAGGCCGAAGCCGGTCACGACGAAAACATTTCCTTCGAACAGGCGCAGAAAATCGTTGGCAAAGACCTGGCCACGCAGGCGCGCGATTTAAGCCTTAAGATTTACCAGGCCGGACGCGATTACGCCCGCCAGCGCGGCATCATCATTGCCGACACGAAATTCGAGTTCGGCCTCCTCGACGGCGAAGCCATCGTCATCGACGAGATGCTCACGCCTGACTCCAGTCGCTTTTGGCCTGCCGCCGAATACGAGGCCGGCCGCTCCCAACGCAGCTTCGACAAGCAG
>JBGPDH010000311.1:0-4145 GCA_041482195.1 Verrucomicrobiia bacterium
AATTTGTAGCCGCGGCGATAATCGAACTTGTCCACAGCCTTCATTAAACCGACGTTCCCTTCCTGGATTAGGTCAAGCAATGAGAGCCCACGGTGAGAATATTTTTTGGCAACGGAAACCACGAGGCGCAAATTGGCCTCGGCCATGTGGGTTTTCGCCTTGAGCCCCGCGTCCGCCGCCTTTTTCAAGTCGCTGAACGCTTTGCCGAATTCCTCGCGCGGCATGCGCACAAATTGCTCGAGCGTCTGAATCTTGGCGCGCTCGGCCTCGATGGCGGTGCGGCGCTCGGCGGTGGTCCGCAAGCCTTCCAGCTCCTGGAGGTGCCGCAGGCTCGACTGGAATTTTTCATGGACATTGCCCGCCACGACAATCATCTCCTCCACGACTTTTTGTTTGTAGAAGAATTTCTGGAATGTCTCCTGCAGTTTCGCGCCGAGTTTTTTCAACTCGCGCTGCAACCGTTCCTTCCGGCCCTTCTGCAGGGCCTTCTGCCAGGTGAAATATTTCCCGTCCACCTTTTGGTCGAGCGCGCGGACCTTTTTAATGAGCCGGCGCAAGTCCCGCAGATGGCCTTCGCGATTGGCGATTTTCTTGTCAACAATCACGCGGTCGAAGCGTTCCTTGGGCGGTTCGGACAGAAGCTTTTCGGCGATGGCGATATGTTCCTTGGCGGTGAATCCGAGGCTGTAAACGATGCGCTTCATTTCGATTTCGGCTTCCTCGATGCGCTTGCAGATTTCAACCTCCTGTTCGCGGGTCAGCAGGGGCACCTTGCCCATCTGGTTCATGTACATGCGAACGGGATCGTCGAGAATTTCCAGGCGCGCGTCCTCGTCTTCTTCCTGTGGCTGCGAAGGCTCGGGCTGTTTGGCACGTTCGGCTTCCGCCTGGTCCATGACAATTTCCACATCCAGGCTCCGCAACTTGCTGAGCAACGCGTCCAGATCTTCCGGGCTCAGATTGTCCGGCAGCACATCATTGATGTCGTCGTAGGTGACGTAGCCGTGTTCCTGGGCCAGATGCAGCAGGGTTTT
The DNA here is from genome assembly GCA_041482195.1 of Verrucomicrobiia bacterium. GTDB lineage: Bacteria > Verrucomicrobiota > Verrucomicrobiia > Limisphaerales > UBA11358 > UBA11358. The sequence continues at coordinate 1,035 of JBGPDH010000311.1, forward strand.
GACCGTCTCCGTCAGGTCCACCGTGGACTGGGCGGCCACCTGGGGGTTCACGTCACCGTTTTGGAGGCGCTTCTCCGCTTCCGCAATCGAGGCAGCAGTCTGCGTCCGGCCTTTCCCGCTGCTTTCAGGCGACCGGGAAATTTCCCGTCGCGAGTGGCTGGAAATGACAAAACGGCGGCGTTCCGGAGACGATTTGGTTCCGGCAGCCCGTCGTACGTCACGGCGGCGATTACGTCCCGCCCCGTTCGGCGGCGTTGTTTTTCTGTTCAGCATAAGTTATCAGACCGATGTTAACCCGTTTTGGTTCAGGAAAATTTACAGAGTTCCCGCCCCACGAGTTCGCGTCGTCTTTGCACAACTCTCACTCGCCCAATGAACTTCGGGAGACCTCTCGAACACCAGAAGACCGACGCGCCGCCACTTTAACCCCTTTTTATCGGATTTCAAGCAGAATCGTATCCTTTAAGAAAATTTTCCCATGCAGCGGATATCTGCAGGTAATCACGGGACAATGTGATTGTAACGCGCTTTAGAAGAATATGTTATGACTATTTAAGACTGGAGATTACCGCCGAAATATCAGCGGCAATTTGCCTCTGTAGGTCAGTTTTAGACGAAAATTTTCTTTCTTCCCGCAGTTTTTCCGCAATTTGAATCTCCAATTCCTGGTCGTATAAGTTATCGCTAAAGTCCAATAAATGCGCTTCTACATGAATGATTTTGGATTTTAAGGCTACGGTTGGCCGAAAACCGATATTAAGCGCGGCGCGATAGGCCCGGCCTTTTACGTAAGCGAGTGCGGCGTAGACGCCATTGGGCGGCAATGCCAGCCCGGCGGGATCCAGATTAGCCGTGGGAAATCCAAGTTTTTGTCCCAAATGGTGTCCCTGAATCACCCGGCTGGAAATGGCATAGGGCCGCCCCAGCATCTGGCTGACCGTGTCCAGATCCCCCGTGCGGATGAGTTCGCGGATGCGGGTGCTGCTAACGATCTGGTTGTCCAAAGAAACGGCGGCAAGTCCATGGACCTGAAAACCGATTCCGCTGCCGAGTTTTTTGAGCAGCGCCACATGGCCGCTTCGTTGGTGGCCAAAGACAAAATCGGCCCCGACACACAGGCTTTGGATTTGTCCGACATCCTGCGCGAGGCTGCGGATAAATGCCTCACCCGTCTGCCGGCTGAAGGTTTTATCGAAGTGAATCAGCAAAAGGGTGTCGGCGCCGAGCGACTCGATGGCGCGCAACTTTTGCGGCAGCGAATAGATCAGCGGCGGCACCTGACCAGGAGCGACGACTGTGTTCGGATGCCGGTCGAAAGTAAGGACGAGGGCCAGGGCATCGTGTTGCCGCGCGTCGGCCAGGGTTTGCCGGATGATTTGCTGATGTCCCAGGTGCACGCCGTCGAAGAAGCCTATAGCCAGGCAAACCTTGCGGCCGGCGGGCTTCAATTCTTTAGCGGCGTGAATGATATTCATCGTAACATAAAAAGATTACGATTAAGATTAAGATCAGAAGTAAGACTCTGGTGCAGGGAATAACGAACACCTCGTCTTAATCGTAATCATAATCTTAATCCTGACTCGCCCCGGCCAGCTTCAAAAACGGAATCACTTTTTTCTCCAATTCCACCGGCGTCAATTTCAAAACTTCGGCCAGCGGTGTTGCCTGGGCCACATCGAATTTGCCCGAGGCAGTCCGGCGAAGCGCAGCCAGATGCGCTCCGCAACCCAGTTTCTGGCCAAGTTCATGCGCAATACTTCGTACATAAGTACCCTTGGTGCAAGCAATTGTAAAACTCCCCAAAGGCTCGCGGTAATCCGAGAAGCGGAAGTTGTAAATGTGAACCAGCCGTGGTTTGCGTTCAACTTCAATTCCCTTGCGTGCCAGTTTGTAGAGCGGCACGCCGTCCTTTTTTATGGCGGAAACCATCGGTGGCGTTTGCATCAGGTCGCCAACGTACCCCGCCGCCGCTTCATTCAGTTGGCCGGAGTTCAGCGGTGGGACCGGCCAGGTCCCGGTGATTTCACCGTCGGCATCATAACTGTCCGTCGCCTCCCCCAATTTGATGGTGCCCTCATAGACCTTGTCCTCGCCCATCAATTTTTCCGAGAGCTTCGTGCCGCGGCCGAGCACGATGATGAGCAGGCCGGTGGCATTCGGGTCGAGTGTGCCGCAATGGCCGACTTTTTTGATGCCGAACCGGCGGCGGATGGCATCCACCACATCGTGCGACGTGGGACCGGCCGGCTTGTCAATCAGAATGGCGCCGTCGAGCGGGGAGAATTCTTGCATGAGCAATCACTTGACGGAATTCAAGGCGTGCTTGACGGCGGCGATGACATGGCGTTGGACGGAAAGCGGTTTGCCGGGAATGCGCGCGCCGGCGGCCGCCGGGTGGCCGCCGCCACCAAATTGCTCGGCAATATCACTCACGTTGACCTTGTCACTTTTGGACCGGAGGCTGATGCGCGTCAGTTCCGGCTCAATTTCCTCGAAAACGCAGGCAACCACCACCGGTGCGATGTCGCGGATGTGGTCAATCAAGCCTTCGGTTTGGTCGCCTTCGGACCCGGCGCGGGAAAAATCCGCTTTCCGGAGCCAGAAATAAGCAATCTGGTTCCGGTGAGTCAGGTGGAAATGATTGTAAACGTGTTTCAGCAACCGGACCCGCGAGAGGGGATAGGATTGGTAAACCTCGTCGCAAATTCTGGCCAGATCCGCGCCGCGAGTGACGAGTTCCGCGCCAACATGGAACGTGCCGGGCCGGGTGGTGGGGTATTGAAATGACCCGGTATCGGTGGAAACGGCGGTGAAGAGGCAATCGGCAATCGGCTTGGTGATGGGCCAGCGTGCGACTTTGAGCAGGCGATAAATCAATTCGCCGGTCGAAGGCTCGCGAGCGGAGACCCAGTTGATATCACCGTAACGGGTGTTGCTTTCGTGATGGTCAATATTGATGAGGATTTTCCGGTGCACGACACACTTGCCGGCTTTGCCCAGGCGCTCAAAACTGGCACAGTCCGTGGCGATGACGCAGTCGAATTTCTTTCCTCGCTTCGGTTTTTGGAACAGGCCGTCGCGATTGAGAAAGCGGTATTTATCGGGAACCAC
>JBGPDH010000312.1:0-4119 GCA_041482195.1 Verrucomicrobiia bacterium
AAGGAATAGTCAGGCTACTGACCAGGGTGCCGGCAAAGCCGGTGATGGTGATGGCGCCGTTGTTGGTGGTTGCGAGGAATGAGAATGTAGCAATCTGCGGTCCATAGCCGGGCATCGGGCTTCGGTAAATGTTGGTGGCGACCAGGCTGGGACTGAAAAGGCCGGCATTGGTGTAAGTATGCGACGGATATTGCGCGGTACTGGTGGTGCCATCGCCAAAATTCCAGCGCCAACCGATGAGGGGATTGCCCAGACAGTCCACGTTGGAGGGGCTGAATTGAACGGTAAACGGTGTCACGCCGTTGGTTGAATTGACCGCAAAGGAAGTGAACATGTTGGTGCGGGCAAGCCGGTAGAAGCGACTGGGATAGTTTGTCCACCGAGGGTCGCTGAAATGGAAAAAGCCATTGGACAAGGTGTTCGTGGCCAATGGAGTCCAGAAAACATTGGCCAAATTCGTGGTGGCTTCCACAATAATCGACAGGTTGGTTGCCCAGGAAACGGTGAAGCCAAATCCGTTGGTTTTTAGGCCCAAGCCCTGGCCATTGCCCAGAATCACGGGACCCGGCAGAAAGCGCGCTGCGGCGGGCAAACCGCCATAAGAATTCGTCCAGCCGGTCGTGCCCGGCACGAAATAAACCTTCCCGGAAGCGCCGCCGAAAATCGTGTTGTCTGCGCTCGGCGCATTGCCCAGAAAATAAATTCCCGTCAACACGTTGTCCAAGGAGAACGCACTTCCCCCGATACTGGCAACGTTGCTGGAGACCGTCACGTTGGTCAGGCTGCTGCAAAACGCGAAAGCGGCATTCCCGATGTTGGTGACACCATCGCCAATCGTAAGGCTGGTCAGCCCACTGCCCAAAAAGGCACGGGGTCCGATGCTAGTGACGCTGTCGGGAATGGTGACGCTGGTCACATCGAGCTGGCCTTCAAATGCGTAGTTCCCAATACTGGTTACGGGCAGGCCATTGATGGTGTCGGGGATGATTACCGCCGTGTTGGTGCCGGTGTATGCGGTGATGGTAATGGTGTTGTTTGTAACAAGGTAGATGAACGTGTTCGTGGGCACGAATGCCCGAACCCCCACGCCGGTCAAGGCAAAACGGTTGCCCAGGGAACCGGCGGCAGCCTCGGAGGCGCTGAAATAGACTGCCCCGACCACATTGGTGAAAGCAGGACCCAGCGGCAGGGTCGCCAGGGTCTGGCCGTTGAGAGAGTAGGAAAAGGTCCCGTCGGGATAATCCAGAAGCAGCGAGTTGGTCATGACGGTTCTAGCCAGGGATCTCCAGGAGCCGATAGGAACCTGCGCGTTGGTCCCATTCGTCTGCGCCATGATGGCGCCGGTATCCGTAAAGGAGAGGAGCGGATTGTAATTCGTGATTGAATTCGAAGCCGGGATGGCAAGCTGAAACATGCCGGGGCCGGTGTTCGTCGCCTGAATCCACAGTTCCCAGGTCAGGAGGAGTGGTTGATTGGTTTGAACGGAGGAGAGGATTCCCTTGTATTGGTTTTGGTTGGCCGGCACCGAATTGTTAAAATACGCCCAGTTGATGTAGTTACCCATGAGATTGCTCACGGTTATCGTCGGCGACCCGCTCTGGACCGAAGTAACAGCCGAGGCGGTCGCCGGTCCGAACAGGGGCGGGTAATTGGTGCGGGTCAAAATCGTGCCAACGGAGAAAGGCTGGAAATTGTCGAAGAACAGAATTTGCGCAAGTCCGCTATCACTGAAAACAGCCGAAATCATCAATCCCATCAAACAGATTGGGATTAGATTTCGCCCCATTTTCATGGTTTTGGTTGGTTTGCCAACTTTTTCCACTCTAGTAGAGTGGGAGCGTGCAGCATAACCGATGCCTTCCTCCCGACGGCGCACTTCGCCAATCAAATAAATTCGGGACCGGCGCAAGAACGTGTTGCCAGCCCCGTCCCGATTGGCCTATAGTTGGTATCGTTAAACAATCCGTGCCCGAAGCGCCGCATCATTCGCCATAGAGTTTGCCGTACATGAATAAAGCAATTCTTCAGTCGTTCATCATCTTCGGGGTGTGCGTCGTGCTGGCGGTGTGGCTGGGTTTCATGATCTCCGGGCCGTTGACTTATTCGTCGCTCACCGTTTACGGCCTACTCGCGCTCATCCTGGTCTTCCCGCTGCTGCTCCGCTGGCATTATCCGGTAATGTTACTGTGTTGGAATTTTTATGCCACCGCCCTTTTTGTTCCCGGTCGACCGTCGCTGGGTCTGACCATGATTGTCTTGAGTCTGGGCATTTCAATCCTCCAACGAACGATCAGCCCGCAGCATCACTTCATCCGAGTGCCGCAGATCACGGTCGCGTTGATAGCGTTCCTCCTGGTCGTGGCCTTCACCGCCAAAATGAACGGGTTCGGGTTGCGCATCTTTGGCGGCGAGGTTTACGGCGGTAAAAAATATTTCCTTTTGGTGGGCGGCATCCTCGGTTATTTTGCCCTTTCCGCCCAACAGATTCCGCCCGGGCGCAGAAACCTGTACCTGGGATTGTTTTTCCTGGGCGGCGTCACGGCGGCCGTCGGAGACCTGGTCAGTTTCCTGCCACATTCCTTTTATTTCATCTACTGGTTTTTCGATACCTTCAGCTTACAACAGCAGACGGTAGGTGGCGACCGTATCATGCGCCTGAACGGCTTCATGATCGCATCCATGGCCATCTTCTACTTCATGCTGGCCCGCTATGGCTTCCGGGGAATTTTTCTTTCCGGCAAGTCCTGGCGATGGATATTCCTTATGCTGGGGGTAGCCTTCGGTTTGGTCGGCGGTTACCGCACCGAGCCCTTAACCCTGGCGACGATTTCGGTAATCCAGTTTTTTCTGGAGAAATTGCATCGGACAAAACTGCTTTGGATTTTCCTGTCCCTCGGCCTGATTGGCGCAGTGGCCTTGATTCCGCTGGCGGAACATCTACCCGTTGGCATGCAGCGCACGATCTCTTTCCTGCCTTATAAGGTAAGCGTGCAGGCGAAGCTGGACGCCCAAGGAACGCTGGACTGGCGGTTGAATATGTGGACCGCGTTGCTGCCGGAAATCCCCAAATACCTTCTGCTCGGCAAGGGTTATACCATCAACCCGCAAGAACTTAATTTTGTCCTGGGACCGAATTACACTCTCAGAACTTCGGCCTTCGCGCAAGCCTCGGGGGTAAATGATCCCTTGGCGATTGGTGAAGCTTTTCATAATGGCCCTATTTCCGTGCTCATTCCCTTTGGCCTCTGGGGCGCCATCGTTTTTCTCTGGTTTGTCATTGTCGGGCTCCATGTGACTTACCGGAACTATCGGTATGGCGATCGCGACCTGAAAACCATCAATACATTTCTGCTGGCGGCTTTTGCCGGCCATTTCATTTATTTCCTTCTGGTGGGCGGCGATCTCAGCGTGGATATGATGGTTTTATGCGGCTTGCTCGGCCTGAGCGTGAGCTTCAATGGGGGCGTGCGACGACCGATGCGGGTGGCCGTACCGGCCGTGCAAAGGCCCGGCCGCGACCGGTATGCCCGGCTGCGCCCCACGCCGGCGCCTGCCTTCCCACGCCAACAGCCCGGCACCAGCCGGTAGATCGGATCCATCTTTCATGTAGCGCAGACATTCTTGTCTGCGAGTTTGCGGGACTTTCTTGTCCCGTGTTTCCGGCGACTGGCTGCCGTCGCGCCGGAGCGGCGCTTTGGCGCAACGCGAAGGCAGAAAAGTCGCCGGAATCTCGCAATGCGGGACTGGAAAGCCTGCGCTACATGATAACTGTAAACACTCTAGCCCTGTTTTCGCCCGCAACAGCTCGCCGGGCATCTTGAGCATACCGACAAGGTGGTCAGTGTTCAGCAGTTTTTCTTTCGAAACCAACGAACCAATATCCGCCGTACATGTTCGTTGAATCCGCCTGAAAGACCTGCTGGAATCCGCGCTGGGAAGCCCATGCCCCGGCTTCGGCAGGGTGTCCGGAAATCAACACATACTCCAAGTCGGCCGGGGGCTCCAGAAGCTGGTCGGGATGCCGGTCGTCCACGAGCGAAATAATTTTGTTCCGGTAACCGGGGCCAAAAAGCCAGACGGTCTCCCCGTTGACATCCCCTGCAAAACCAATCACCGCCG
>JBGPDH010000313.1:0-4077 GCA_041482195.1 Verrucomicrobiia bacterium
ACCGCGGCTGGACCGGCGCGGTGGTGCGCACCGTGCCGACGAGTCATCAGGTGGATGCCGTCGCCGAAATGCTTGGGGTAAAGGTCTATGAGACGCCGGTCGGCTTCAAATACATCGGCGCATTGATGGAGAGTGAACCAATTATTGTCGGCGGCGAGGAATCCGGCGGCTTAAGCGTCAAAGGTCACGTGCCGGAAAAAGACGGCATCCTGGCCTGCCTGTTGATGGCCGAGTTGGTGGCAACCGAAAAGAAATCGCTCGGCCGGATTCTGAAGGAACTTTCCAAAAAGATCGGCGAATTTTACACCGACCGCATCAATGTTTCCTTTGCACCGGAGAAAAAGGACGCGTTGCTGGCGAGACTCGGCAGCGGCCTGAAAAATATCGGCGCTTTCAAGGTGGAAAAGTTCATCACAACCGACGGTTTTAAATTTCTCCTGCCGGGCAAGGAATGGGTGGCATTTCGAGCCAGCGGGACCGAACCGTTGATTCGCTGCTATATCGAAGCGAAGTCCAAAACGAATTTTAAAAAACTTCAAGCCGCCTGCCGGGAAGTTCTGGCGGTGTAGGTTGATGGATTTCGTGGCGGTTGACGTGAGTGGGCGTAAACTAACTATAGAACGGTAGGGACGGCTGGCCCAGCCGTCCGTGGTCGTCTCGGCGAGACGACCCTACCTCGAAATGGTACTCAACCCTTCCGCGGTTTGCGCAGTTTCACCACTTCCGCGTGCATGAGCACCACGTCCGGGTCGCGTTGCATGGCTTCGAAATAATGCCCGGAAAACCCGTCGCTGTTCTCCGACGCCACCAGCATCAGTTTCGACTGGTTGGCCAGAGCATCCACTTTTGCCGCCGTCAACGGTTCTTCCGCATCCAACGTTTCATCCATGGCGACGATTAGTTGTGACAGCGGATGCAACCAGGCAAACCATGGGTCATTGGTGAGCAGTTGCAGGAAATGGCCGGTTGATTGGATTTTGCCCATGGTTTTTTCGTAACCGACCCGTTCCGAGTCCACGAGCGCCTTGTGCAGCTTGAGCAAGGCCAGGCGCAGGTCCGTCAGACGTTGCCGGATGCCTTCCGGTTCGGATGCCGTTGTGATTTTCTTTTTCATCAGTAACCCTGGGTTAAGGTGACGGTCTCCGGGCTTTCTGAGCGGCAATGGCTTCGGTGAACCAGATGACTTCATCCAGAAATGTCGCCGCCCGCTTTTCGTAGGCCGGGTCGTTAGGCGTGCCGTCTTCCTGAAAACTGTCATGGATGCGGGACACGGACAGATTCTCCGGGATGGGAACGGCACCCATGCCGATGGCTACCAAACGCAATTGCGCCAGGCAATTGATGCCGCCAAAGCCGCCGGCGGAAACCGTCACGATGCCGACCGGTTTGCGTTCATATTCGGGCAACAAATAGTCCAACGCGTTTTTGAGCACGCCGGGATAACCGTTGTTGTATTCGGGTGTGACGATGATGAACGAATCGGCGCGGCCAATCTTGTCGCCGAACTCCTGCAAACGGGGCGGGGGATCGTCACGGCGATGCAGTCGTTCCTCCATGATGGGAAAATTGTATTCCAGCAGGTCGAGCATTTCCGTCTCAACCTCTTTGCGTTGCAGCAATCGCGCCAAAACAAAGCGCGCGACCTTGATGCTTTGGCGGTCCCGGCGCGTGCTGCCGGCAATGATAGGAATGTAATGCATAACTTTAAAAACCCTTGTTCAAGTCGGACCGGAGCTTGCCGCAAGGCGCCGGACGATGGCAAGCCGCGCGTTGGTGACATCGCGCAGACCGGCTGTAACCGCCTGCAGAATATCGGGTTCCGCAGATTCGGGTGTGCCATCGGCGAAAGGTGGTTCGGGTGCGTATTGCAGGTAAAGCTGGATGGTTCGAGCCACCGCTTCACCTCGCAACATTGCTGCTACGCGCAAGGCGCCGTCAATTCCCGAAGTAACACCTGCCGCCGTCACCAGGTTGCCATCTACGACGACCCGTTCATTTACGGGGACTGCGCCGAGGGAGGCAAGTAGATGGTGCGAAGCCCAATGCGTCGTTGCCCGGCGGCCCCGGAGCAAACCGGCGGCGCCAAGAATGAATGCGCCGGTGCAAACCGAAAAGATGATTTTGGCGCCGGCAGCCTGTCGTCGGACAAACGAAAGAATTTCGCGGTCTTCCATGACTGCGTTTACCCCGGCTCCACCGGGCACCAGTAAAACATCCAGGGGCGGCGCATCGGCAAACGTCGTTTGCGGCGTCAGCACCAGGCCGCGAACGTCGTGGACCGGTGACAGGTCCTGGCCGATGACGTGGAAGGTGGTGTCCGGAACCCGCGACAAGACCTCGAAAGGCCCGGTAAAATCGGCCTGGTCAATCTGCGGAAACAAAATCGCGCCTACCTGAAGATGACCGGGTGACATTGCGCTTGGCATGATGACAGATACACCACCCCGCTGAAATTTCAACGGGTGTCCTCATATTACGAATTCCCGATCAAAATGCCCGCCAGGAAAACCAGCGTGCCACCCAATGCCACTTGCAGCACAGCGGACGCCAGTGGCGTGTCCATGAATTTATGCCGCACCCAGGAGATGATGCCCAGTTCCACCAGCACAACGCACACCGCGACGGCGGTGGCGGCTCTAAAACTGGGAATCAGGTAGGGCAGGGTATGTCCAATGCCGCCGAGCATGGTCATCAGCCCGCAGACGAATCCGCGCGCCCAGGGATGGCCGCGTCCAGTCAGACTGCCGTCGTCGGACAACGCCTCGGCAAATCCCATACTGATGCCCGCCCCGACACTGGCGGCGAGCCCGACCAGAAAAGTTTGGAAACTGTTGTGCGTGGCGAAAGCGGCGGCGAACAAGGGCGCCAGAGTGGAAATCGAGCCATCCATCAAGCCGACCAGACCTGGTTGGATGACTTGCAGGAGGAACAGCCGTTTCTGTTGTGCTGATTCTGTTTCGCTGAGTTTGGTCAGGGTGATTTGTTCCGCCGTATGCGCGTGATTGCGTTCTTCTTCCGCGAGGTCGCCCAGCAACTGCCGGATGCCCGTATCCGTCGCGCGGCGTCCGGCGGCCTCGTAAAAGCGGCGGGTCTCCACTTCCATGGTCTCGGCCGTCTTTTGGACGGTCTTCAGACCTAGTGGCCGTACCAGCCAGACAGGTTTCCGGTCCACAAAACCGCGCACGTCCTGTCGCCGGATGTGTGGGACGTGATCGCCGAAGCGGCTTTTATAAAGTTCCAGCAGGCGATGGCGATGGCCGTCCTCTTCGCGGCGCATGACACGGAACTTTTCGGCCTGTTCAGGATAATTGGTTTGCAGACCGTCCGCGAAATCCTCATAGACGCGGGCGTCTTCCTCTTCCAGTGAAATGGCCAGGGCGAGGACTTCCTGTTCGGTGAGGCTGTCGAACGTTTTCATAAAGTTAAGATGGAGCGCAGACTGTCAGTCTGTTGTATCGCAGGTTGGTAACCGGCGATACGTGCGAGCGCTGACTTACGATGATCTGCCGGCTGCCAGTCGGCGATACAGCAGATTGCCAATCTGCGTTACGTGGTTGTGGCCGTAATTTCATAAATAAGGTGAGAATAATCTGGCGATGGCGTCGCGCAATCGGGGCAGGAAAGACCGTTTATCCACCTCGGCCAGGGTCACTTCGCGGGCGTGGCGAAGTTTTTGGTCGATTACCGATTCCATGCGTTGTGCGAATTCGCGTCCGTAGCACTCAACGTTGAGTTCGAAATTCAATCGCAGACTGCGCGCGTCCCAGTTGGCCGAGCCAAACAGGACCCAGTGCCCGTCCACGATCATTAATTTGGAATGATCAAACGGTGGTGGTGCCAGCCAGAGACGGCAACCGCGCTCAAGCACCTGCCACCACATGGAGCGCGAGGCCCAATGAACGAACGGCAGGTTGTTTCGGGCCGGGAGAATAATGTCCACCTGCACGCCACGGAGGGCGGCGAGGTTCAACGCCGAAACCAGGGCCACATCCGGCAGAAAGTACGGCGTCACAATTTTTATGGACGTCTGCGCTTCCGTTAACGCCGCGAGCAGTGTCCAGCTGGCCTTTTCAAAGT
>JBGPDH010000314.1:0-4060 GCA_041482195.1 Verrucomicrobiia bacterium
AACAGATCAAAGTGGAAATGGAATACAACGGCCAGAAGCTTTCCGAACTGTACGACCGAGTCCTGGTGGCAGTTGGCCGGGTGCCCAACAGCGCCGACCTGGGCCTGGAAAACACCAAAGTCGAGTTGGATGAAAAAGGCTTTGTCAAAGTCAACGAACGTCAGCAGACCAACGATCCCGGCATTTATGCCATCGGCGACATTGCCGGTGGGATTTTGCTGGCGCACAAGGCGAACAAGGAGGCGCACATCGCCGTGGACAGTATCAACGGGGGTCACAGCGTGCCCTTGAGCGAAATTGTTATTCCGGCCGTTGTCTTTACCGATCCGGAGCTGGCCTGGTGCGGTTTGACGGAAGCCGAGGCCAAGGAACGTGGTGTCCGATATGAGATCTCCAAATTTCCGTGGTCCGCGTCAGGGCGCGCCTTGTCGTTCGACCGTACCGACGGCGTGACGAAAATGATTATTGATCCGGAAACGGAGCGGGTATTGGGGGTCGGCATTAGTGGTGCAGGTGCCGGCGAATTGATCGCGGAAGCGGTATTGGCGATTGAAATGGGCGCCACGGCGGAGGATATTGCGTGGAGTGTCCATCCGCATCCAACCCTGTCCGAGACACTGATGGAATGTGCTGAAGCTTTTTATGGGCATGCGACGCACACGGTTTCCAAGAAGCGCGCCGCGGAATAAAATGCCGTTAGTATTCCGAAATTTTGAGTTTTTAAATTTTAATTTTTAGTTGTATGATTGGGCCACAACTTAAAACTCAAAATTTAAAATTAAACATTTTATGGTCCGGGGCGTAGCGTAGCTTGGTATGCGCGCTTGCTTGGGGTGCAAGAGGTCGTGAGTTCAAATCTCACCGCCCCGACCATTTCGCAAATTACTGGACATCGACCCGCGGCGTAAAGGCCAGATCCATGTCGCCGATGAAAACATTATAGGGTTCTCCCGGGCGAGTAAGGACGCGAGCCACATTGATGCTTTGCAGTTTACCGTTAATGCTGGTGGTTTCCATCGCCAGGATGATTTGGAGATTTCCATCTTTGAGCAGCGTGGGCGTGAGCGTGCATTGCGTGTTGTTGCCCAGACTGACGGTGGTCGAAACGTGATCCGAAAGGGGTAGTACTCCCAGGTCCTTCTTGTGCAGCGAACTGGCCACGGAATTTGTGGTGTGATTCATGTTAGCGGCATGAAGGGCTTTCGCACCCGGTTTTTTTTGACAGGCCGTCAGAAACATACCGGCGGAGATAATCAACGCTATTGCAACAGGGCGTTTGATACACATATCCCGCTAGGAGAGCAAGTATCGGGCCGTTTTAAGGGTTAAAACCCTGTGGAAGTACGGCCTTTTTCAGGATTCAGCCCACTGTTTACTCGCGGTCAAATACCCACGTCTCGTTGCCGGATTTAATCGTCAGCCGCTGTCCGTCGGTATGAGCGGTCATGGATTTGCCGTTGAGTGATAGACTGTAGTCGGTGCCGCTGCTGTTCCATTGTCCCTGCCAGGATGACGTTTGGGCTACGGTGGCCACCCCATCCTGGACGGCGAAACGCGGCATGTTGTCCAGAAAAGCCTGGTGGTCCGCAGCCGCGATGAAAACGGTCTGGGCGTAGGCGTTGGACCACAAGGCGCGCACCGCCTTGACTTCGGCGGATCGAATGTTAGGTCGCGTCACGAGCAACATGCCCACACTGACGTTGACGTTGAAGTCCCACCGCCCGAGGATTTTCTCAGAATCATATTTCATTGATTTACCGGTCTTGAGATAACCCGGGAGGTCGTCCAGGTTGGCCCGAAGCGTTTCCCAGACAACGTCAATCAACTCATTGTTTTGCAGCACGGCCTTTACTTTTGGATTGTTTAATATTTGCCCCACGGGCGCGCCTTGTTTCCAGGCCGCCGTCAGATCGCTGTCTCCGGCCAGTTGCTTTATCTCGTCGCGCTCGGTGATGGAAAGGAGCGCAGGATAATTGGCCAGACGGCTGCTCAACTGCGGGTTCTGACAGAGCAAACCCGCCAGGTCCGCCATCTGGTAATAAGTATCCGGCAGGGGAGCAAAAGACCGGGCGGCACCGGCCAGACCGGTGGACTCCAAATCATGCCCCAATTGGTTGACCACCCGGGTCGTCCTGGCTTCATTGCTGGAGGGAGCGATTTGTACCGTCCAATAACTGAAATTGTAAATGACAAATGAAATCAACACCAGATAGGCGGTGCCGTTTAACACTCCCACACACAGTCCCAGGCGTGAATTCAAGCGTTCCCACAAGGCCAGCCGCAAATCTCCGGCCTTATATTTGTAAAACAAATACACTTTCCGATGGACGATAAAAGCAACGACGTTGAAGACGGCGAAGATAATTAAGAAGGCCACGACGGGTGCGAGCCCCCAGATCAAGGTGGGGTTTTGAATGCCCATATGCGGGAACATCGGTTTGAGTAATTTGCCCAGCAATCCGGCAAAGGAGAGGGCAATCACAATTCCGACGAATGAAATCGCCGCGTGGATGGCTCCCAAACGAAAGCCGAGGCCGGCCCCCGCTGCCAGCAGCACCAAAGCGAGAATCCAGATGGTCATGCCCCAAAATACAGCGATTGTTCCTGAAAAAGCACGCGGAAAATGCAGTGTTCACCGTCGGCAGGACTCACGCGTTGAAATCGGGTGCCAAAATACGCAAGCTGAAGCCGGTGAAAATCTCAATTGTAGTTCCGGCTTTTAACGAGGAACGGTTATTGGCCCGGTCCCTCGCCCAAATGAAATCCGCCGCCGCCGTATTTGCCCGGCGGGGTTGGGAGGTGGAATTGATTGTGTGCGATAACAACTCGACTGACCGCACGGCGGAGATTGCACGAAACGCGGAGGCGCAGGTCGTGTTTGAACCGATCAATCAAATCGCCCGCGCCCGCAATCGCGGCGCCGACGCGGCCACCGGCAACTGGTTGATTTTTGTGGACGCCGATTCGCATCCCAGTGCGGAACTGTTGACTGCCGTCGCGGATGAAATTCAATCCGGCACCTGCCTTGCGGGCGGCGCCACCATCCGCCTGGACCAAAAATATCTTGTCGCTGAACTGATCGCGCCGCTCTGGAACCTGGCGAGCCGCTGGCACCGGTTGTTGGCGGGAGCGTTTATTTTTATCGAAAAATCCGCTTTTGTGCAGGTCGGCGGTTTTAGCAACGAACTGTTTTTCGGCGAAGAATTGGAATTGAGTCTGCGGTTGAAAAAGCTGGCGGATAAAACTGGAAAGCGAATGGTGATTATCCACCGTTACCCGCTGGTAACCTCCGCGCGCAAGATGCAGCTTTACACCTTGCGCCAGCACCTTGCGTTTCTGGTTCGAATACTTTTCAACCCCTATCGCACCATGACCAGTCGCGAAAAGGCGCATTTGTGGTACGACGGGCGGCGATAAACTGGTTACGAGGCAACCGCGGCCTTCTGCCGGACAGTGAGGAAGTTTAAATACTGGATCAGGCGCGGTTTCAGCTCCTTCCGCGATACAATGGAGTCAATGAGTCCGTGATCCAGCAAAAATTCCGCCGTCTGGAACCCCGGCGGCAACTCGCCCTTCATGGTATCCTTGATGACACGCGGACCGGCGAACCCGATCATCGCGCCCGGTTCCGCCAGAATCAAATCGCCGAGGCTCGCGTAGCTGGCCGTCACCCCGCCCGTGGTGGGGTTGGTGAGAACGCTGATGAAGGGCAGGTGACGTTGCGCATGGAAAGCCAGTGCTGCGGAGGTTTTGGCCATTTGCATCAGGCTGAACGCGCCTTCCTGCATGCGCGCACCGCCGCTGGCAGAGAAAATGATGACCGGCAGCTCCTTCTCCGTTGCCCGCTCAATCAGGCGTGTGAGTTTTTCGCCAACCACGGAACCCAATGAGGCGGCTATAAAACTGAAATCCATCACGCCGAGGGCAACGCGATGTTCGCCGATCTTGCAAATACCGGTCAGGACGGCGTCTTTCAACCCGGTGGTCGCCTGGTGGTCGCGGACGCGCTTGAAGTAGGGTGTCTTGTCCACAAACTCCAAGGGGTCCACGCTGGTCATGT
>JBGPDH010000315.1:0-4029 GCA_041482195.1 Verrucomicrobiia bacterium
CAACCCCTGGTTGACGCGGTGGTGGATTATCTGCCCAGCCCGCTGGACGTGCCGGCGGCCGCCGGCGAAGTGCCGGGTCAGGCCGAACAAAAGGTCGAAGTACCGACCGACGACGGCAGCAAGTTCTGCTCACTGGCCTTCAAGCTGTGGACGGACCCCTACGCGGGCAAGCTGGTGTTTTTCCGCGTCTATTCCGGCCAGCTCGAAAAAGGCGACATGATTTACAATCCGCGCACGCGGAAACGCGAGCGCGTGAGTCGTCTCATGATCATTCAGGGCAGTGAGCGCAAGGACATCACCCAGGTATTCGCCGGCGACATCGCGGCGCTGGTCGGTCTGCGCAACATCACTACCGGTGACACGTTGTGCGACGAGGATTTTGACGTCTCGCTCGAGCCACCGACGTTCCCTGAGCCGGTCATCAGCATGGCGGTTGAGCCGAAGACGAAACAGGACCGTGACAAGATGTCGGAAGGCCTGCAGCGGCTGGCCGAGGAAGACCCGACATTCCGTTGTTTTACCAACGAGGAGACCGGTCAACTCATCATCGCCGGCATGGGCGAGCTGCACCTGGAAATCATTATTGACCGCCTTAAGCGCGAGTTCAAGGTGGACGCCAACACCGGCGCGCCGCAAATCGCCTATCGTGAAACAGTCACCAAACACGCGGACGGCGAGGGCAAATTTATCCGCCAGTCGGGTGGGCGCGGTCAGTACGGTCATGCCTGCATCCAGCTTCAGCCCAACGAAAAGGGCAAAGGTATCGAGATCGAGAACAAGATTGTCGGGGGTGCGATTCCCAAGGAATACATTCCGGCGGTCATTGACGGCATTGAAGAAGCCATCAAGGGCGGCGTCTATGCGGGCTATCAGGTCATTGATGTCAAGGTGCAGATCGTGGATGGCACGTTCCATGAGGTGGACTCGAACGAACTGGCATTCAAAATGGCCGGCATTTTTGCGTTGAAAGACGCTTTCAAGAAGGCCGGGCCAATTTTGCTCGAACCCATCATGAAGGTGGAATGCACCACGCCCGACGAATACCAGGGTGATTTGATCGGTGACATCACCCGGCGGCGCGGTCACATCATCAACATTGAAGCCAAGCTGGGCCAGACGGTGGTCAACGCCAATGTGCCGCTGGCCGAGATGTTTGGCTACGCGACGGCCATCCGGTCATTGTCGAAAGGACGTGCCTCGTACTCGATGGAGCCGTTGACCTTCGAGCAAGTGCCGCAGAGCGTGCTGAACACGATTCTGGACCAGGCCGCCAAGAAACCGGCGGCGCGGACCTAGCCGTCGCCGTTGCCAAATACTTGTTGCGTCGAACTGTTTTAGTGTTAGACTTTGCGCCCGCTTTGAAAGTATTGAAGCGATAAATTATTGAAACCATTAACAGACAATTGTTCTTTCTATGGCTGCCCAACGCATTCGAATTCGACTTAAGGCCTATGACCATCGGGTCATAGACCAGTCGGCGCGCGAAATTGCCGACACCGTCAAACGCACCGGCGCACGCGTCGCCGGACCCATCCCGCTCCCGACCCGTATCGAGCGCTTCACCGTTCAGCGCTCGCCGCACGCGGACAAGAAGTCGCAGGAAACCTTCGAGCAACGCACTCACAAACGGTTGATTGACATCCTCGATCCGACGGCCAAGACCGTGGATGAACTGAAAAAGCTCAATCTCCCGGCCGGCGTGGACATCACAATTAAAATTTAGAAGTTAAATGAGCAACTCGTTAAGCAAGTAAATGAGGAAACGCCCGCGAGACCGATTTAACCAATCACCAATTTAACCAATTACGAACCCATGCCCCTTGGACTTTTAGGAAAGAAACTCGGCAGCTCGCGCGTTTACGACGCCCGCGGGATTATGACGCCGGTGACCGTCGTGCTGGCGGGTCCCAATCGTGTTTTGCAGGTCAAGACGCAGGCCGGCAAGGACGGCTACAACGCGGTTCAACTGGGGTTTGATGATCAAAAGGAACAACGCCTCAGCAAAGCCCTGCTCGGTCACATCAAAAAGCAGAGCGGCGTGGCTGTAAAGCGTATCAAGGAATTCCGCAATTTTTCGAAGGAAGTAAAGCCCGGCGACGTCGTTGGCCCGGCCTTGTTTGCGCCCGGTGATTTTGTGGACGCGATTGGCGTGACGAAGGGCCGCGGTTTTGAAGGCGTCGTGAAGCGCCATCGTTTTGCCGGTGGCGATTCGACCCACGGCGCAAAAGGCTGGCACCGCCGCGGCGGCGCCATTGGCCAGCGCCTGTTCCCCGGCACGGTCATGCGCGGCATGAAGATGCCCGGCCACATGGGGCAGGTCACCCGCACGACGCAGAACCTCGAAGTCATCCAGGTGCGCGAAGCGGACAATTTGCTGCTCATCAAGGGCGCCATCCCCGGCGCGGAAGGCGATTACGTGGTCATCCGCGAATCCAAGAAACGGCCGAAGGGCTGGAAACCGCCAGTCAGCCTGGCGCCGATGAAGCGGAAGGGCGCCGCCGAGAAGAAACCCGAGGCCAAACCCGCTGAGGCCAAGAAATAATTTCAGGCTATGAAAATTGCCATCAAGAATATCGAAGGGAAAAAGCAGGGCGAACTCGAAGTGAAGTTCGCGCTGGTTGAAGGTGGAAAGGGCACACAGGCCGTCCATGATGCCGTGGTTGCGTACCGGGCGGCTCAGCGAAGCGGCACCGCCAGCACCAAGAATGTCGGTGAAGTCTCCGGCACGAACAAGAAACCGTGGCGCCAGAAAGGCACCGGCCGGGCACGCGCCGGTTCGTTCCAATCGCCGTTGTGGGTCGGCGGTGGCGTGGTTTTTGGTCCGCGCCCGCGTGATTTTGCCAAAAAGATTTCAAAAAAGACCCGCTCGCTGGCGTTGCGCAAGGCGTTGGGCGAACGACTCAAGGCCGGTGACGTGGTCGTGGTGGATGATTTGAAGCTTACCTCGCCGAAGACAAAGGAGTTTATCGGGGTGATTTCGGCATTGGAACTGAAAGGCACCACGCTGGTGGTTTCAACCGGCGCTGACAAAAATCTGTCTCTGGCCTCACGCAACCTTCCGGACGTGGCCCTGGCCACCAGTGATTCGCTGAACACGTATGATATTTTGCGACCGGACAAATTGCTCTTTACGAAGAGCGCATTCGAGAAGGTCGAAGCCCGGCTGGCGGACAAGTAATTCGATAATTGGTTAAATGGGTTAAACAAGCTCGCCGCCGGCAATCACTCATTTAACCAGGCACTGATTTAACTTATTTAACTAAGACACCATGAACACTTTTGAAGTCATCAAAACCGTCCGGTTGACCGAAAAGGGCACGCGGCAGAGCGAAAAGCTCAATCAATATACCGTCGTGGCCGACCGCCGGGCGAACAAGACGGAGATCCGCCAGGCCGTACAGGAATTATTCAAGGTGAAGGTCACCAAGATCAATACCTTGAACGTGCGCGGCAAGCCGCGCCGTCAGCGGACCACCCAGGCCGGCAAAACGTCGGATTGGAAGAAAGCCATTGTGACGTTGAAAGCCGGCGACAAGATTGTTCTGACGTAAGTTTTCTTCGAAACAAACGTAGCGGCTTTCTTCCGAAAGCCGCTTGTTGTTTTCAAGATTGCGGCGCTCTTCCGAGACGCCGCTACGAATTTACTTCGCGCTTTTTTTATTTTCCGGCTTGGACAGCCTTTGTCCATGCCGGCATGGGAGGATTTGACATAACGAGAATTTTGGTTCAATTAAAGTCTGCCCGTGAATGCCAAAACGCCCATTCGCATCCTGCACGTGGATGGTGACAGCTTCTTCGCCAGCTGCGAGATTGCCTTGAACCGGAAGCTGCAAGGGCGCCCGGTCTGGGTTGGCGGCGGCAGGCGCGGTTTCCCGGCCATCAAGTGCGACCAAAGAACCATTTGCCAATCGAATCAACATGAAACAACCTGATGCAGAGCTTAGGATACGAATTGGCTTCTGGGACCGTTGCTCCCTTGAAAGCCTCGCGTGGAGCGATCTCATGATACGGGAGAACACGAGGACCATC
>JBGPDH010000316.1:0-4021 GCA_041482195.1 Verrucomicrobiia bacterium
CCCGATGTAACTGACGTAGAGCAACTGCCGGGACTTGTTTGAGGTGACCAGCAACATGAAGCCACCCTAGACGGTCGGGAACGGAAACACGAGTGAATAACCGGCCCGCTTCCTCAGGCGCTGCCGGGCAGGTTTATTTCTTCGCCGCCGTCATGGCGCGGTACGTTACCGCCACCTGCCAGTCGGCGTAATCGGGCCGGAACGTCCTCATGGCGCTGACCATCTGTTGCCGGAACGTCGTCTCAATCAGGCTCCCCTGCCCGGGCCAGATCTTGAAGTGAACCCGCAGGTAACTCCAGCCGCCGCCTTCGGCCGTTTCCACGTCATCCCACACCGGTTCGCTTAAAATGATCGCGCCGAATTGGCGCCACATCCCCCGGGCAACGTTCTCCACGGTCTGGACGGCTTTCCGCCGGTCAACCCCGTCGGGAATCTGAATGTCCGCGTAGGCATAGACACCGCCGTTCGGAAACCGGCTCACGTTGGCGATGGTCCGATTGGGAATGAAAATGTCCTGGTTATAAAAATTACGGAGCACCGTGAAGCGCAACCCGATTTCCTCCACCCGGCCGATGACAACCGCCGCGCCGGCGATTTCCACCAGATCACCGATGTCCATCGCGTCCGAAAAAATCAGCGTCAGGCCAATCACGACGTCCTGCACCAGCCCCTGCGAGCCGAAGCTGATGGCCAGACCGAGGACGGTGGCGCTCGCCAGATAGGCCGTCAGGTCGACACCAAACTCCTGCAGAATCAATCCAACCGCGAAGAAGTAGATCAGGAAGATGATGCCGCTGACGATGAGCCGGGTCAGGGCGACAAATTTCGGCTGCTGGGTCACGAAGCCGAGCGGATTTTTTTGCGTCTGGCTTTGGTTGATGAACCATTCACTGACGTGTCGGGTGATTTTGACCATCACATGTACGAGAATGGCTACCGCCACGATGAGTAGAATGTGCGTCAGGGTGGAGGATTCCTGGTGGGAAAAATACTTGTATATGCGTTCGACGACGGTGTTGGTCGTGTTCATCAAAATTCCTTTGGTAACTTGAACCGGCATTTCTGCGGCCTGGCGCCGCAACTCATAACCGGAACGCCAGTCGAAATAAATTAAATACCGATTCAAGAGCCGGCGCAAGCGAGCATGAGTGCCCGGGCACACCGGCGTTACCATGAAATTGGATTTGACGACACCCAGGAAATGGGCGACTGGTCACTATGAACCTTTGGTCACCACAACCGTCGTGGGTTGATGTGGCGGTGTTCGAGGACTTGAACGCCGGGAAGGCCGTTGAACAGTTTTTCACGGAACGGGGTATTTTTGCGCACACTTACGATGACAAGCTGTTCCGGTACTTTTTGTTTCTGCGGCCGCCGCGCGTGACGTATCGGGTGCAGGTCCGGCAGGATCAGGTCCGGAACGCGGACGAACTTCTGGCAGCGGGCACCCCGGACGCTTTGCAGCTGGCGCTTCGCTGCCCGTCCTGTGGTTCGTTGCATGTTTCGTATCCGCAAATGACACGCAAATTCATCCTGCCGACAATCCTGCTCCACCTGGGAATCATCTTTCGCGTGATCGACCACGAATGTTACTGCGAACATTGCCATTACCTCTGGAACCTGCCGACGGATAAGACCCCGCCCGTACCGAAACCCGTCGGTCAATTTCCATTTACCGTCTGGAGGTGACGCGGAAACCGGGTTGAAAACGAACCCGCCGGGTGCTGCCTCAGCACCCCCCGGATGAGGGAAGTGATTCCAACTTTCCCGCTAGCGTACTGCCGCCATTCGGAGGAGCAGCTCGTTCAGTTGCTTCAGAGAGGCCGGCTTGTTGACGACGGCATCCACGGATGCAGAGGGCACTTCGGTATCTTTGGGGGAACCCGCCGCACCTGACAGCAGAATGATGGGGGTCTTGGGGGATTCGGCCTTGATCGCCTGGGCCACCTCGAGGCCGTTGACATCGGGCATGCTCATATCGGTAATGACCACATCGTAAGGCTCGCTTTTCAAAATGGCGGTGCAGAACACTTCTATCCCGCGTTTCCCTCCGGACGCCACCTTAACCTGATGCCCCAAGTGCCCCAGACAAACCTGCATCGTCTGCAGAATCTGCTCGTCATCGTCGATGCACAATAATCGCAGCGAACGTTTAACCGGAGCTGAAGCCGGGCCACCACCCGCCGGATTGACCGGTGAGCGGGCTGGCTGGGAATCGCGCGGCAGACCCGCCAGGTCGTGGCGCGATGATTCCGGATGGGGGCTCTCAGGAAATGTAGTCATAGCTTAAAGGGCTTGGCCGATTCAAACCGCAGTTGTGAGCCTGCAATCATGCTGGCGGTCTAAGCCGCCGGACGCCAATGGATTGCAGAAAAATCCCACAATTACAATTTTACCATAAAAAGTTCCTTTCAGCTTTAAAAATCATATGCCCTCAACCGCTCAGTTTTGTGATCAATCCATGCAAGTTATTTACCATAAACGGGCTAATAGTTGGAAAATAAGGGATGGTTGGGTGCTTTTTCGGGGTAAAATGGAGTCAGCCAAGGGTGGATTTCAGTCGGAAAGCAAATGGTCTCGGACACTTTATTGGAAATACCGTAATCAATTGGAAAATAAACCCTTGCGTAATCTTCCCTTTGGACAGGCCTGACCTCGAAAGCGTCTAGTCAGATGCGGTCAGACATGGCAGGCTCCAATTTAAATGAATAACCTGGTAACCACGCCGGGCGAGCCGAATCTCAAGATGAGATTGATCCGCCGCACGGTTTGGGGATTGTTGCTTCTGCCGGCAGTGATTTTTTTGTCTGCGGGCACCCTCGACTATTGGCAAGGCTGGGCGTTCCTGGCAGTTTCGTTCATTCCTCCGCTCGGCTTGACGGTTTATTTCTACCGACATGACCCGCAATTACTTGAACGCCGGCTGTTGCGTAAGGAGAAAGTCAACGCCCAAAAATTTATCATGCTGCTGATGAAGCTGCTTTATCTGTTTGCGCTGGCATTGCCGGGCCTGGACCACCGGTTCGGTTGGTCGGACGCATTTTACGGCCCGGTGCCGTGGTGGCTTACGCTGCTAGCCCTGTTCGTCATGGTGGCCTGTAATGTCCTCTTTTTCCTGGTCCTGAAAGCCAACCGTTTCGCCGCGGCCATCATTCAGGTGGAGGCGGAGCAGACCGTCAGCGATAACGGGCTTTATCGTTTCATCCGCCACCCCATGTATTTGGGCGGTGTCGTGCTGTGGCTTGCCCTTCCGTTGGCCCTCGGCTCGTATTTCACCTTGCTGGTCGCTGTGTTCGGCATCCCCGTCATGATGCTCCGACTGCTCAACGAAGAAAAATTCCTTCGCCGCGAATTGCCCGGTTATTCCGAGTATTGCCAGCGCGTTCGCTACCGCCTCATTCCGTTGGTGTGGTAAAACGGTCCGGGATAAGGGTATCACGGGTCCGTCTCTCAACCGGGAGAATGATTCCGACGCGGGATTGCCAGCCGAAATCTCATCGCACATCCACCACGTCAATCCGGTCGCCCGCCTTCCGGAGCGTCACAAATGTCGCCTCGTTGGTTTTCATCAACGCAAACCGCCGGCCCACATGCACGTAATTCAGATGATACGTCGTCGTCCCTTCCCGTTTGCCGCCGATCAGCAGGACGCTGTCAGGATTGAATTCCACGTCATAAACCTGGTCGATGCCGTCCAGAGGTTCGTAACGGACGACGAGTTCCGTGTTGGTGGAGTGGGCCAATTCCCGGGCACCGGCTTTGAGGCAATAACCCATATGCACGCCGTTGTCCTCCAGCCAGTCGCAGCCGCACAAACCGGCGCAGAACAGCCCCGCCAAGAGCAATTTGATTTCATTCATGGTTCAAGGGTAGTCTGCGGGAACACCAGGTGTTAATCGAAAAAATATCCGGTAACCATTCGTAGGCAGCCCGGTTATGACCATTCCTACTTTTTCATCTCGACTTTTATTGAAGATCACTTCGCCTTTCACGCGGAAATACTGGGGAGCTGAGAGCCGCG
>JBGPDH010000317.1:0-3962 GCA_041482195.1 Verrucomicrobiia bacterium
GTCTGCGGCTGGGAAACAGCCAAGCCTCCTCACGTCGGCTCCTACTATGGAATTCTCGACCTCAGATATTTACGCCTTCACCCGCGATTTGGAAAAGCTCCATCCCGGCAATCGGCACGTGAAGGACAAAATTCGCCAGCAGCTTCAAGTCCTACGCGACGCGGGATTGCTTTTACATGTCGAGCGCGGCGTCTGGCGTCTGCCGTGAGGTTGAACCAGTTCTGGTGAGTTCATTGTGGATTCTCCTCGAGGCCGGTCAGCAACGTTTCGAGTTCCTGCCGGCGCGGTTCCAGACTTTTCCGCACGGCAAACTGGTTCAACCAGTAAATTCCCCAGTAAAGCAGAGTCACAAACAGTACCACCACCCCGGCCATCATTCCCGCAAAACCTGGATTCCGCGCGTGCCAGGCCGAATGGCCGATGGAAATTCCCACCGCCGCCGCAAACGGCAGCAAATACCACCAAAAAACATTTTTAAGGAGCCAAATCTGGTGGTTAACCTGAAGCAATGAACTTTCAACGCAGGCTTTAAAGGAATCATTTGAGACTGGCTGTTTTTTGCGTTGAAGCAGGCGATCCACCACCATAAATGTGCCGACGCCGAAGCCGGCCAATGCCAGCAGGTAATTGGTCCAATGGTGATGTCGCATACCCTGATGCAGGAAAAACAAAGTCAGCAAAAAGGCCACGCCCACTTCCCGCACATCGCGCCAGAATATCGTCATCCAAAAATGCTGCTGGTTGCGCCGGACTTCTTTCAGCAGCGCGTCGGCGTTGATGGTCATTTTCGCGCCGGGGTCCTGGGATTGCCATGTCTTTTGTAATTCATCAAAGTTCATCGTTTGCTCCTTTCAGTTGGTCTGCCAGTTGTTTGCGGATGCGATTCAGTTTCACACCAATATAATTTTCGGAAATGCCAAGCACCTCGGCCATCTCCTGGTAACTCAGACCGTCGAGGTGCATGAGCGCCAGCGAGGCGTCCACCTTGGGCAGTTGGCGGATGGCGGCGTAAAGCCGTTCCACAATTTCTCGTTCCGGCAGCGAATCCACAGGACTCGGCTGTGTCCGAGGCGAAGTATCAAACTTCAAAAATGTTTCATGCCCCTTTCGCCGCCGCTGCTCCCCGCGTCGCCAAGCCAGCGCGGTGTTGAACGCCACACGATAAATCCAGGTGGTTTCCTTTGCCTCACCACGAAAGGACGGGATGGACGACCAGATTTGCAGGAGGATGTCCTGAAACAAATCATCCTGGTCTTGCGGCGCCGCGGCACAGCCACGAACCACTTTCAACATCAAGCCCAGATGCTCATCCAGCCATCGCCGGAATGTGGATTCCTGTTCCTGGACGGTCATGGAATGAGTCTGCATTCAGTTAAATAGTGACCGAACCGCGTCCCTTCTTACAAAGAAAATGCGCTTTGGATAATTTATCCAGTTCGCAACGTGCCTGGGTCGTCACGGAAGCGTGGGGCGAATCCAATCTTTATTGCCCCAACTCCGATGAATCGCGAGCGGGCTCCGATAAACTCCGTTTCCGCGAGCACGCGACAAAGTCGGTGTCGCTCCCCGGCTTACGCTACCAAACTGAGACCAGGGTTTTCCCAGTGGCGGCAAGGAACACCCTAGTCGCGGTCGCACCGGATGGAACGTAACGGTATATATGACCAAAAAAGAACAGCAGCGCATCTTAAAGCGAATTGCAGAATCCATCGAAGAAACCAATATTCTGCTTGGCAACTTGGGGATACAGGCTAAGGACTCACAAGCTCAATTCCAAAAAGTTCGGAAAAATGTCCGATCTTCCAAGGCAAAACGGAAAAAACTGAAATAAGGACGCCAGCAACAAACTAATCACACACGACTAAATCTCGGAAACGGAAACGGGCGGTTCTGAAACGGGTCGGTTCTTGATATTGATACATGGGGCATTCCCGCCGAAGCCCGCATCCTCGTCGTCGCCGGAAACGAGTCGGTCCTCACATTTGATACAAACCGGAATTGAAGCAGGTCGTTCTTCTCCCAAACCGACCCGGCTGGAACCGGGACATCCGGTGCTCAAAGGCTGAAGGCTGAAGGCTAATGGCCGAAGTAAAAGTGGAAAATTGATCCATTTCCGCTTCCTCATTTATCTGATTTCCGTCTCCGGGTGGCTCCGACGCGGCAAGCCGGCACGACAAGGTGGATTCTGGTATCAACTCAAAAGCCAGAGACTTCTGGAAGGCTGAAGGCTGAAGGCTAAATGCTGAAGTGAAAACGCGAATCCGTGTTCATCGGTGTTCATCCGTGGTTAAAATTCCCCGCATTTCGCCTTTCCGCCTTCTGCCATCATCAAACGCCCGCCATTGTCGCGTACAGCCCGCCGCGCCGGCTGGGTCGGTTGCAACTCCCCGATAAACGGCATCGGAGCAGGTTGCCTTGAACCCCGAAAGCGTTCGGGGCAGGTCGAATTCCCGCCGAGGCCCGGATTGAAGTGGTACGCACGGAACGAAGCACGGCCTTTCCCGTAGCGCAAACATTCTTGTCTGCGGGTTCAGGCGACTTTCCAGTCGCCAGACAAAGACACCGGACAGGAATGTCCGCTGAACCGGCAGGCTCGAACGCCTGCCCTACGATCATCACCCCGGCAGCCGAAGTCCGCGAAAAATTCAAACGCGTAAAACCGCTGAAAGAAATTTCCGTCAACCAATCCCGAAAGCTTTCGGGACTGGACCTTGGACGTGCTGAACATTGTGCGGCGACTTTGCGAGGTAGGGACGGCGCGCTGCGCCGTCCGCGTCCCAAGCGGGCGCAACGTTCCGGCGGCTTTACCGCCGGTGACATCGCAGCGCGATGTCCCTACCAACACCTTCACCACCACGGATGTTTACGCTTTTGAGCGCGAACTGGAAAAGCTCCATCCTGACAATCGCCACGTGCGGGATAAAATCCGCCAGCAACTCCAAGTCCTCCGCGACTTGGGATTATTGCTCCACGTCGAGCGCGGTGTCTGGCGTTTGCCGTGACGGCGTGATACGCTGGTCATCATGCTCTGCCAGGAATGCAACGAACGTCAGGCGACGGTTCATCTCACCCAAATCATGGGCGACAAGATGACTAAGCGTGACCTGTGCGAGGTCTGCGGCAAGGAGTTTGTTGACGCTGCCAAGAGTGGCCATTGGAACCAATCAGGGATTCCACTATTTGATCAAACAGGAAAGATATTGGACGGCTTGGTTGCCTGCGATTCTCGCTATCTGAAGGCGGCCTATCTTTTTGTGCAGGAGGGATTGAGCAAAGCCCAGAATATGTTTTGGGAGCCCGGCAAGTCGCCCGGGCACATTTCCGGTGCCCAGTTGCTCGAAGGCTTGCGCGAACTCGCCATTGAATCATTTGGCAAACGAGCCAAAGCCACTTTGAATGCCTGGGGCGTTTTTAAGTGTAAGGATTTTGGCGAGATTGTGTTCAACCTCATCGAGGCAGGCTTGATGAGCAAACGGGAGACCGATACCAAAAATGATTTTCAAGGCGGCTACGATTTTGACACGGCTTTTCCGTCGTGAGCGTGTTGTCTGGCGTTTGCCGTAGAATCGTTTGTCTCGCGAAGGCCGCAATCGAGGCGAAGTCTAGTCCGGGTAATTTTCCCGTTCGGTTCCTCCGCGCGCTCCGCGCGAGATTCCGGTCCCTGCTTCCATCCTTCGCCCGGATGACACCGGGTTGCGCGACTAATTTGCCGGGTGAAGCCGAAAGAATTGCTGGCTGCCGGCGATATCCACGGACAGTGAGAAATTGGAGCCGGTAATGACCGGAGCATTTGTGATGACAGTCCAGTTGGTCGTATCCAGCGCCTGGGCAGTCTCCAGGTTCCAGCCGGCGACGTTGGTGGTCCACCAAAGCGAGACGTGCGAGGAATCGTCCTGCCGGATGGTGATGACATAAGGCTGGGCCGTGAAACTTAAGGTAAAGGGGGCGCTATCGGGATAAAC
>JBGPDH010000318.1:0-3919 GCA_041482195.1 Verrucomicrobiia bacterium
GAACTTTGGCGAGAATTTCCGCGACCACGTCTTCTACGCGGGTGTCGCGGAATTTTTCCTCCCGCCGGACGATCAGCCGGTGGGCGAGGACTTTTTGCGCGAGCGATTTCACCAGGTCGGCAGGAACAAAATCTTTCCCGGCAATCGCTGCCATGGCTTGGGCCGCGCGGAACAATCCGAGGGACCCGCGCGGGCTGGAGCCGAGCAACAAGGCGGGATGCTCGCGCGTGCCGCGGACGATTTTCAGGATATAATCGTTCACTTCCGGGGCGACTTTCACTTCGCGCACCGCCACCTGCATTTTCAGGATGCCGTCGGGATTTGCCACCGGCTGGAGCGTGTCCATCGGATGGCGCAATTGAAAGCGCTCGACCATCTGCTTTTCGTCGGCAAACGACGGGTAGCCGAGGTTCAGCCGCATCAGGAACCGGTCCTTTTGCGCCTCGGGCAGGAGGAACGTGCCTTCCTGTTCAATGGGATTTTGGGTGGCGACAACCATGAATGGTTTTTGCAGGCGATAGGAGACATTCCCTTCCGTGACCATCGCTTCGCCCATGGCTTCGAGCAATGCCGCCTGGGTGCGCGGGCTGGCGCGGTTGATTTCATCCACCAGGACGAACTGCGAAAAGAGGGGGCCAAAATTAAATTCAGCGCGGCCGGTCTTGGGATCCAGATGCGGTTCTCCGAGAACGTCGGACGGTTGCAGGTCCGGCGTGCATTGAATTCGTCTGAAGCTGCAGCCGGCGCTTTGGGCCATCGCCCGCGCGAGCATCGTCTTGGCAACGCCGGGAACGTCTTCAATCAGCAAATGCCCTTCCGCCAGCCAGACCGCCGTCGCCAGCACCACCGGGTCATGTTTGCCGACGATGACTTTTTCCACGTTGTCGATAATCTGCCGGGCGATGGGAGCAACGTCCGCCGGCACCGGCTTTTTCGATTCCTCAATCGGGAGGAGTCTCACCTTCGGTCTTTTTTCGGTCTGCGAAGAGGGAAGGTCCATGAATTCAGGATTTCAAAAAATCGCCAAGGGCGCGACCTATTTCTTCCAGTTCACGCGTCTCGGTCGGTGTGTATTCGACAGGGCGGACGGTGCCGATGCCGAGGGTGCCGGTGATTTTGTCGCCGGCGCGCAATGGGACGCAGAGGGCGCCGCCCACGCCGGACTGTTTCGCGCCGGGCCTGGCCGTGCCGCCGGACTCCGTCTGCAAATTACAGATGGTAACCGGTTCGCCGCGCGCCACGACCTGGCCCGCGATACCTTTGCCGACCGGAATTGTTTTCACGACGTCGAGCATTTGCGGCGGCAGGCCGATTTGCGCGACGAGCTGAAGTGACCGGCCAGCCGCATCCAGCCGGTGAATGGTCCCGGTTTCGGAGTGGAAATGCTTGAGCACGACCCGCAGTATTTTCTCCAGGGCAACCTCGCCGGGGTGACCGTGTTTCAACAGCGACGTAATTTGTTCATTCAGTTCGTTCACGAAGAAATCTGCGAAACGATGAGAGGTTTATGCGATTCCACGGCGGTGTTCAACTGCACAGTTATCCGCAGCACGTCAAACCACGGGCGGCAGGTTTGGCGGTGAGGCAGGCTCGGGCAGAAAGACGTCGTAATTGGGGCCGAACTGGGCCAGGAAATAGAGCGAATAACAACGCTTGAACATGATGACGGGCAACAGCAGGACCGTGCCGATATAGGGGAGCATCATCAGGCAACAGGCGATGCAACAGGTGATAATCATCACGCCCAGGACGAGAATGCCGATGGCCAGACACAGTACAATTTGAAACAGGAAATAAAGAATGAACGTTCCGACATGACCCGAAATCAGCGTCCCCAATTCCTTCCACGCCTGCAGGCACTGATGGCGGCGCAGCCACATAATGGGCACCACGAAGTCCAGGGTGAGTTTTTGAATGATGGCAAACACGATGGTCACACAAACAAATGAAAGGCCGAAGCCAATCGCTTGGAGGATGCCGCCGGCAGGAAACTGGCCCGCGAGAAACATCTTGCCGACAATGACGATGGCGATGATGAGCAGGGGCAGCGTGAAGATGATCGATGCCAGGCACAATACGATCCGGAACAAAAACAGGCTGTTGGCCTCATGGGCGAATTTTTGCCAGGGCTGGGTTACTTCGGCTTTATCCAGGGCGACACAATGCAGGAACATGAATTTGCCGCGGCTGTTGAGCCATAGCAGGACCAGCCACACCGCCAGGCCGATCACCACCAGCACGACGACCAACGGCACGATCCAGTTGAGATGGTCCAGAACGTAATCCCGGGCGTGGACCAGATCGTGGCGGAACGCATCTCCATTGTAGTTGTGATGCGAACCGGAATTGAAATTATAGTGACCGCTGGCTCCACTCTCCCCCAACTGAGCCAGCCAGGCACAAAAGCCGATGACGAACCATTTGCCCAGGTTGAAAGGCTGGAACAGGCTCCGCTTGACCCTTTCCAGCGCCGGGCTGACCGGTTCGACCACGCTGATTTCCCGTGGCTGAGTGGTGACGGGACCAATGGGCATAGGTTGAACACCCGATTCATATGAAATCAACACCCGGGGTGCAACCAGAAATCGCAGTCTCAACCTTTCCCGGCGAATGTTCGTGGGGCCATAAAACATTTCGGGGCTGTTCGCCGAACGAACAGCCCTGATGCTGAGTCAATTTTCCTCGAGAACGGAAATTTTCAGGCTATGGTCTGGAGCCTGACCTGGCGGCGCCGGGCCAAAGTCCAGCCGCCCATCAACAATCCGCCGGTCGTCAGGAAACCCCAGGCCCCCGGCTCGGGAACCGGATTGGCGGTTTGGGTCAGGCTGTAGGAGGTCGAACCGCTAAACGTCACCTGGTAACCAAAGTTCAATGAGCTGTTTAATAGAGGATAAATCGAAACCGGCGTTCCTCCCAGATAATCAATGATTCCGGTATAAATCCCGGCGACCGGCGCACCCGGCTGGGTGATGCTGGCCGTCCACCCTCCGGGGGCAACCACGCCGGCAGAATTAATCGTGAAACTCTGGTTCATGGCCACACTGACGATATACTCCGTCCAAGCGAACGAGGACGTGTTATTGATGGAATTGTTGATGGTAAGAGTCGGGTCATTGGGGGTATCCGTGAGGATGGACAGTCCCAAGGCTCCAAAACTTGATTGGTGCCCGGTCAAATCCACAGTCTGATCAGCGGTCGTGAACACGGGGGCATAGCAATAAAAACCGCCGCTATAATTCCAGGTTGGCACGCTGGTGATACTTGCCTGGCTCAGGGACCAGCCTAGAAGACTCGCCGAAGCGACCAAAAGAATTTTCCTGTTCATCATACTGCTCTCCGCTGATTAGTAGGGGTTTAAACCAGTACGCAAATGAGATGAACCAAGGTCGGTTTTGTTCCAAAAATATTTATTATTTTACAGGAAAAGGCAACCAGACAAAACCTGTTGAAAAATCCTCTTTAGCAGGCCAGAAGGCGGGGAATCCGGGCAAGGGCCAGATCGTTGATGGATTGGAGGCTTGAGAAATGGACCAAACGCGGAAAAAATATCGGAAATCGGGGTTCCAAATCTGATGGGCTGTGGCTTAATCCATGTCAAGCGCGGCGTCGTGAGCTCAAAATCAACAGCAATCCACCGCCCAGGCTTCCGAGCAACAGGGCATCCGGCTCCGGAATTTGATGAAACGACTGGGTCACTTGGGAGATGGTGATAAAGGCGCCCGGCGGCGAGATGGCTGCGAGGCCGATATCTTTGGTCACAAAAAGAATGGTTTGCGGAGGAACGATGGCTAGCTCATCGGTACTTTCGGCCGGCGGATCGGTAACATCATACGCGGTCAAATGGCTCTGACCGACAATCGGGCCGCCGAAACTGCCTGTCGACGCCGTTTCATCCACCGCGAGAAAAGTGCTTCCGGCC
>JBGPDH010000319.1:0-3913 GCA_041482195.1 Verrucomicrobiia bacterium
CAGTCTTGCCGATGGTAGTAGTCCTATAGGTTCTGCGAGAGTAGGTCGCCGCCAGTCTTTCAATAAAAGCCGGAGATTATTTCTCCGGCTTTTTTTTCTTCAAATGTCTTAAAACAACCGGATTACGCGTCGGTGAGGCGGATAATTTGGCTCGCTAACTGCTGAATCATCATAAACCGGGTTTAGACAAATGCCTCGCTTTTTCACTTTGTTTCCGGGCCGAAACGTCGGGAAGAAGGATTTCATTTCTTTCCTGGGAGCATCCCTGTTGCTTGCCTCCCAACCTTTGATAGCCCAGGAATCGAATTCACCACCCGCCATCAGCGCGACCTTGATTACCAATCTGGCCCAGTTTTGGGTCCTCCCGCTCAACGAAAAAAACCGGCTGCATCGTATTCGGCTGGACCTGCTGGTTTATTACTGCAATCCCGAATGGGCTGTCTTCTGGGGACGCTCGGGCGACCTGGACACGTTCCTGCCATTGCGCGACCTCCCGCAAACACTCCACTCCGGCGACATCGTCCGGCTGGACGGATTGATCCTGCCGGTTGACCAGAAAATCATTTGGGACAAAACTTCAGTCACAGTCGTTTCGACGTCCAACCCGTTGCCTTGTGTTTCCTTGCAGGGACAATCCCTTCAGGATACCAATTTGGCCGCCCACTTTATCGAGACCCGGGCGCTGGTCGATTCGCAGGTGACGACGGTTCCGCAGGTATTGCGGCTGAGGTTGCTGGAGGGAGATCTCAGCCTGACCGCGTTTTTGACCTTGAATAGTCCGGGGCAGGTTCAACCCGATCTGTCTGGCAAATACGTCCGGATCAAGGGAGTCTACATGACCAGCTCAGACTCTGCCGAGAAGGGCGCTGACGCTGTGTTGTGGACGCCTGGATTGAATTGCGTTGAAGTCTGCGGCTCGTTGGACACCGATTCACAATTTTCCCGGCCGACCCTTTCCTCGGAAGATTTCAGAACCGCTGATCCCCGTACCTCCGTTCGAGTTATGGGCGTCGTGCGCAGCCAACAACCCGGCCAGGCGGTGACCATTTGGGATAATGCTGGACAGATTCGCATCCTGAGCAAGCAACAGTATCCGTTGGAGCTGGGTGACCGTATTGAAGCAATTGGTTATCCGACGTTTCAAGGAATTGACCGGGTTTTGCAGAGCGGACTGTTTCGCCTGAGCACGGGAAAAGAGGCTGGCAACAATACCAGTCTTCCGGGCCGGACCCAGTTGCGTCTGGCAGACCAGATTCGCCGGCTCGACCAGGAAAGCATCGGCAAACAGGCTTCGGTCAGCCTTGAAGGAGTGGTAACCCGGGTCGATCCCCGAAGACATTTCATTTTCATTTTGGACAGCAGCGGGGGCATCCGGGTGATGCAATCGCGCTTCCCGGACGGAAGACCTGTTCGAACCGGTATGATGGTCAAGGTGGACGGCGTGGTTACCATGGGCGAATTTGCGCCAGCGATCACTAATGCCATTATCAGCCAGACCGGGACCACGAGTCTGCCGGACGCTCCCTTGGTCAGTCTCGAAGAGGCGATGACTGGTACGGAAGACGGTCGCTGGATCCAGATGCGCGGTTATGTTCGCAAGTCGAGTGAGGAAACCAATTCCATCCGATTGGAGCTTGTCGCTCCCGGCGGTGATTTCACCGCGCGGATTCCCAGGAATGACAGCTTGAGGCATCTGGCTGGCTCGGTGGTGTTGGTGCGTGGTGTTTGTGTGGCGACGGCGGACTCCCGCCGGCAATTGACCGGCATTCAAATCTGGTCGCCCGAAGTCGGAGATGTCCAAACCGAACAATCCGCCCCCTCCGATCTATTTGCCCGGCCGTTGCGCTCCCTGGCCAGCCTGCGACAATTTAACGCGTTCAACACGCTGAATGAACGGGTGCGCACTCACGGTGCGGTCACGCTGCAAGTTCCGGGAAGCTACCTGTATGTTCAGGATGGCGACAATAGCGTGCTGGCCCTGAGTGATCAAACCAACCTGCTACGCCTTGGGGATCGGGTTGAAGTCGTCGGTTTTCCCGGCAACGAGAACAGGAATTTTTTGCTGCGGGAAGCCGTCTATCACCGGGTCGGATCCGGTTCCGAACCCTTGCCCGTGGAACTGCCCATCCAGAAGTCCTTCGACGAAGATTTGGATGGCCGACTCGTGCGCGCGGAAGGGGTGTTGTTTGATACGTCTGGCAAACTCGAAGAGAAGCGTCTGATGATTCAAACCAAGGGCGTGATCTTTGAAGCAAAACTCAACCAGTCAGGTCAACTCGCCGGGGAAAAACTGGCCTTGGGAGCCAAATTGGCGCTTACCGGAGTTTATCGTCTGCAACGGGATGAGTATGGAACTCCCCGCTCATTTCTGCTGAACTTGCGCTACGGGAATGATATCCGCGTTCTGCAGCCGCCACCGTGGTGGACGCTTTCCCGGCTTTTATGGGCACTGCTCGGCACCTTATCGGTTCTCCTGGTTGCCTTGATGTGGGCGCTGGGAATCCGACGTAAGAACAACCAACTCCTGCACGCACAGACGGAATTGAAGGCTGCCCGGGACAAATTGGAGGAGCGGGTTCAGGAACGCACGCGCAACCTGCGGGAGGCCAACGAAGCGTTGCGACGCTCCGAGGAGCGTTTCGTCAAGGCATTTCGGGCCAGCCCGGTTCCCCTGCTGCTGCAAAGCGTCCTCGAGCAACGATGTGTGGATGTCAATGACAGCTTTCTTGAATTGACCGGCCACGAGCGCGAAGAGATTGTGGGGCAAACTCCTGCCGGATTGAAACTTTTTTCCAAACCGGAAACGGGGAAGGAAATTATGGATACACTTTCGGCCCGGCACCAGGTTCGTAACCTGCAAACCGAACTGGCCATCCGCGAAGGGAAAACCCTGACGGTGCTGATTTCCGCCGAACCGTTTGAATTGGAAGGCGAGCCGCATTTTTTAATGTCCCTCCAGGATATCACTGAACGGCTCAATGTCGAAAACCAGTTACGCCAGGCCCAGAAAATGGAGGTGATCGGCCAGATCGCTGCCGGTGTCGCACACGATTTTAACAATATCCTGACCGTCATCCAGGGCCATGCGGGCGTGCAATTGAGCATGGGCGAATTGAATGAATCACTCGAAGAATCCTTGCATGAAATTTCCAACGCGGCTACACGGGCGGCTTCACTGACCCGCCAGTTGCTGGCTTTCAGTCGCAAACAGATGCTGCAGCGCTGCCCGCTGGATGTGCGGGAAGCATTGAACAATCTCAGCAAGATGCTCCGAAGAATCATCGGCGAACACATCAACTTACGCATGGAATGTGCAAAAGACCTTCCGCCCGTGTTCGCCGACCCGGTCAATTTTGAGCAGATCATCATCAATCTCGCGGTGAATGCGCGTGACGCCATGCCGCGCGGCGGCCCGCTCACCATCACCGCTGAGTCGGTGGTAACCGATTCGAAATATCCGGAGCGGGAGCCGGATGCCATGGTGGGTACGTTCGTGCGGCTGAGTGTGGCCGATGAAGGCAGCGGTATGGACGAAACCGTGCGTAGAAAGATTTTTGAACCTTTCTTTACCACCAAAGGCGTGGGCCAGGGGACCGGCATGGGCCTGGCCACGGTCTATGGCATCGTCAAGCAACACCAGGGCTGGATTGAGGTTGCATCCAGACCGGGTGTTGGTTCGGTGTTCAAGATTTTTATATCCGGCGCGTTTGCTATTATATACTTGTTCGCATCCTTGTGGTTCTACAAACATGCACTGACGAAGTACTCAGGGGCGAGCAGTTGAGTCGTAGCTAATTGAGTAATTGAATTGCAAGGTCAAGAGCAAATACATGGATCCTTCGCTTCGCTCTGGATGACAAATCTAATGGCAGCTACCAGCTGCCAGCTCTCAGTCAGAGCCAGGGCAAAGGCA
>JBGPDH010000320.1:0-3878 GCA_041482195.1 Verrucomicrobiia bacterium
CGCCAACCACGCCACCGATTCCACCCGCAACGGATGAATCGCAAACACCGCCGCCACAAACGCGCTGCGCCACAGACATCCCGTCATCTGCCGCAATACCAGAAACAGCAGAATCACCGTCGCTGTGTGCAGCAGAACATTCGTTAAATGATGCCCGCCGGCGTTCAATCCGTAGAACTGGCAGTCGAGCATGTGGGAAAGCCAGGTCAACGGGTGCCAGTTGGAGGCCCAAACGTGGGTGAACGCCCAGAGGATCCCCGGGATCGTCACGCCTTTCTGAACAATTGGATTCTCATAGATATAAGTGTTGTCGTCGTAGTCGACGAAGCCAAATTCCAGCGTCTGGCCGAAGACCACCCAAACCATCGCCGCCAGAAAAATGCAGACGCCCGGAACCGTCCAGCGATCCGCCCAACCCGCAGGCAGGTTTCCGGCTTCTGGCGGGCGGGCAATGGTTCCTTTCGGCATTTCAACGGCTGGCCTGACCGACACGCTCGAACGCCCGGGGGGAGCCTTCCCTGCTCCGGCTTTCTTCTTTGACCTGCGGCTCATGAGGTTGAGCACATGATAACCATGGCGGCGCAAAGGCAAGAAATCATCGTCCCCAGGACACAAACAAAATTCGTTGTAGAATGCTTTCTCTCAGCGTTCCCATCAAGTTTTGGTCTGCTGTCGGGGAACCAGCGTTTTTAACCTGAAAACGATTACCGGTTCACGCTCAGCCGGAAGAAACGGTTACCCGTGCCCGACGTCACATCGGCGGGATCGGTAATTGTCACTTCCACGTATTGATCCGGCGAAACATCAAAGGGCACCGATTCTGAAGCCGTGGCTCCCCCCGTGTTGGCCACCCAACCTGTGGCCCGCGTGTAGGTCATCAGATTCGTCCAGGGTCCATTCAGCGAATTCGCGTACTGCGCGGTGTAGGTGATATCGCTGGCCGATACATTGCGATGGAACTGGAGCTGGAATTGGTTCCCGACGATATTTCCGAAAATGATCCCATCCGGTCCGGGAACCGTCGGGTCGTTGGCCAGGGCATACTCGAGCAGATTGACCGCGCCATCGCTGTCAGGATCCGCGGTATCACCCGTTACCGCGGCATTGGTGGCGTTGGTACCGAAGTACGCGTACTTCCAATTGTCCGACGGACTGAGCAGGCCGAACACGGAAACGCGATATTGATTGCCGACATAAACCTTGCCGTTGACGGTGACGGGCAGTGTAAACTTCACCCCATTGGTCAGGCGGTCACGGTTCAACGCGGCCTGGGCGCTGTTGTAGAGTTCGGTCGTCAGGTTCGTCGGGTTATACGCAGTCAGGACAGCCGGGTTCGCGTTGGCCATCGCCCAGATGACCCCGTTGTTCGTGCTGTTGGCGGAAACGACGGGTGTGGCCCCGGGCGAACCAAAAGAGCGCGGCCCGATGGAGATCGGGTTGGTGGTTAAAAGGCCATTGGTAAGGGCAAACGCCTTCAATTGTCTTCCGCTGGCGGCAAAGAAAACGCTGCCGTTGAAGAACACCGGCGTATCAAAACAGCCGGCTCCGAGCTGGCCGGGAATGGTCTCCACCACATAATCCACCGGGTTCGTCGACGCATTGAAGTGACCGTTGTCGGACGTGAACTGGTCGCGGTTGATCAGGTAAATCCGGCCTTCCTTGCCGGCGCAGACCATCAGGTGCGGATATGGCCCGGGCTGGTCCGGCAGAAACATGCATCCGCCCGAACCGAAGTCCTGATCCACCGTCTGCAGGGTGGCCTGATTGTAGGGAGTAAAATAATCAGCCACCGCCAGTCCGTTGGTCGTGGACAGCTTGACGAGCGAGTCACCGTAATCGGTCCCGGCGGAGCCGTTCGTCGCCGTGAACGACCCGTTGCCGATCGGGACATATAAATTCGTGTTGTCGTCCACCGACAGGCCGCAACCGGAGATCCAGATGCCGCCTTCGCCGGGATTCGCGCCGTTGGTGCTGTTCGGGGTCGTGTTGAAGACGTAATTGGTCAGTTGGACCAGGTTACTGGCGCTGTATCCCATAACCCATCCGTGATAGGGATCGGTATCCGCGTAACCGGCGAAGGCCAGGTAAACATTCCCGCCCGCTAGCGTCAGGGCGGCCCGTTGAATCTCCTGCTTGGCGATGAACGAGATGACACCGTTGGTACTGGACACGCCCGTCCCCGGATAGCTCGCGGTCACCAGCACCGGGCTGAAAGGCGCCTCAACACCGTTGGTGATATTCAACGCGTGAATGGAATGGGAATAGGTGCTGGCGCCTTGCTGGTTGAACGTGTCCACGTAGATCCATCCGGCGACGCGGTCGATGACGGGCGTGCTGGTGATGCCGACTTCAGGGACGATGTTGTTGTAGGAACCGCTGCGGTTGCCAAAATTCGTGGTGGGCGTGGTGGCGGATTGGCCCAGGTTGGTTTGCCACAGCAACCCGCCTTCCGGGCCGTTATTGTCCGCGTCAAAGGCGTACACGCTGTTGTGTTCCGTGGCAATGAAGAGAACGTTGTGCGTGCCCCGGACCGGCAGGGTCAGGTTCGCGAGATAAAGCGGTTGCGCGTAAACGTAGCCATCCACGCCGTAAGAGAACAGCTTGCCGAAAGTATTCGTATTGACGTTGGCAGGAGAGAGGATGGTTTCATTGGTGTTCAGTCCGGTCCGGCCATTGTCGTAGTGATACGTGGGCACACTGACCAGAGTGAGCGGATTGGCCGGCAGAGCCAGGGCTCCCACCCAGGTCAGGACAATGCCTAGCATTAATCTTTTCATAAAAACAACTGATTAATCATGGGTATGAAGCGCCGCAGGTTCCAGGTTCGGTTCGGGTTGGACCGGGTGGTCGTGGGTTTTATTGCGTCATTATTCCGCGCCAATTTCCGGTCACGGGCCTTGTTTTTTTTCTCACCGATGCCCGGGTATCCATTTGTAGCGCAGGGGAGAGTTTACGTTTCGCCGGTGGATATACTCAATCCTATTTCGAGGTGTGTGAACGCACGGTAAGTCCAGACCGCCAGACTCGTCGATGTCCCCTGGCCTTCAGACAACCTGTTATTAACGCCTTGCCCCGGTGGATCGCCATTCCTGGCTTTCCGACCGGGGCAAGGCCGTTTCAGAATACTAAGGACCCAGGACGGGATTGGTAGTTCCCCACCAGGTAGTCCACTGGCTGTAATTGACGCCCGCAACGGAAGCATCGTTGTCCCTGATAACAGTATTCGTGCTCAAATTATTAAGCATGAATTTCTGGATATAGGCACCCATCTCCTGATCGATGGCGCTCTCGGTGGCACAGTGGCCATGGTCCCCGAGATTGTTAAACCCGACTCGATCGCTCAGACCGAAGTTGTCCCAGACTCGAATCGCCGCCTCGGTGCAGACGAAGAACGACCGGCTTCCCAACCAGACCTGGCTGGGGTTTCCCGTGGCGAACAACGCCCGCGGTGCGACCAATGCATCCAGCATGTGATGATCTTCCGGCAGGTACACAACATTGGTGACGCCGAAATTATGCATTTGAGCCCCGAACCAACCGTAATCGGTGTTATCGATGTCTTCCACGGAACCCGAAGGTTCGTTGAATTCATTGTAGCGCCACGAGTTGGCGCCGCCGCCGCCCGACTCCTGGGCAATGGTCAGCGTAACCCGCTCGTCGAACGCTCCGCAGAAGAGCGCCATCTTGCCCGCATAGGAGCAACCGGTAACCATGATGCGCGTTAGATCGATTTGGACCCCATTGCCCAGATTGCCATTCAGCTTATACAAACCGTCAATCAGACGGCTGCAACCCCAGGACCATCCCGCGTATTGTCCGGTATGAACCGTTTCAATCGCCGGAGTGTAAGGAGGAGCGTACAGGACGTAGAACGGATC
>JBGPDH010000321.1:0-3874 GCA_041482195.1 Verrucomicrobiia bacterium
CTGCTGGAATTGCTGCAGTTGCACTACCGCCATCGCTTTGACCCGCGCGGTTTGAGTGTCCAACAACGGGAATCGCTGACACACGAAGTGAAAACCTGTCTTGAAAGACTTTCGCGAAAAATGGGATCGTCCTGAACGATCGCAGGTCGATCGGTTGAGCTCTCAACCGAATCCGCCGCTGGAAACACTGCGCCGAAAGCTTTCCATCATGGGACAACACCCGGGATACTTTGTGGTCTCGTGATCCGTTGACGAAAATGCTTGCTGCAGGTTTTCGGGGGTGGGTAGTATGTTGGGCCGGTGCCGCGGTGATTTCCGACCATTGGCTGGGTAGCTCAGTTGGTAGAGCAGAGGACTGAAAATCCTTGTGTCGGCGGTTCAATTCCGCCCCCAGCCACCACTTCTACAAACCAATAAAGCAAGAACGGTTCCGTTCGACATGGGGTATTTACCTACTGGCTGTTTCAGGTCCATACCCCATAGTGCGGAGGTACATCTGGAACTGGTATCAATCCCTTGACGCCACGGTTCGCAATAGCATCAGCACTGACCAAAGGAGATAAAAATGAATCGCAAATATTCAAGGCGAATTTCGGCTTCGGCTCAGATTTCACCGGTGGCCAACCGGACGTTGCCGTCCTCACCCCTTAACCCGCTGATGAGCGAATCCAGCGCCGCGCTATTGCGCGAATTGGTCGCGCATCTGCGCCAGAACCGCACCCAGTTGCGCGAGGAATGGGCGCGCCGCATCACTGAGGCGCAGTTGCTCATCGCGATGACCAAGGACGAGATTTTTACCGAAGCCACCTCGGTGTACGACAATTACGTCGAAGTGTTGGAAACCGGGAGCGTCGAGGCGTTGCAGGCTTACGCGCGTAATTTGTCCGAACGCATCATTCCGCGTGGTGTGGAAACCAACGAAGTGGTGGGCATTGTGCTGTTGCTGCGTGACGTGCTGGCACGGTCGCTGTTCAAAAAGTACCAGGCGGATTTTGAATTGCTCAACCAGGTGCTCGATGCCTATGAACCGGCGGCCAACCGCATTGCCAATACCGTGGCCGTCAGCTTCGTGCAGGAGCGCGAGCGCGTCATCCGCCAGCAACAGGAGGCCATTCGCGAGCTCTCCACACCGGTGTTGCAGGTACGCGAGCGCTTGCTGATTCTCCCCATCATCGGCGTGATTGATTCGCAGCGCGCCCGCCAACTGACCGAGCAGTTGTTGCGCGGCATTCGCAACAATCGCGCGAAGGTGGTGGTGGTGGACATCACGGGTGTACCCACGATTGACTCGACGGTGGCCAACCACCTGGTGCAAACGGTGGAAGCTTCCCGTCTGATGGGTGCGAGCGTCATCATCACCGGTTTGTCTTCGGAAATCGCCCAGACCCTGGTGACCATTGGCGTGGATTTGAGCAAGATGAACGCGGTCGGCGATTTGCAGGGAGGTATTGAGGAGGCGGAACGGTTGTTGGGTTACAAGGTGATGCTCACCACCGAAGCGGCGACGCAGGAACCGAAGAAATAGTTTCTGATCTTCGACTTATGATTGATGATTTGATTTACCCGCGATGGCCCGATGGGGATGAAACCATAAATC
Organism: Verrucomicrobiia bacterium; assembly: GCA_041482195.1. Taxonomy (GTDB): domain Bacteria; phylum Verrucomicrobiota; class Verrucomicrobiia; order Limisphaerales; family UBA11358; genus UBA11358. The sequence continues at coordinate 1,598 of JBGPDH010000321.1, forward strand.
AAGTATCATAAATCATCCATAGACCATGCACGTTCCGGTTCTCAAGCAGGGCCACTATCTCATCGCCAGCGTCCAATCCGTGTTGTCGGATGCCGATTTAGAACAGTTGCGGGATGACCTGGCCGACCGGGTCGGCCAATTTCGTTCGCGCGGGGTCATTATTGATGTTACTGTTCTGGATGTCATTGACTCATTTGCCACGCGGACACTGCGGGCGGTGGCGCACATGCTCAAGTTGCGCGGGGCGGAAACCGTGATTGTCGGTATCCAGCCGGACGTGGCATTTGCGATGGTCCAACTCGGCCTGACGCTGGAAGGGGTGGGCACGGCCCTCGATTTGGAGGAGGGACTGGCCTATCTCGACCGCCTGGCCAGGAAACCAGTGAAACATGGAAAATGAAACGCGCGTTGCCATCAACTCCGCCGCCGACATCGTAGTCGCACGGCAGAAGGGCCGCACGCTCGCGCTGGAGTTGGGATTTGACGGGTCGGATCTGACCGTGATTGCCACGGCCATCTCCGAGGTGGCGCGCAACATCGTCAACCACGCCAAGACCGGCGAAATCACCCTCGCGCACGCCAATCACGGCAACCGGCGCGGCATTCAAATCATCGCCCGCGACGAAGGCCCCGGCATCAAGGACGTGGCCAGGGCCATGCAATACGGCTATTCCACCAATAAGGGACTCGGCGTCGGCCTGCCCGGCGCCAAATGGCTGATGGATGACTTCGACATTGAAAGCCGGCCAGGTACCGGAACCACTGTGACCATGAAGAAATGGCTGCCTTGAAATGAGCACGGTTATCCAGGAACAAAAAGTGATTGACTGGAGCGTCGCCGCCCGGCCGATGACCGGCCAGACCGTTTCCGGCGACCTGCACGTGATCGAATTCTTTGACAACGGTGTGTTGCTGGCGGTGATTGACGGCGTCGGCCACGGCCATGAAGCCCGTGCCGTGGCAGAGGTTGCGGCGAACGTCTTGAAAAATAACGCCGGCGATTCCGTCGTTTCGCTCGTCCGGCGTTGTCACCACGCGCTCGCCAAAACGCGTGGCGCAGTAATGACCCTGGCCTCAGTAGACATTCGTGGCCGCAGGGTGTCGTGGGTGGGTGTGGGTAATGTCGAGGCACGGCTGTTTCATATCGAGGCCAACTCCAGCCATCCGTACGAGCACATTTTGCTGCGTGGCGGCCTCGTCGGGCTCCAATTGCCGGCCGCGCAGGCCACGTTGACGTCGCTGGCGCCCGGCGACCTGCTGGTATTTGCCACCGATGGGATTGAGCAGGATTTTGAGGCCCGGGTGAATCCGGCGGAAACATCCAGGAAGATCGCCGACGGTATTTTGCGCCGGCATTTCAAGGGCACGGACGATGCGTTGGTATTGGTGGTCCGTTATGCCGGTTACACACCATGAACCAAAAGCGGACATTACGAAAGCTGGCGCGGCGTTACGCTGTAAACCTGCGAAAGTACGCCGCCGAGGAGCAGGAGGCCGTACTGGAAGCGGCCTATGGACTGGGGCGTGTGGCGCTGGCGGACGGGCTGGGGATTCTGGATATGGCGCGAATGCATCGGGAGTCGCGCGAAAAATTGCTGAAGTCAAATGCCAGGGGGAAAAAGCGTGAACGCATCTCAAAAGCGGCGGCCATGTTTTTTTTGCAGACCCTTTCACCTTTTGAAGCGACGCACCGCGGCTTTTACGAGACCAACACCGAATTGCAGAAACGTAACCGGGAGCTGGAGGCTGAAATCGCCGAACGCCGGCGAGCCGAGAAGGCGCTGCACGCCAGTGAAGCCCGGTTACGTGCGATATTGGACCACAGCCCGGCCGTCATTTTTTTGAAGGACACGCAAGGCCGCTACCTGCATGTCAACCGGCAGTTCGAACGACAGTTCGGCCTGGATCGCAACCGGATCGTCGGCCGGATGGACCGGAATGTTTTTTCCCGCGAGCAGGCGGCTCACTTTCAAAACCACGACCGCGAAGTCCTGCGCGGCGGCGTTCCGCTTGAGTTTGAGGAAACGGCGCGCTACCGCGATGGTGAACACATCAGCCTGGTTTCAAAATTTCCGTTGCGGGACCCGAAAGGTAAAATATACGCGCTGTGCGGCGTGGCGACTGACATCACCGAAAGGAAACGGGCCGAGGAGGCGTTGAAAAATCTTTCCCGCAAGATCCTCCGTGCCCAGGAGGAGGAACGGCGGCGCATCAGTCGCGAATTGCATGACGAGGTGGGCCAGTCGCTCACGGCCATCAGCGTGACGCTGGCCGCCC
>JBGPDH010000322.1:0-3863 GCA_041482195.1 Verrucomicrobiia bacterium
TCATTCAGTTCAGCAAAGGTACCAGCCTGTTCCGCGGTACTTACACCCTGCGGTTGCACGCCGAAAACGTGGGCGGCCTCAAGCAGCGCGCCTCGGTGTTGCTGGCCGGCGTACAGGTCGGCAGCGTTTCGGAAATCGAGCTGGCCCCCGACGGTAAAAGCGTAACCATCTTGCTGCGCATCTACAAAGAAGATAAGATCTACCACGATGCACGGTTCGTCGTTCAGCAGTCCGGTTTTCTCGGCGACCAGTACGTCGCCATCATTCCCACGACCAACTCACCACCGCTCCTCCAGGACGGGAGTGAAGTTGAGTGTGAGGCACCATTCAATCTGCAGGAGGTTGCACGCTCGGCATCCGGTTTCATCCAGCGAATCGATGATACAGCGAAGAAGCTGGATGCTGCGGTCGGTGACGTGCGCCGTTATGTGCTGAATCAAGAGACGCTGACGAATTTGTCTGTTGCCATCAACAATCTTCGGGACTTTACCGATCAGGCCACGGGCACGGTGGCCAACCTCAACGCGCTCGTCGCGAACAACGGCAGCCAAATCAGTCTGGCCGTCAGCAACGTGGTTTTCTTCTCCCAGGACCTCATCGGCCTGTCGGACGCAACGCAGGGGCTGATTACGACCAATGGCGCGGCAATTTCCGACGCCGTGAAAAACGTTGAAACCTCAACCGAAACGTTGAACAAATTAATGGACGATTTGCAGTCCGGGAAAGGTTTGGCGGGAACTCTGCTGAAAAACCAGGAACTGTCCACTAACGTACAAATCCTGGCTGCCAATCTGGCCGTAGCCAGCAGTAACCTGAACCGGCTCGGTTTGTGGCGCTTCCTCTGGCACCATGAATTGCCGCCCACCAACGCACCGCCCGAGCAACCGCCGAAACAACCATGACCTCCCTCTGGGCTATTCGGATTTTGTTTTTAGGCCTCTGTACAGCAGCTGGTTACGCCATCAGCCAGGTGCGGCCGGAATTTACCAGCATCAATTACGGTGAGTTGTTCGGCATGTTGATCGGGTTCGGCTTCGGCGGATTTATGATTGCCATGGACGAAATGCTGAAAGGCTTTTCCCTTCGCGCGTTTTCCGCCACGACCTTTGGTTTGTTGCTCGGGATACTGGTCGCATTATTGATTGGGCACTCACCCTTGATGGACAATGCCGATGTCAAGGTACAATGGTTTGTTCGCCTCGGGCTCTTTTTAAGTTTCAGTTACATCGGCATTATCCTCGCCATGCGCAGTAACAAAGAGGATTTCTCGCTGATTATCCCGTATGTTCGGTTCCGGCCGCAGAGCCAGCCGGACAACCTGCTGTTGCTCGACACGAGCGTCATCATTGACGGGCGGGTAGCCGATTTAATTGAAGCTCATTTTCTTGAAGGACTGGTGGTCGTGCCACGGTTCGTGCTCAGGGAAATACAACAGATAGCCGATTCCACCGATCCCATCAAGCGCGCCCGCGGACGTCGCGGACTGGAAATGCTTAATCGCATCCAGCGCAATACCGGTATTGAAGTTCGTATCCATGACGGCGATTTTCCTGAGGAAAAGGATGTGGACTCAAAGCTGGTCCGTCTCGCCCGCAACCTCAACGCCCGGCTTTTTACCAATGATTACAACCTCGCCAAAGTCGCCCAACTGCAAAAAATCGACTGCATCAACCTGCATGAGGTCGCCAAATGCCTGAAGGTGATCCTGCTGCCGGGTGAAATTCTGCAACTCAAAATCGTGCGTGAAGGCAAGGATAAAGGCCAGGGCGTCGGTTACATGCCCGATGGCACGATGGTTGTGGTCAATAAAGGTCAGCCGCACATTGGCCAACAGGTCGAAGTAGAAGTGCAAAGCCTCCTCCAAACCGGGGCGGGGATCATTGTCTTCGCCGATGTGAAGACACCCACACCCGTCTGAAAGTTGCCCGCGCACGATCAATGGTCCCTATAACCGGAAACTGGTTCTACTGGCTTCAATCCCGGGAACTTCCCTGCATCGGTCCCCGAAGCAGACCTGCCTTCAAAATATTGATCCTGCGCATGTCACCAGCGATTCTTTTTTCCCTGTGCCGGTGCACAGGGTGTTTGATGCCGGTAACTTCCTCAACACACCCTTAAAATGATCGCCAAGAAATCGAGACTCCTGCATCGCCTCAAGGGCATGCTCCCGGGCGGTGAACTGGTTTTGACGCCGCAAACGCTGAAGGAATACGCGTCCGACAAATGGTTCGCCGCTCAGCAACCGGATGCGGTTGCCCTGCCCCGCTCCGTCAAATCCGTTTCCACCATCCTGCGTTTTGCCAATCGCCATCGGATCCCGGTTACGCCGCGCGGCGCCGGCCACGGCTATGTCGGGGGATGTGTTCCGGTTTATGGCGGCATTGTGCTCTCGCTGGAGCGCATGAACCGGATCAGGGAAATCAATGCCGCTGATTTTGTCGCTGTGGTTGAACCCGGTGTCATCACGCAACAGCTCCAGGAGGCCGTGGAAAAACAAGGTTTGTTTTATCCACCGGACCCCGCCAGCCGCGCCAATAATTTCATTGGCGGCAACATTGCCACCAACGCCGGTGGGCCGCGTTGCTTAAAATACGGCGTCACCCGCGATTACGTGCTCGGCCTGGAAGTGGTGCTGGCTGACGGCACCGCCGTTCGCGTCGGCGGGCGCACTCATAAAAACAAAACGGGATTTGATCTCACACGCTTGTTTGTCGGATCGGAAGGTTTACTGGGAGTCATCACCGAAGCGATTCTGAAATTAATTCCCCTGCCGCCGTTTCGCGCCAGTCTCGCCATCGGCTTTGGTTCGATGCCAAACGCCGTCCGGGCATTGCAAGCTGTTTTGTCCGCGGGGCTTCTCCCGAGCGCACTTGAACTGGCAGATGAATTCACTCTTGCCGCTGCTTACCAGCGCATCAAAAGCAGCCGCCTGCGCGGTTGCCGTGCTCATTTGATTGTTGAACTCGACGGGCAGGAAAAATCCGTCCGGTCTGAGTTGCCGTTCCTGGAACATATCATCAGCCGACAGAAACCGCTGTTTCTCGAGCGCGGTTTGGGTGCGGCCAAGTGTGAGGAAATCTGGAAAATCCGCCGGGAATTTTCTTATGCCTTGCGCGATACCGGCCTGACTAAATTGAACGAGGACATCGTTGTACCGCGCGGCCGGTTGATGGACCTGTTTCGATTTGCCGCCAGACTCCAGAAGAAACACGGTCTGCCCATTGCCTGTTTTGGCCACGCTGGCGACGGCAACATCCACACGAACGTCATGGTGGACTTTAACCGGGCGGGAGCCGCCCGGCGTGCGGAAGCAGCGCTGGACGACCTTTTTGCCCAGGTCATCGCCTGGGGAGGTGCGATTAGCGGCGAACACGGCATCGGCCTTGCCAAAAAACGCTGGTGGCCCCTAGCCGTCTCCAGTGAAACTCGCGAACTGCATCGGGTCGTGAAGCACGCGCTCGATCCGAGAAACATTTTAAACCCGGGAAAATTTGTTTAGCCGGTCCACTCCTGGCCAATCCGGCGGGTTACGCCAACGGGCCAACACACACCACAAATTCACCTTTCAGTGGACGTTTTTGGGCACTGGCCACCAGTTCCGCCGGCTTGCCTCGCAGAAACTCCTCAAATTTCTTGGTCAATTCACGTGCCAGAACAACCTCACGTTCGGGAAATATTTCAACAAGCTCGCCCAGCAGCTTTTCTATGCGAAACGGTGATTCGTAAAAAACCAGCGTGCCAGGAATGCTTTGAAGCGATTGCAGCCGGGTTCGCCGCTGACCGGATTTGTGGGGCAGAAAACCGACGAAATGAAATTCGTCCGTTGGCAGGCCGCTCGCCGTAAGCGCGGCGACCAATGCACA
>JBGPDH010000323.1:0-3845 GCA_041482195.1 Verrucomicrobiia bacterium
ATGAACTGCCGGCGGGTCGCGGCGGCAGCCCGGATGTCCTTGACCACCCGACGCACCCAGTCATGCGGCGCGTGCGACATGTTCAGGCGGAAAATGTTGACCCCGGCGTCAATGAGTTTGCCGATCATCTCCGCCGAGTCAGTCGCCGGACCAAGCGTGGAAATGATTTTGGTTCTGCGAACGCTTCCTCGTTGCACGGCTCCAAAATACCCGGGCACCGCGCGATTAAAAGTTTTTAATCGGCCGGGTTAAATTCTAATGGCAAATGAGGCTTGCCAGCCTTTGCCCCGGCGTTCATATTCAATGAACAATTTTATGGCAGACGCAGCAAATAAATATCCCGAAAATGTCCCGGGCAAATACTACGTGGACAACCAGTGCATTGACTGCGACCTGTGCCGCGAGACGGCGCCGGACAATTTCAAACGCAACGATGACGGCGGTTATTCGTTTGTGTACAAACAACCGGGCTCGCCCGACGAAGAGACGCGCTGCAAGGAAGCCAAGGAAGGTTGCCCGGTTGAAGCCATCGGTGACAACGGGGCTTAGTTTTTCAAAAGTAACCTTTCCCTCCCCGGCTCAGGCGCGCGGATGAAATTTCCGGTGGATGTCCCGCAACCGGTTGCCCGTCACATGGGTGTAAATCTCCGTGGTGCTGATATTGGCGTGGCCCAACAGTTCCTGAATCACTCGTAAATCCGCCCCGTGCTCCAGCAGATGTGTAGCAAAACTGTGCCGAAACATGTGCGGCGTGATATTGCGTGAAACCCCGGCGCGATGGACCCGGCGCTTGATTCGCAACCACAAGGTCACGGATGCGAAAGGTGTGCCGCGCTTCGTCAAAAATACGTTCGCCGGCGATTTCGGCGTCACCAGCTTCGGCCGCCCGACCGCGAGATAACGATTGATCGCTTCGACGGCTTTTCTTCCGACCGGCACCACGCGTTCCTTGTTACCCTTGCCGATGACGTTAATAAACCCCGCATCGAGATGAAGTTGTTCCAGCCGCAAACCTTTCAATTCGGCCAGCCGCAAACCGGAGGCATAAGCCAGTTCGAGAATCGCCTGGTCGCGCAAACTTTCAGGGGTTTCCGGCGATTGAGGAACGAGCAGTTTTGCGATTTCGTCGTTCGTCTATGCTTTGGGCAGGCGTTTCCACCTTCGCGGCAATGACAAATTTTCCGCCACGTTGGACGGTACATGTCCTTCGGTTTCGGCGAACTTGTAAAGTGCCCGTAAGGCGGCAATTTCAAGATAAACACTCTCGCTGCTCAGACGCCTGGTGGACTCCTTTGGTTCGTCCACCAGTGGTCGTTCGCGTTCATGCTGAAGAAACGACATGAGATGTTTCAACTCGACCGATTTCCAATCCGTGAGATTTTGCGTCGCCGCCCATGCGGTGAATTTGCCAAGCAACGCCGCGTAGGTTCTCGCCGTATTATCCGATTGCCCGCGTTCGTGGCGCAGGTACTGCAGGAAATCTTCGACGAGCGTTTGCACTGGAACAGCCTCACGCAAAGACGCAAAGCCCGCAAAGAAAAATTCAAAGAATCCTTCGCGTTTTGCGTATTGCGACTCGCATAACAAATCAAAAAATAGAAGCCACTATGGCTGCCTACGCAAACAACGGAAGCTGGGCGCCAGGGGGACGATGAAATGCCGCCGCCGAAAGTTCGCCGCCGTGGCCTTGTATCCCAGCCTTGCGCCGGGCCACCTCGAACATCTGCCCGATTTGATCGGCAAAAATGCCTTCGCCGTGCATCCGGGTTCCCCATTGCGAATCGTTCAATTTCCCGCCGCGGATGGAGCGTAGCCGGTTTAGAACTTTCTCCTTTCGATCCGGGAAATGTGTTCCGAGCCATTTCTCAAACAGCGGCGCGACACCGTACGGCAATCGAACTACGGTGTAACCAGCTGACTTCGCACCTGCATCCGCCGCGGCTTGAAGAATGGCCGGCATTTCATGGTCCGTCAGACCGGGAATCACTGGAGCCACGTTCACACCCACGGGAATGCCCGCCCGGGCGAGTTCACCAATTGTCGCCAGTCGCGTCGCCGCCAGTGACGTCCGCGGTTCCATCACTTTGCGCAACTCGGGGTCCAGCGTGGTGATAGACAGCCAGACCGCTGCCGCCTGATGCCGTGCCAGTTCGGACAGCAAATCAATGTCCCGCGTCACCAGCTGGTTTTTGGTGATGACGAAAACCGGGTTTCGGAATTCGACCAGCACTTCGAGGCAACGACGCGTTAATTTTAATTTGGCTTCAACCGGCTGGTAACAATCCGTCACACCGCTCATGAAAATGACCTGCGGCTGCCACTTCGGCGACATCAGTTCCGCGCGGAGCAGTTCCGGCGCGTCTTCCTTGACCATGATTTTGCTCTCGAAATCGAGGCCCGCGGAGAAGCCAAGATATTCGTGAGTCGGCCGGGCGTAGCAGTAAATGCAGCCATGCTCGCAGCCGCGGTACGGGTTGAGACTGGCCGCAAAACCGACATCTGGACTGTCGTTGCGGGCAATGACAGTTTTACTATGATCCTTGAAAAACTGTGTCCGCGGTCCTTGCGGACGGCCACCAGACTCGTCGTCGGGATTCCTACTTGTCGAGTCGGAACGAAATGAAGACTGATCCGCATCCGGTTCGATCTGAATTTTCTCGAACCGGTTCACCGGATTTTCCGACACGCCGCGACCCGTCCTTGAAGTCCCGCATGGCGGGACGGAGGGTGGATGCGCTGTCCTCAACCGCTCGGCCTGCATGATGGCAGTTTAGCACAAAGACACGAAGCCGCGAAGGGAAACGGCGTTGAAGTCCCGGAGGGACGCAAGAAATTAGCCCGGCACAACGTGCCGGGAAAACCGTCCAAAATGAAATCCGTCCCGACGGGACGGTGGATTAACTGGCGATTTCCCCACGTCCCTTCAGGACTAGAAACATCTTTGTGCGATAGACCAGCCATTTTGTGGCTGGCTAATTTCCGGTGTCGCTTCGCGACTAAAGCCCGCACTCGCGGCGCAGGAAATGTAGAAAACCGTTGACGTGGGTTTGCAGGAACACACAGCCATCATCGCTCCTTGAGGAAGAAGTTCACAATTTTGGAACGAAAACGCATTTCCTTCTCGTCACTGAAAAGCGAAGGCATGACGCGTTCTTTCATTTGTCCACATTGTTCGTCAAGGTGTGCAGTTGGAGCTTTTGCCGAAACAATTTTCATCAAAAGCGACAATCTTTTCCGGGAAAAAAGTTTGATGTTAATTGTCAGTGGTTCAAGGGATTGTGTCAGTGGTATTATTACCAATCTGTATATCGGTTTACTCCGATTTCTTCCGACTTCTATTCTCAATCTCCCCATTTGCTCATAGGGCAGAAAACGTGACCAAACGAATAACCGTTTATAGGCTAGACCCTTTTCGTCGATGACAATTCTGCAACCATGAATCAAAAGAAAAAGTCCCGCCGTCATTCCAAACGAAAATGCGAACATTTTCCAACCCAAATTTCCCAGAGCAATGGTCACGATCATTGGTTGCCAGAAAATAAATGCCAATGCTCCTCCCAACAAATAGATGAACGGATCTGGTGTTAACACCAGCGGCAACCTGACTTCATCGATTGGATTTTTGGCCGCCATAAGCTCGTCATATTTTCTTCCCCGTCAACCGCTCGTAGGCTTCCAAATACTTCGCGCTGGTTTTGGCGACGACGTCATCCGGCAGCACCGGCCCTGGCGGGGTCTTGTTCCAATCGAGGGTTTCCAGGTAATCGCGAACGAATTGTTTGTCGAAGCTTGGCTGGCCGCGACCCGGCTGATACTGGTCGGCGGGCCAGAAACGCGAGGAATCA
>JBGPDH010000324.1:0-3844 GCA_041482195.1 Verrucomicrobiia bacterium
GCGATAGATATTGACGCGAAACCGGCAAAAATTGGGCAGGGAATAACTGCAATCGCAGGAGCCCGTTTCCGACAGGTCCTGAACCAGGCGGGGATTGCCGTTGATAATGACCCCGGCGAGGCCCTCGATGCGTTGGCTGGTGAGCACGGATTCCGGCGGTTCCAGTCCAAACGGCTGGAATTTGCCATGCACCTCCACCTGCGGGGGTTTGCCGGACACAAACAGTAAATCCGAGATGCCTTCGGCGCTTTGGATCATGGCTGCCAGCAGCCGGTCAAGTTCTTCGGTCGGTATCTTTTCCATCGCGCAGACTGGGATAGGGTCAGCAACTCAAGGTTTCTGACCGGTTGTGGTTAGGGTCCTGTTTTCCAGAAGGGCCCGGGCGGCCTCCAGTTGTTTCTGCATGTCCCGTGCCCGTTGATGGAGGAAACGGGTTTGCAGCAAATTTTTGATCCGCAACATGACTTCCGCACAATCAATGGGTTTGCCGAGGAAATCGCTGGCGCCGGCCGCCAGGGTCTGGCTGCGCGCCTCCGCCGTGTCATAACCCGTCAGTACCAGCACCGGCAGGAAATCGTCCGTCGGGGTCACCGCCCGGAATTGCTTTAAAATGGCAAACCCATCCGGTTGGGGCATGTACAAATCAAGCAAGACGAGGTCGGGTTGAAACTGTTTCAGCGTTTCCAACGCCCGGGTCGATTCCGTCGTGCTCCGGATATTGGAAAATTTGGCCGTGTGCAATGCCCATTCCAGTATCCGGATGTCCACCTCCTCATCGTCAATGATGAGAATCTTCGCCGCGCAAAGCTGTTGTTCGTTTGGAAATAATTCCACGTTCATCGTACGTCACAAACCGGACATGACGGAGACCCATCAGCCAGCACCTTAAATGCCAATTTGAGAGGCTCTTACCGATGACGAGAACTACCTAAACGGTGATATCCGGCAAAACCGCGGCTCGACGGAATCGCCACCTCTGGTTTAATTTCCCATCGCATGGAGCACGGGCTGGTCACTGACATTGCTGTTTGCATCATCGCCGCTTGGGTGGTGGCGGTGCTTTCCCAGGTGGCCCGGCAACCGCTCCTGCTCGCCTACCTGGCCGCCGGGTTCGCCATTGGGCCCCATGCCCTCGCCTGGGTCCACCAGGATTCCATCCAAACCATTTCGAGCATCGGACTGGCGCTGTTGCTCTTCATGATCGGACTCGAGATCGACCTGAAACGGATGTTGCATGCCGGCAAAGTCATCCTGCTGACGGCGGCAGTGCAGATCTTTGGTTGTGTACTATTGGGTTGGTTGTTTTTCGACTGGATCGGCCCGGCGCAAAGCCGGTTGGAGGCGCTTTACCTGGGAGTGGCCGCCGCGATGAGCAGCACCGTCATCATCGTCAAGATTCTTTACGACAAACGTGAACTGGAAACACTCGCCGGCCGTGTTTCCCTGGGCGTCCTCGTCCTGCAAGACCTGTTCATCATTCTCTTCCTGGCCATCCAGCCGAATTTCGGAAATCCCGCCGTTGGTGCCGTCGCCTTGGCCCTGGGCAAAGCCGTCTTGCTCGTGGCCGTCGCCTTTGCGGCCAGCCGGTTCGTGTTGCCGCCGGTCTTCAAACTGGTGGCGCGCCTGCCGGAACTGGTGCTCGTGGGGTCGCTGGCCTGGTGTTTTGCCATGGCCGGATTGGCCGACTGGCTCGGTCTCTCTTACGCCATGGGCGCGCTGGTCGCCGGCGTCATGGTATCCACCTTTCCCTACACGCTCGACGTGGTCGCCAAGGTCACCAGCCTCCGTGATTTTTTTGTGACGCTGTTTTTTGTCGGCCTGGGCATGGAAATTCCCGTGCCTACATGGAATTTCATGTGGTGGACGCTATGGTTCTGTCTGTTTATCATCGCTAGCCGGCTCATTACCATTTTCCCGCCGCTCTATTCCTTACGGCAGGGTTATCGCGTCAGCCTGCTCGCCACCATCAACCTCAGCCAGATGAGCGAGCTTTCCCTGGTGCTGCTGGCCCTGGGCCTGGCCAGCGGCGAGGTTTCGGAAAATTCCGCCGGCATCGCCGCGTTCTCCTTTGCGTTTCTCGCCGTCGGTTCGACTTATGCCATTCTCAAGAATGACACGATCCTCCGCAAAATCGCGCCCCAATTGAACCGGCTCGGCCTGCGCGATCTTTACCAGTCCGCCCCGGAAACCGGCAGTGAGGGAAAATCCCGCCGCATCTGCCTGCTCGGTTTTTCCTGGACTGCCAGTTCGTTGATCGAAGGCATCAGTCGGGAATATCCCACGTTACTCACTGAAATCGTCGTGGTCGACTTCAATCCGCGGGTCTATGAACGGTTGCAGCAGCGCGGTGTGGCCGTTGCCTACGGCGACATCACCCAACGCGAGACCCTGCTCCACGCCGGCGTCGCGGGATCTGAAATCATCATCTGCTCCCTCCCCAACACCGTGCTCAAGGGCGCCGACAACCTGAAAATGCTCCGGCAATTGCGCGAACTGAATTCGCACGCGCAAATCATCGTTCACGCCGAACTGCTCGAAGACATCCCCAAACTGTACGCCGCCGGCGCGAGTTATGTCAGCACGCCGCGTCTGCTGGAAGCCGCGGACTTGTTGAACGTCATCGACGCTGTCGAAAATAAACTGCTCGATGAGAAACGTACCGAACAGGCGAGGCTGCTGAAGGACCGCAACGAGGTCATTCCCTGACGGCAGGAATTCACCTTGCCTTTTGGAGAGACTATCATAAGCATCGCCATAGGATGCGGCAGATCCTATCACTGTTTCTGTTCTTGCTGACACCTCTACCAGCGCTGGCCGACGGTAGATTCATCCCCCCGGTCGCGTTCCCCGCCACGATTACCATTCCCGACCAACGCGCGCTGATTTGTTGTTCTAACGGCTTCGAGCGACTCGTCATCGAAACGCGTTTCACGGCTTCCGGAACCAACTTCGCCTGGATCGTGCCGTTGCCGGGCCAGCCGGTTGTCGAAGAAGCCACCACCGGATTATTCCCGACGTTACAATATCTCTTCCGGCCACAAATCATTCATGATGTGCCGCATTACTTTGCCGGGATTTTGGCCCTGCTGGGCATCGGTTATTTGCTGTTATTTGTCCGGCCTGCAGAACGACTCACGTGGACCGATGCCTTGGCCTGCGTCTGCGTTGGAGTTGGCGCCGCCACCGGTTCACACCGTGAAATCTTCAATGTCGGAGCTTTTGTCATTGTGACGCTGGTCTTGTTTTGTGCCGTGCTGCTGGTTCGCATCGCACAAGCAGAAAAGCTTGTCGTCTTTGGATTGATTCTTTTTGGATTCTTTTGCCTCGCAACCCTGCTGCTTCCCAGTTTGGGATCCGCTCGAAGGGAAATAGCCTCACCAGCCATCGATGAATCTGTATCCATTCTCAACCGGAAAATTGTCGGCATCCTGGAAACCACAACGATCGCTTCGCACGACCCCAAAGCGTTACAGACCTGGCTTGCGGAAAACGGCTATGCGGTACCGACCAATTCGATACCGGTCATCGCCAGTTACGTCCAGGAGGGTTGGGTCTTCGTGGCCATAAAAGTCCGGCGCGATAACGCCGCTCTGGAGACCAGCACACCCCATCCGCTGTCGTTCACCTTCCGGACGGCCAAACCCGTTTATCCCATGCGCTTGACCGGCCTGAATAATCCGCCTTTGAGCGTTGAGCTTTACGTCTTCAGCGCCGGGCGGGTCGACGCGCCCCATTTTACGGTGGCCAGCAGCACCCGGCCGAACATCGCTCACCCGCTTCTGCACCAATGGACAGCGGGTTTGCCGGTGGCCACCAAACTGACAGCAACGCTTTCACCCGCTGA
>JBGPDH010000325.1:0-3797 GCA_041482195.1 Verrucomicrobiia bacterium
CACCAATCTTTCCATTGGCTTTAACCCCACCGGCAACTGGTCATTCCCCACCGGTACGGTCTGGATCAAACATTTCGAACTGGAACTCACCAATGGCGTCCCCGCGTCGCGCAAGCGGTTGGAGACGCGGTTCATTGTGCGTAACGCCAACGGAGTTTATGGCATGACCTATCGGTGGGATTCGGCGACCAATGCCACGCTCGTGGCGGAAGCGGGTCTGGACGAGGCTTTCACCATCAATGATGGCGGCATATTGCGGACACAGATATGGCATTATCCCAGCCGATCGGAATGTCTGGCCTGCCACACAGCGGCGGGCGGTTACGGCCTCGGCTTTCGCACGGAGCAGTTGAACCGCAACTTCACTTACGGCTCGCTCACCACCAATCAAATCTCCGCGCTCAGCGCGGCCGGATATTTCAGCCCGCCCGTGAGCAATAATCCGGTCACGCTGCTCGCCCTGGCCCCTGCGACCAATACCGCTTTCAGCCTCGAATATCGCGCCCGTTCGTTCCTCGCGGCGAATTGCTCGCAGTGTCACCAGCCCGGCGGCACGGCACAAGAGGCCCATTGGGACGCGCGCATCACGACCCCCACGGCCAAAGCCGATCTCGTCAAAGGCATACCGGTCAACAATTTTGGCAGCGCCAGCAATTTCATCATCGCCCCGCTATCCCCCGCCAATTCCATTTTGCTCGCTCGTATTTCCACCCGCGACCTCGGCAGCCTGCCCTCCATCCAGATGCCCCCGCTGGATTCCACGGTCGTTGACACACAGGATGTGCAGCTCATCAGCGATTGGCTCATGAGCCTGCCCGCGAACGGCGCGCCGGCCATGCCCGGTTTCAACCCGCCCGCCCGTTCCGGCCCAAACCTCATCCTGAGCGGTACGAACGGCTGGCCCGGCCAGCTTTATTACCTCCTCGCTTCCACCAATGTCGCAGTGCCTCGCAACCAGTGGATTCCGATCGCCACAAACCCGTTTGACCCGTCCGGCAATTTTCTTCTTACGAATCCGGCCAATCCCGCCGGGCCAGCTCTTTTTTACCTGCTCCAGTTGCAATAACGTGGGGGGAATTGTATAAACGCGCGATGAGTTCGTCCCAACTCTTCATCCGGCGCGCAACCACGGACGACCGGGAAAGCCTCAAGTCGCTCTGGCGGTCCATGCTGTTGCCCGCCGACGAATTGGAAAAGCGTCTGACGGAATTTCAGGTGGCGGAGGCCGCCGACGGCCAGCTGTTGGGTGCCATTGGCATTCAAATTGTCCGGCAGCATGCGTGGTTGCATGGCGAGAGCTACCTCGATTTCGGCCATGCCGACGCGGCCCGGCAATTATTCTGGAATCGCATCCAGACCCTCGCATCGAATCATGGCGTCTTCCGGCTGTGGACGCAGGAGAGTTCGCCATTCTGGTCGCAACTGGGGTTTCGTCCCGCCAACGCAGCCAGATTGGCCGAATTGCCGACGGAGTGGCAGTCGGCAAAAGGCGAATGGTTCATGCTCCAGCTCAAGGACGAGCAAGCCATCATCAACGCACTGGACAAGGATTTTGCCGCCTTCATGTCCACTGAAAGGCTGAAGACCGAACGCACCTACGAACAAGCCCGCACGCTGAAGACCATCATCACCGTCATCGGTTTTACCATCGCCATCCTGTGTTTCATCGTGGTCGGCTATCTGCTCATCCACCGCAACCCGTTCTTATCGGGCCATTGACGGTATCGTGAATTCATCGGCGTGATACGAGCTGCGCACCATCGGGCCGCTGGCCACGTGAATAAAGCCCATTTCTTCCGCACGAACTTTATAGGCCGCGAATTTCTCCGGCGTGACGAAATCCATTACTGGCAGATGTTTTAACGTCGGCTGCAAATACTGGCCGAGCGTGAGAATATCGCAACCGGCGGCGCGCAAATCCCGCATGGCCGTCAACAATTCGTCGTCCGTTTCCCCGAGGCCGAGCATGAGGCCGGATTTGGTGTAAACGGTGCCGCCACGCTTGCTCTTAACTTTCCGGAGGACGCTCAAGGAGCGGTCATACGTAGCGCGATGACGCACGCTCGGCGTCAGCCGACGCACCGTTTCCAGGTTGTGATTGAAAATATGCGGGTTCGCCGCCAGCACGGTCCCGATGGAATCGTCATGATCATTGAAGTCGGGTACCAGCACCTCAATGACAATGCCGGGATTCAATTCGCGTACTTTTTCGACTGTTTGCCGGAAATGATTGGCGCCGCCGTCGGCCAGATCGTCGCGGGCAACGGCGGTGATGACGATATGTCGCAGCCGCATCCGGCGTGTCGCTTCGGCGACGCGTAACGGCTCATCCGCTTCGAGGGCGAGCGGTTTGGCGGTGGAAACCGCGCAGAAGCCGCAAGCGCGCGTGCAGCGGTCGCCGGCGATCATGAAGGTGGCCGTCCCCTTGCTCCAGCATTCCCAATGGTTCGGGCATTTAGCGCTCTCGCAGACCGTGTGCAGCTTTAGTTCGTCCAGCAGGCTGCGCGTGCGGGCGAAGCTGTCTGATTGAGGCAGCGTGATGCGCAGCCAGTCCGGCAGGCGCGGGCGCGGTTTTGATTCAGTCGCAGTCATCACTTCTTGAGCCACAGATTAACACAGATGGACACAGATAGGCAAAAAGCTTCCGCAGATTGCGCCGATTGTGCAGGAACAAATTAGCGAAACAATCTGCGTAAATCTGTGAAATCTACGGATAAGGTTTTCATCTGTGTTTCTCTGTGTCTATCTGTGGCTGAAATTCTTCTCCCAAAATTCCGCCAATTGTTCCGGGCCGAAATCCGCCAGCATCTTGCCGTCCGCCTCAATCACCGGCGCCAATTCCTGCCCGGACAGGCGTATCATTTCATCGAACGCGGCTTCGCCGGCAATGACGTCGATTGTCTCATACTTAATACCGTATGTATCCAGCCAGGCATCGCCTTGTGGCACCATGCACAATAGGGTTTGATGAACAGCCGGGTTTTCATTGGAAGAATTTAACCACGGATGAACACTGATGGGCACAGATTTGCCGTGAGACACGTCGTAGCGTTCTCTCCGAACGGCCCGTCAAGGAAGTAGCAGCCGACGTGAGGAGGCTCTTAATGACGACAGTTGGCATAGATATTTGAGCCTCGTTACCTCGGTTGCTACGAGCGTAAACTTTTTTTATGGTTCAGCCGCCAATCTGCGCCTGGTATTGTTCTGGCGACAGCAAGGCATTCAATTCAGCCGGGTTGCTCAACTTAATTTTAAAGAACCAGCCGCCGGCGTACGGTTCGGTGTTCACCAGCGCCGGATCATCGACGACGGCCTTGTTGGTTTCGAGAATCTCGCCGCTCACCGGTGAGTAGATGTCGCTCGCGGTCTTCACGGATTCCACCACCGCACAGGCCTCCCCGGTTTTGAATTTCTTTCCGACGTCCGGCAGTTCGACAAAGACGATATCCGTCAATTCATGTTGCGCGTGGTCGGTGATGCCGACGGTGGCCGTGTCACCGGTGACGCGGACCCATTCGTGCGATTTCGTGTATTTCAGATCGGAAGGAACGTTGCTCATAAATTTTCAATCGCAGCTTACTCAGCCTATAGGGATTCTCAACGCAATTTTGGCGACTGACTTTCAGGGAGCACGAATGCCGACCACTCATGCCAATCAGGGGCGAGCCTCTGCGATAAAGCCGGTTCTAATTCACAGTCCGGTTTGTTGTTCAGGTTTAAAGCGGTTCCAACTTTCTTGTAGCGCAGACATTCTTGTCAGCGGGTTCCGGCGACTTTCCAGTCGCCGGAAACACGGG
>JBGPDH010000326.1:0-3780 GCA_041482195.1 Verrucomicrobiia bacterium
ATGGTGGCGGCGTTGACTTCGACCAGCTCCTCGTTGTTGGTCAACTTGCGGAGCGGCGTTGGGATTCGGACTTTTTTCGGCATAAAATTTAAATGTTTACTTTTTCTTCGTTAGCCAGCAACGCCTCGAATTCGCGCAGGCTGGGCTTGATTTCGCGCGGTTTGCCCACGTAACCATCCACGGCATCCAGCGTCTTCAGACCATGGCCGGTGACACAGAGAACGGCGGAATCATCCCGCGGAATTTTACCCGAGGCAATCAGTTTCTTGGCCACGCCCACCGTCACGCCGCCGGCGGTCTCGGCAAAGATACCCTCGGTTTCGGCCAGCAATTTGATCGCGTCGCGAATCTCATCATCCGTCACATCTTCAGCCGCCGCACCGGTGTCTCGCATCACCCGCAAGGCATAAAAACCGTCGGCGGGTGTGCCGATGGCCAGCGACTTGGCAATGGTGTTGGGCTTGACCGGCTTGAAGAAGTCGAGTCCGGCCTTGTGCGCCACGGAAATCGGCGAACAGCCCGTTGCCTGCGCGCCGTGAACGGCGTATTTCGTCTCCGGCACCAGGCCGAGCTTGATGAATTCCTGATAGCCTTTGTGGATTTTCGTCAGCAACGACCCCGATGCCATCGGCACAACCGTGTGCCGCGGGATGCGCCAGCCGTACTGTTCGGCGATTTCATAGGCCATGCTCTTGGAACCTTCGGCGTAGTACGGCCGCATGTTAACATTGACGAACGCCCAGTCGAATTTCCCGGCAATTTCGGCGCACAGCCGATTGACTTCGTCATAATGGCCTTTGATGCCAATGACTCTCGCGCCGTAAATCAACGAATTCAGGATTTTTCCCTGTTCCAGGTCGTGCGGAATGAACACATAGGATTTAAGTCCGGCGCTGGCGGCGTTGGCGGCCACGGAGTTCGCCAGATTGCCGGTGGAGGCACAGGCCACGGTATCGAAGCCGAGTTCCTTCGAGCGGCTCAACGCCACACTCACCACGCGGTCCTTGAACGACAGGGTGGGGTAGTTGACGGTATCGTTCTTGATCCACAATTCGCGGATGCCGAGTTCCCGGGCCAGCCGGTCCGCCTTGACTAACGGCGTGAAACCGACTTGCAGACCGACCGTCGGGTCATTCGCCACCGGCAGCAATTCGCGGTAACGCCACATCGTTTGGGGACGCGATTGCACCGCCGCTTTGGTAAGGGATTTTTTGATGCGGTCGTAATCGTAAACGACTTCGAGCGGGCCGAAGTCGAACTCGCAAACGTGATTGGCGGCCAGGGGATATTCCCGCCCGCATTCGCGGCACTTCAGCGCCTTCATGTAACCGTGATGTTCACTCATAAATTTCAATTCTTTTCCGTCCTCGTCCTCGACTTTTCCTTTGCGATTACGAGCACAAGAACGACGACTAGGACAATTTTAAAATAAAAAAGCCCCGACTCATGGCGAGAAGGGGCTGACAAAATGTACGCACGCTTCTCATTTTTCCCCGACACTTGTCAGGGCTGGATTTGGCACCTGGTCGCCCCGAACGCATTCGGAGCCGGTTGCCGTGGCTTCATCGGGCCAGTCCCTCAGCCACTCTGCATGAGACCGTTATATCAACGGATGCGGATAAGTTGATTGATAAGTTGCCTCCTGTCAACTGAATTTTTAAGCCCAACCGGGTCAATAAACCACGATGGAACGAACCGGCAATCCATGCAATTTCCCGCGGCCGTTGAGGAATTTCAGTTCGATTAGAAAGGCGGCTTCGAGGATTTGCGCGCCGAATTTGTTTACCAGGGCGACAGCGGCAGCGGCCGTGCCGCCGGTCGCCAGGAGATCATCAATCAGCAATACCCGCGCCCCCGGCTTGAGCGCATCGACGTGCATGGCGATCGTTGCCGAACCATATTCCAGCGCATAATCCTGTTCG
Source organism: Verrucomicrobiia bacterium (assembly GCA_041482195.1). GTDB lineage: Bacteria > Verrucomicrobiota > Verrucomicrobiia > Limisphaerales > UBA11358 > UBA11358. The sequence goes on from JBGPDH010000326.1 coordinate 1,923, forward strand.
TGGGTTTGATGGGGTAACTTGCCTTTTTTGCGGACGGGTACAAATCCGGCCTGGAGTTTCAGGGCCGCGGCGGCGGCAAAAATGAACCCGCGCGCGTCTATGCCCACGACCATGTCTACCGAACCGGGTTTGAACTTTTCGGTAAGCAAATCGACGGCACCGGCGAACAATTGCGGGTCGGCCAGCACGGGAGTGATATCTTTGAATTGGATACCCGGCTTCGGGAAGTCCGGTATATTGCGGATGGCGGCCTCGATTTGCTGGGGGGTCACCCGGGCGGAAGGCATGGCGTCAGTCTTTCTTGTCCTTGGAACTCTCCAACTTTTCGATCATCCGACGCAGTTTTTTGAGCGCCAGGTTTTGAATCTGCCGGACTCGTTCGCGCGTCACACCGAATTTTTCTCCGACCTCTTCCAGGGTTTTTTCCGAACCACCGTCAAGGCCGAAACGGAAACGTAAAATGGTAGCTTCCCGCTCGTCGAGGTGCCGAACCATGTCCTGCAACATCCCGGTAACGGTCTTGTCTTCCAGATCCTGATAGGGCGTTATGGCGTTTTCGTCCTCCACCAGGTCGGAAAAATTGTTTGAATCATCATCGCCAATCGGCGCGTCCAGCGAGGCGGGGCGGATGGAAGCCAGCCGCATCTGCCGCACCCGGGTGGCCGTCATGCCCAGTTCTTCGGCCAGTTCCTCATCGGTGGGTTCCCGCCCGAGTTCCTCCTGCAGTTTCATCGCGATCCGGCGCATTTTGGAGATTTTATCCACCAGATGCACCGGCAGACGGATGGTCTTGGACTGGTTGGCGAGCGCGCGTTTGATGGATTGCTTGATCCACCATGAGCCGTAAGTCGAAAGTTTGCCGCCTTTCCTGGGATCAAACCGTTCGACGGCCTTCATCAAACCGATATTCCCTTCGCTGATCAAATCCAACAACGGCAGGCCGATGCCGTCATAGTCACGCGCGATTTTGACGACCAGGCGCAGGTTTGCCTTGATCATCTGTTCACGAGCTTTCTTGTCGCCTTTTTTGATGCGCGCCGCCAGTTCGATTTCCTCCTGGGGCGTCAGCAGCTTCACCTGCCCGATTTCGCTCAGGTAAAGTTTAATGGCGGTGTCGCCGTCGTAACGCGAGGCTTCCCGTTGAATAAACTGGGTGGTGTCACCGGCGGTGGCCGGCGGAGCGCCGGGGACGGGGACTGCCGGGACCACGGCCTTGGCGGCGGTCTTGGGGGTGGCGCGCAAGCGCGGGGGGATTGGCTTGCGCCGTTTGATTTTGGCCGGTCTGCGTTTTTGCTTTTTTACTGCCATACAGCGCATCACACCTTACGGCCAGAATGTCCGTCCGCAAGAAAATTAACGTACCCTCAGCTCCGGCTGTTACGGGCCACCGTGATGTAATAGAGCAAATTCAGCATCGATGACACCAGCGCTGCCACATAAGTGAGAGCCGCGGCATCCAGGACCTTGCTGACGCCCGCGCGTTCCTGCTCATGTACGAGGCCCAGCCGGAATAATTGTTCCTTCGCCCGGCGGCTGGCATCGTACTCCACCGGCAGCGTGACGAGTTGGAACAGCGTAATTATGGAAAAAACGACGATAATCAGGAGCAACGCGATGTTGAGTGCATGAAGAATGGCGCCAATCAGGAAAATCGGTAGATAAGCCATGCTCGCGAATTGCGTGACGGGAACGAGCGCCATGCGAAGGTTGAACATCCCGTAGGCGGCCTGGTGTTGGAGTGCGTGACCGGCTTCGTGCGCCGCCACGCCCACCGCGGCGACCGTCTGGCCGCGAAAATTGTCGGACGACAGAAATAGCGCCCGTTTCGAGGGATCATAATGATCGCTCAAATTGCCGG
>JBGPDH010000327.1:0-3719 GCA_041482195.1 Verrucomicrobiia bacterium
AAACGGGCCGTCCGCGTTTTTCATTTGTTTATTTACCGCTGCGTTTGTCTACATTAGCAGTGTTCATGAGGTATGACCATCGGCATGCAAAACGAGGCCTGCGACAGGCACGCGATCCGGCGATTTGTACTTCCATCCCTGAACAATTTGTCCTCCTGCACAGATTTTACCCCGAGGGAGGGCAGGAAACACAAAAAGAAAGAGTTACGTCTATGCGCTCTTTGACGTGCCATCCTCAATCTCGTCGCGTTGCGGGGAGATATTTCAGGAGCGCGGCCAGTATTGTCCGCGTGTTCCCTGACCCGCATCAACATTGCGCGGACAAGACTGTCCGCGCTCCTTTGGTGGCGGCCACACCACGCGATGCAACTACGTATAGAAATCGTGAATTCAGAATCCGTCGAATTGCAAGGCCAGACGCAAAGCCGGCGTGCGGTATCAGGTTGAGCCGATAATTGAAGCTCGGCTGACTGTGCCTGCATCGCTCCCGACGGTGAGAATTCTGTCGATTCTGTTTGTAAGGGACGCGGTGACGGGTCGCTGATTCTTTTCGCAGGAAGTTTGAGTCTCCTCACATCGGCTCGTGCTGGAAACAGCAAACTGAGACCGCGGGAGCGTATCAACGCCGGGTCCGGCGGGCAGCGGTAACGAACCGTCGGAGCCTTGTATTTTACGTCATGTTTGAGGTTGGTGCGAAGTCAGCAATGTTGTGGAGATTCCGTCCCGGTGAAGCTATCGCGAGCCTGTGTGCAGCTGGAACGTATTCATGAAGGATGTGCAGGGAATCGCGAAACGTTGGGACTGCGGCAACTTCAGCCGCATTTGGGCGGGTACAAGAGCACCAGTGAGCCGGGGAGTCCAAACTTTTTGCCCCGAAGGCCGAAGCCGACAAACGCCCACGACCTGATTAATGCAGTGCTCTCACTGGGACGCCACGAACTCTTGGGCGTCACCCGGAACCCGACGCTGATATTTTTTTGACCAGGCTCAGGGAACCAAAAAGCTCCGGACAGCGCGGAAGATGTTCTGTCCGTTCTTTCCGCCAATTGTGTTGTCGCCATCTTTACCCCAGGAGTAAGTCTGTGTCCCCCAATCAGTCAGTTGAAATGCATTTGGAATATCCTTTTGACTCTCCCATCTCACGTGGCCATCCGGGAAACAGGCATTCATTCCGATATTCCCTGACTGGAAGGCGAAATTTTTATAACTCTGTGTTTGGTCCGTAAAGATGCATTTTTTCTGATCCAGTTCACCTGTCGTCAGGGCCGGCTTGGGGCGATAAATACCGCCGCCGCCATATTCCGTAAATCGCGACTGAGGAAAATAATCATAGCCGATCCGGATATAACCAGCGTTGCCGTTCGCGGCACCTGGTTTCAGTGAATACGACGGCCACGGATTGGGCGGGTTAACATACCAATCGTAGGTCATATCCCCACCAATCACTCCGGCGCCGACGGGGGTATAAAATGCTTTCGGATTGCCAATATCCTTGTCCGCCCATAGAAGACCGAGATTCCACCAACCATCCGGCAAGGGAGAATCAGCACTGGAAGTCATTTTGTTGTTGGCATCGAAGCGCGCGATCTCGTGGGTTTCCCAAGCTGAAGCCATACCCCCGGTAGACAATTTATTAAATGTGGCAAGCCCTTTCCAATGGACCGGCAGCAACTGGTTATGGTGATCCCCCGGATACATGGTCCAACCTTCGCCCAGCTGCTTCTCGTTGCTGGCGTCAGCGATTCGCAAGGCCCTCTGTTTTGCCGACGACAATGCTGGCAACAGCATCGCGGCCAGGATGGCAATGATGGCGATCACCACCAGCAACTCAATCAGGGTAAACCCCTTGCACAATGGACGTTGCTGCCCCCTGGCGACCTGTTTAGCGCCATTTCCGGTGATTCGGTTCAAATGAATAGGCATAATGTTTATAATGTTATGTTACGCCAAGCTTTTTGGATTGTCTAATACCTACATCCTAACCCTGGTCACAAGCTGGGGCAATTGGTTGCATTTGCAAATCCAATTGAAGAATGTGCACTCTCCGGGATGCCGGTTCCTTCGTCAATTCAGGCCCCCGCCCTGATTGGACACCAAGTGGATGCGACTGGCATTGGTAATAACACAATGTGCACCCATATCCGGAAAAATGCAATTGGCAATGGTGACGTCGGTGATGCGTACCGATTCCGAAAAGCCCTCAATCAGAACCGGTTGCTTGGAAAGACGGGCAAACGTGCAATGGCGAATGTCAACCTCCCGCATGATGGGAATGGCATGGCCGTCCAGCGTGCCGGGATACTTCATCGTCATGCCGATGCCTGTCCGGGCGGATTTAACCGCGCAGTTCCGGATGTAAATGTGTTGAACGACACCGCCCCGCGTCATTCCGGTCTTGAACCGCATGGCAATATCCAGGTTTGGACTGTCAAAATGGCAATCCTCGGCAAAAACATTTTCGACCCCGCCGGACGTTTCACTGCCAACTGTGACGCCGCCATGGCCGTCTTGAAAAACACAGTTTTGAATCACAATGTTTCGGCTGGGAATATTCACACGGCGTCCGTCAACGTCCCGTCCCGATTTGATGGCGATGCAGTCATCACCGTCACTGAAATGACAATCTTTGATCAGAACGTCCGTGCAAGAGTCCGGGTCGCAACCGTCTGTGTTGGGGCCGTCAGCCTTCACAGTGACACCTTGGACCGTGACATTGGTGCAGTAAAGCGGAGTAATCACCCACATGGGCGAATCAACGATATGCACGCCCTGGATCAAAACGTTTCGACACCGGGTCGGCTGGATGAAATACGGACGGAGGTGATGGCCTTCCCCGAAGACACGCTGTTCCACCGGCACGCCACGATTTCCCATGTCCACCAACTCTTTGGGGTCCGGAAGCCGTTTCCAGGTATACCAGGCAGCCTTTGATCCCTGGCCATCCAGCGTTCCTTCACCGGTAATGGCGATGTTTTCCTGTCCCAGCGCGTAGATGAACGGCGAATAATTCATCACTTCCGTACACTCATAACGCGTGAAGACCACCGGCAAATAGCTTTTGGGATCCGTGCTGAAAAGAAGGGTGGCGCCTTTCGCGACCTCGAGGTCCACATTGCTTTTCAAGTGAATCGCCCCGGTCAAATAAACCCCCGCCGGCACGGAAACTCTGCCGCCACCCGCGTTATGACACGCGTCAATCGCCGCCGCAATGGCTTTGGTGCAATCCGTGGTTCCATCTCCTTTCGCACCATAGTGGGTAATGATAAACGTCCGGTCAGGAAACACAGGAGGGATGATCCGGACCAAAATATCCGGCACCCTGGACCAGGCCTGTTTGGCGCCAGTCGCCGAGGCATCGTCCGGCGTCGCCGAGGACGATGTTTGATTGCCTTGGCTGCTGAGGCCGACGAGGCTGAACGCCAGGGCGAGATTCAAAGGCAGCAGCCGATGGAATGGAAACTTGGAGTTCATGGGAGACGAGAGTAGCTTTGCGGCCTCATATGCAAAGTCAAAATCTTTGCAAAAAGCTTTGAGTAAAGTGCATGCCCGATGGGAGATGTCCGGTTTGATAATCTCGTTCCAGGCAACCACTACGGCTGTTCATGATACGGGGAATGGGCTTCAAAGAGCTTGAGCTGGTTTTGAATGACGTCCGCCAGGGGTTTATTGTTCTGCGCGATGCTCAGTTCCAGCGCCCGGCGGGCTGTTTCGATTGCCTC
>JBGPDH010000328.1:0-3669 GCA_041482195.1 Verrucomicrobiia bacterium
CAATAAGAAACTGGCGGCAATTGCATAATAACAATCACGACATTCGTGACATGCTGAAATAGAAATGGTTGGGGCGCTTAACGTTGCCGATCCAGGAAGTGCACATTTCAAACGCCGTAGGCGTGATATCTTTGTAGAAACCGGTAACAGGAATAATCTCCAGCCCCGTAGGGGCGCCATCGTCACAACGGGTCGGTTCTTGATATTGAGACATGTAGCGAGACGAGAAAGGAGTCGGTCATGTTCGGAGGATGTCGCTCCTGACGGAGCTTGGAAATCTTTTTTCGTTTGGGTTCTACAAAGATGTCGCACCTACGGTGCTGCCCTTTTCCTCCAACAACGGGTCGGTTCTTGATATTGATATATGTAGCGAGACGAGAAAGGAGTCGGTCATGTTCGGAAGATGTCGCTCCTGATGGCGCTTGGGAATTTTTTGTGTGGGTTCTACAAAGTTGTCGCGCCTACGGTGCTGCCCTTTTCCTCCAGAATTTTATCGGCTGTAAAGCAGTTAGTCTCGCAGTTTTCCTTCGAGATTCTTCACGTTCTTTGCGTCGAGACTTTTGCCGTAACTCTTGTCCACGGGCTTGCCCCAAACCACCTCAGTTTGACGCAGTGACAATCCGTTGATGTCGCGGGCGTAAATTCCCGCCAGTTTGTACTGGAAAATACCGTTCGTAAACACGCCCGCAGGCCGTTCATCGTAAAAACCGCCCGGCACATCGCTGGGTTTGGCGATTTCCACGCGGACGTTGTCCAGCACGATGTTCTCCAGCGGCGAATTGCTCCAGCCCATCAGGAAGATGCCATTTTCGCTGTGGCAAAGAATGTTGCTGAAACGGATATTCCGCACGTAACCCAGTTTGGTCTTCGCATTGCGCGGGAAATGGCTGATATGAATCGGCTCTGCCGCGCCCCACCATTTGTGCGGCTGGAAACCGGTTTCAACCGTGATATTGGCAAACAGCACGTTCTCGATGTTGCCCGCGTCCAGGCTCTGGATGGAAAGTCCGCGGTTGCTGTGCGACACAACACAATCGGCAAACACGATGTCGCGCGCACCCGGCAGGGTGTAAGTCTCGTCAATTTTCAGCGCGCTACTCCGCGACTCAATCACGCAACCTGTCACGGTGATGCGGGCAGACCCGCCGTAGACTGCAAAGTTCGGGGTGTCCTTGATGACAATGCCATCATCCGCCGCCGAGATATGACAATTGGCCACGCGCACATCGCGGGAATGATCGATATCAATGCCGTCACAGTTGGCCACGTCCCAGGCGTTGTGGATGCTGATGTCATCAATCACCACGTCGTCGCACCCGACCAGATGCACCGTCCAGCTCGGTGCATGGCGCAAGGTGAAATCGTGCATCCGGACCTGTTGACAGCCGATGAAAATAACCATCATCGGCCGACCACCGTGTGTTTGCGGCTGGTTGGGTAGCTTGTCAAACGGCCACCAATCGCCGGTGAAGGATTCCGGCCACCAGTTGGTTTTATTCACGTCGCCGCCGGCTTCTTCATCGGCCAATTGCTGCCAGACGGCGCGATCGTTGCCATCGATGACACCGTTGCCGGAAACGGTGATGTTGGTGGCGTCCTTCGCGAACAGTAACGCACCGGGATGTCCATAATCGCGCCAGTTGGCGCTGCCCTTGAGCACGGCACCGTTGGCGAGGTGAAAATCAATCCCGCTTTGCACTGTGAGCGCACCCGTGAGAAAAGTTCCGGCCGGCAACAATACCTGTCCACCGCCTTGAGCGGCACACGCATCAATGGCTTTTTGAACGGCAGCGGTGTCATTGTTGGTTCCATCACCTTTGGCGCCGTAATCCAGCACATTGAAAACGTCGGCGGTTTCAGCGGCGGAACCGGCAGATACAATTTGAAACAAAACACCGATTGCCAAGGCCAGTTCCGGGACCGAAGAACTCCACTTCTTAAAGGGCAAAGAAATTCGGGGTTGCATTGGGCCATGTTGCTCCTGCTATCACCGGCGTTCGAGAAAAAACTCGTCAAATGCAGATGGCCTGCAAGCGATGGAGTGTTTCCAGACACATCCGGGACGCGTGATACGGCCCCTTCCATTCGTTTACTTTTGGTAGAGTCAGGTCCACCTTGCCCTCCGGTGTGATACGCCAAAACCATTCGCCGTTCAAGTGGTCCACCAGATGACTGTCAATAAAACCCCAGGTGCGTAGCGCGGCCGTGAGGTAGTTCTCGTCTTGCGAGATTTGATAAGCATTAAGGAAACCAATCACCGACTCAGCCTGAGGCCAACATTCCTTGCCGCCATCAATGATTTTCCCTCCCCTGCCCTCGTAACGAAGGGCGCCATCGGTATCAATCCCCTCTCTTAAGACGACTTCCACTATCGGCATCACGGCTTGCTGCACATGCTTCAGCAAATTCGAATCGCCCAGAACTTCGGCCGCTTCGCACAGCAGCCAGGTGCTTTCAATGTCATGGCCGAATGTGTAGGAATCGGACCGTACGTGCCATTCCTCGTCGAAGAAGTGGTTCAAGTGCTTCGAATGGGCATCGAGAATGCATTGCTCGAAAAGCTGGATAAGCTCGCGCAGGCGTTGCGCCACCCGCGGCTCCTTCCAGACCCGGTAAAGATTGGTGTACGCCTCCAGAACATGAAGATGATTGTTCATCGACTTCTTCTCGTTCATGTCCTTGTCGCTGAGCCGGGCCTCGGGTCCCGCCTCGGACCAGTCCCGGCGGCAGACTTCGAGGTAACCGCCAAATTGGTTGTCGTGCGTGTGCCGCTCGAGGAGTTCGAATAATTCCTGGGCCCGGGCCAACGCCGGCATTGCGCCAAAGGCCCGATGATATTCCGAAAGCGCGTAGATATAAAACGCCTGGCCGTAGGTCTTCTTGGAATCGTCCAGAACGACGCGTCCGGTGTCATCCAGCCGCCAGAAGGCGCCGCCGTGTTGCGTGTCCCAGAACCGGTTCATCACGTAGTCAAAGGCCCGGTCGGCCATCTGCCGAAAGATTTTGTCCCGCCGGACTTGATGCACCGCCGAGAACGCCCATAAAATGCGGCTATTGACAATGAGCCCTTTGGGCTGCGTCCGGTCAGGCTTCAGGTCGTTGGACAACCACCCCATCCAGCCGCCTTGTTCGTGGTCCACGGCTGGCCCGCACCAGAAAGGCATGAGAAGATTGAACAAGTGATCGCTGATGCGCTGCGAAAAGTTTTTCAGGTTGGTTGGTTCCATCAAAATAAACGATTAATTCTTCTCCAACGCATGAGTGATCTCCACCCGCCCGATTTGCGTTTGACCCGTCAGTTCGATTTTCAGGAATTTTCCGGCGCTGCTTAAGTTTTCGGCGTGGTACAGCACAGGTTTCCAGTAATCATAATCGCCGGCTCCGCTGTAATATTCATTTTTCCCGGCCGGAACATTCCGATAAGTCCGGTCATCATCCGAAACCGAAAACTTCAACTCCGCAACATTGCCGGGAAAGAATGCGAAAACCCGAAAACCTTCGATTGCAGCCGGCAGTTTGTAAACCAACGTGGCGCGGGCGCCACCGGCAGCGCGGTGTGCGTCTTCCTTGGCCTTGCGCGAGTTATGCAGGTTGATGGCGATACCGCCTCCATAGCTGTACGTTTTGGAAAAGTCGGCCAGTTCATCCACCAAGGTCGCGTGCGTGACC
>JBGPDH010000329.1:0-3616 GCA_041482195.1 Verrucomicrobiia bacterium
CCTCGCGTGTTTCGTGCAGGGGACAGGCACGCCGCGCTCTACGATGCTGGAGAAATTCAAAGACGACGTGGACTCGGTGCTCTTCGGGACGGACAGCTTTTGGCAGGGCGTGGACGTGCCGGGCGAGGCATTGAGCAATGTCATCATCACGCGGCTGCCATTCGCCGTGCCGGATCATCCCCTGATCGAGGCACGCATCGAAGCGATTGAAGCACGCGGTGGCAATTCCTTCGGCGAATTTTCCCTGCCCGAAGCGATTCTGAAATTCCGCCAGGGCGTTGGCCGATTGATTCGGACCAAAGCTGATACGGGCATTATCGTGGTGCTGGACAACCGGGTTTTAACGAAGCAATACGGCCAATCCTTTCTCGACGCCCTGCCGAAATGTCCGGTGGAGATTGTCTGAAACGCTATTTAGAGCCAGGCAACAGCAAGTAAAATTCAGTAGAAATGTTTGTATTGATCGGTTTTGTGCCAATTGGATTAAAAAATGGATCGTAGCGCACGAATTCCTTAAAGTTGCCATTGCTGTCGCCGCCTCGGTCAATTTCAGTTATCACTCCGTCCTTAAAGATTTCTCGCACCGTGGTATATTTCGACCCGTTTGGCTTCAATTCCAGCTGCTGAATTATATGCTGTTTATAGGTGCAAAACACGTCGGGAACACCATTGAAGTCTGTGTCTTCTTTTTGGAGGGCATCCCTCCCATCATCAGAGTACGTCCACCATTCATCTGGCTTCCCGTCAAAATTATTATCCGATTCCGAACGTGCCACCCGCCCGTTTTTATAATGAGCCCAATGATCCCAAAGCCCGTCAAGGTTCCGGTCTTGAAGAAATTCGACCAGACGTCCGTCGCGATAAACCCAAGCCTCATCGCGTTTGCCAGCTCGATGATGGTAGTATGTTTTTGTCCCAAGTTCGTCTGCCCACTGATAAAGTAAACAAAGGATAACGCCAAGAATTGCTCCAAATATAATCCCAAACAGGATTTGACCTTGAGCCAGTGGTTCTTGTGAATCGGGTTCCGGCGGAGCAGATGCAGCGGCGTCGACCTCAATTTGGTTTAGTTCAGCGGCTGATGCCGGTGTTTTCAGCAAAGCCATGGCCGCCTCGGCATCCGAAGCGCGAACATGCAAACGCACACCGCCGGGTGCCGTCAGGCTCGGGTACATTCCCCCACAATCATCGGCCGTGATCCAACAAGCGATACCGCGAGCTTCCAGATTTGCAGCCGCGAGCGCAGCACTTTCGCGGCTGGTGAAAATGTGGACGACGATAGCTTTCGCTTCATCGGGTGGATTGCCAGCGCTGGAGTCAGAAGCCATTTGAAAGACAAAATATTGTCTATCATTAGCGTCGTAAAGAGAAACGAGCTTGGTCGAAATTAATGTACAGGTAAATCAACGCGTCTTCCGGTCCTGGCTGATTCGCGGGCGGCATCCAGAATTTCCATCACTGTCAAATTCATGGCCAGGGAGGAAAGCCCGGACGGCTGGATCTCCTTGCGCACCACTGCTACGAGGTACGACAGATAATCGGCCTGCGTGCCGGACAGCGGAGGAACCGTGGATTGGGTTTCTGCGCCGTTATTTTTCATCACGCGCAACACGTTGTTTTGCGGCACGAATACGTAACCGTGGGTGCCGTAAACTTCCATATCCTTACGATTGTACGGCCAGTTCCAGGAAGCTTGGATGATTCCCTGGGCTTTGGGATACGTCACTACAATGGTCGCTTCGTCTTCCACCTTCGGATACACGCCCGGTTTGAAATGTTGTGTCACGGCAAAGACCGACGTTGGCCGTTCCCCCTGGATCAGCCATGTCATCAGGTCTGCGCCGTAACAGCCGAAATCCATCAACGCCCCGCCGCCATCCAGTTTTGGATCGGTGAGCCAGGCCAGAAAATCCTGGGAACAACCGATTTCCTTCGGGCCCTGATGCCCGTCGTTTACCTCAATTTTGAGAATGTCACCGATGGCATGTTGTTGGCAGATCAGATCGTAAGCCGCCTGGTTTCCCGGGTACCAGGTGGTTTCATAATTTACAATAATCGGGATGCCGTACTTTTTCGCCGCCGCCGCGATGGCGCGGCCATCCTTCAAATTCACGGCTAATGGCTTTTCCATCATCACGGTCAAACCGTGCGGGGCACATTCCTCGACGACGCGACGGTGATCGTATGTGCTCGTGAACGTCGCCACCGCGTCCACGTTCGTGCGTGCGAGCAATTCAGCTAGCGTGACGTGGAAGAGGTTTGTGTCCAGGTGAAACGCCGCCGCGATGCGCAGGGCGAGAGCGTGATTGGGTTCGACAATGCCGACGAGTTGAACGTCCCGGTTTTTGAGCACGTTGGGCAGGAAACCCTTCACATGATCATGAACCAGACCGTAAATCGCCAGGTGTACGGGCGCCGGATTGGGTTCGGCGGCTTCAACCCGGACAAAGCCAGGGGCGATCAAAGTGAGGATGGCGAGAAAGAAACTTTTCATAAGCATGAATGGTCAAGCGTCAGGGGCCGTCACAAATTTGGAACGCAAACGTCACTTGTAAAAATGGGAAACAAGCTTAAGGTGTTTAGGGTAGCCCAAGTTTTGGCGGCGGGTGTTGGATACAAGTCGTATTTAGTCGTATTTGTATGTTGCTCAACGCCCGCCGCTTTTTTGCTGCCTATTTCTCACCTTCTTTGAGTTCTTGAACGCCTTTTTTCAGGCATTCCGGACACATGCCGTGCGAGGTCTGCGTGGCGAATTTGGAGTTGAAATACTCCTCCAGGGTGAGCCAATCCCCTTCATGGCATACTCTGCGACACCAGCTGCAGATCCGCAGGAATTCCTCCAGATGATGCAACCGTTTCAGTAGCCGCCGGGTTGCCAGATGGACCCAGGTCCAGATCAGAGCTATCACTATGGTCCGCAAAATCGCCCGGTGCCAATTGGGTGTGAACGGCTCGCCGAAAAGAAGATGGGGAATCCGTGTTACTTCCGTCAGCCACGAAAACGCAATCAATATCGAGAAGCCGAAGGCTTCAACCCAGAGGATGGTGTTCGAGCTTTCCTTGGTTTGTTTCATAAATTTTACTGTGCTTCCGCACGAAATATTTGTCCAGCTAAAGTCACGATTCTCGACACTACCGCGCCCGGGCATTAAACTTTCCACACATGACGCGTACCGAAAAGCTCCTGGTCGAACTGATCGCTCTCCCCAGCATCAATCCTGCCTTTCTCCCGCCGCGCCATCCTAACGCCGGAGAAAGGCACGTTGCTGATTTTCTCGCGACCATCGCCGGGCGGGCCGGGCTCGGAGTCGAATTTCAAAAGGTGCTGCCCGGACGTGCCAATCTCATCGCAAGCCTGCAACCGCGAAGCAAAATCCGCCAGACCGTCCTGCTCGCACCACATCTCGACACCGTCAACGCCGATGATTCGCAGTTTGTACCGCGGCGTAAGAACGGCCGCCTGCATGGTCGTGGCGCATGCGACGCAAAAGGTTCGGTCACAGCCATGCTTACCGCGCTTTGCGAAGTGGCGGAATCCAAATTACGGCCGCGGGAGACCGAAATTATATTCGTGGGACTGGTGGATGAGGAACACGCGCAGGCCGGTTCGCGTACG
>JBGPDH010000330.1:0-3586 GCA_041482195.1 Verrucomicrobiia bacterium
CAGAAGAAAATAATGTCCGGCGCAGTGACCAGGTCTTTGGTGGGGTAGAAAACCTTGAGCGTGGGTGTCTGTTCCGGCCAACCCATCGTCGCAAACGGCCACAGCCAGGAACTGAACCAGGTATCCAGTACGTCGGGGTCCTGGGTATAGCCTTGCATGACCAGAAACTCAGCCGCAGCATCCGAATCGGTCACAGCCTCGATCTCAATTGCGTCCTCATCTTCGGCGACCACCCGCCACCAATATTTTCCTCCGAGATGCGTTGGGGCTTGTTTTTCGCTTAATTCACTTTCGGCAGCATTGGATCGAAACCGGCGGTTCTCAATTATCCAGGAAACATGGTCGGCAGGCAGGAATGCTTCTCCCACTCGGGGGCTGCGTCGCAGATCAGCCTTTAGATATTTATGTCTCCACACCGGAATCCGGTGTCCCCACCAAAGCTGGCGGCTGATGCACCAATCCTGGATGTTGCCCATCCAATGGTCATAGACCTTCGCCCAGCGTTGCGGGTGGAAACGCATTTTATCGGAGCGCGGAGCATTGCTCCGCGAGTTTCCGGCATCGGTTCGTGCGGAGCAATGCTCCGCGCTCCGGTCCTCCAATTCCACGCACGCGCGTGCTTTTTCCACACCCGGATATTTCAAAAACCATTGTTCACTCAATCGCGGTTCAATCGGCACGTCGGCGCGTTCGCTGAAACCGACGTTGTTCGTGTACGGTTCTTCCTTTTCCAGTGCGCCCATCCCGGTAAGAAGTTCCACGGCAACTTTTCGAGCTTTGAACCGGTCCAAGCTGCTCAAATCCTTTCCGGCCAGCTCGTTCATATGGCCATTGGGCTGCATGATGTCAATTAGCGGCAGCTTGTGCCGCTGACCGATTTCGAAGTCAGCCTTGTCGTGCGCGGGTGTCACCTTCAGTACGCCGGTGCCGAATTCAAAATCCACGTGCTCATCGCCGATGATGGGAATCAGTTTTTGCTCGCGCGGCAATTCGGCCGGCAACGGACGGATGACGTGTTTGCCAATGTATTTTGCATAACGTGGGTCCTTGGGGTTCACCGCCACGGCGGTATCGCCGGGAATTGTTTCCGGCCGCGTCGTGGCGATGGTCAGGAAGGTTCCTGGCACTTCGGCAATCTCGACCTTGAAGTAATAGAGCGAGCCTTTCTGCTCCTTCATCACCACTTCTTCGTCGGACAGCGCGGTCTGGGAGGCGGGGCACCAGTTCACCATGCGTTTGCCGCGGTAGATGAGGCCTTTTTTGTAAAGCTCGACGAACACCCTCTGCACGCAGCGGGCATAATCGTCATCCATGGTGAATCGTTCACGCGTCCAGTCACACGAACAACCGAGTTTTTGGAGCTGGTTAATGATGATACCGCCGTGTTTTTCCTTCCATTGCCAGATGCGCTTGAGAAATTCCTCGCGTCCGATGTCGCGTTTGGATTTCTTTTCCTCCTTCGAAAGCTGCCGGGCCACCACGCCTTCGGTGGCGATGCCGGCGTGGTCCATGCCCGGCAACCAGAGCACTTCCTTGCCGTCCATGCGCGCCTTTCGGGCGAGGATGTCCTGGATGGTGTTATTGAGCACGTGGCCCATTGTAAGCACGCCGGTGACATTGGGTGGCGGGATGACGATGGAATAGGCGGGGCGTTTAGCCGACACGCGCGCCGGGTCGGCCACGAAACATTTCCGGTCGAGCCAGAATTGATACCATTTATCCTCCACGGACTGCGGCTCGTAGGCTTTGGAAATCTCAGACATGGCAAATTGTGACGCGAATTACGCGAATTGTTTTAGAGACGAAAATCTTTGGGCAATTGTTTTGGTTTGTTCTTTCGGCTCAGCACGACCCGTTTCCATTCCAGCGAATCCGCGCCGAAATTGACAAGCAAGCCAAGTTCAAGCTTTGAGGCCGCCAGATAATTTAGAACCTGTTTGACATGTGCCTCAGTTAACGCTTCAACGGCCTTGGCTTCAAAAAGGATTTTATTCCACACTACAAAATCGGCCTGGTAATGGTGTGGCAGAATCACGTCCTTGTAACTGACCTTGTATTTCAACTCCCGGCTGAAAGGGATTTTGGCACCTTGCAGTTCGACAACAAGTGCATCCCTGTAAATCACCTCGTCGTGCCCTTTGCCCAATTCCCGGTGAATTTCCATACAGTAACCGACAAGCTCGAACACCTCATCCTTAAAAAGCAGTTCGCTCATGGTTCCGTTTTTAAAATTTGCGTCAATTCGCGTAATTCGCGTCAAACCTTCTATTTCTTCAGCAACGCGTATTCGATGCTGTCCAGGAGCGCCTGCAGGCTGGCTTCGATGATATTTTCGTCGACACCCACGGTACCCCACTCGCGCTTGCCGTCGCTGGACTGGATCAACACCCGCGTCTTGGCCGCGGTGCCGATGCCGGAATCGATAATCCGCACCTTGTAATCCGTCAACGTCACATTTTTAAGCCGGGGAAACGATTTGACCAGCGCGGCGCGCAGGGCGCCGTCGAGTGCGTTTATCGGGCCATCACCTTCCGCCACTTCATGATGCACCGTGTCGCGGACGCGCACCCGCACGGTGGCTTCGCACACCGATTCCTTCGAATCGCGCCGCATCGAGACGTGATACGTTTCCACACTGAACGGCACCTGGCGGGGCTGGAGCGTTTTGCCGATGAGCAGGGCAAGCGAACCTTCCGCCGCCTCATATTCAAAGCCCTGCCCTTCGAGTTCCTTGACACGAGCGGTAATGACTTTCACCTCCGGCATGTCCGGCTTGAGGGTAAAACCCAGTTCGGCGGCCTTCATCAAAATGTTCGTGCGCCCGGACATGTCGCTCACCAGCACGCGACGGGCATTGCCGACCGCGTCAGGCTGGATGTGTTCGTAGCTGCGCGCGACGCGATCGATGGCGTGCACGTGCATACCGCCCTTGTGCGCAAAGGCGGTCTGGCCCACCCAGGGTTGCCGCGGGTTATGGCGCATGTTCGCAATTTCATCCACAAACTCGGACAGTTCCTTGAGTTTGGGCAAGGACTGCGCGGGCACGCCCGTTTTTTTCATTTTGAAATGCAACAACGGGATGACGCTGATCAAGTTGCAATTGCCCGTGCGTTCGCCGTAGCCGTTGATGGTGCCCTGCACCTGCGTTGCGCCCGCGGCAATACCCGCCAGCGCGTTCGCCACCCCCACGCCGCAATCGTCATGCGTGTGAATGCCAATGCGCGTGGTCAGTTTGCCCTTGGCCAGTGCCGTGATGCGGCCGATCTCCTCCGGCAGACAGCCGCCGTTGGTGTCGCAAAGGACAACGCATTCGGCGCCGGCCTTCTCCGCCGCCTGCCAGGTGGCCAGCGCGTAGTCGGGTTCGTCCTTGTAACCGTCGAAACTATGTTCGGCGTCGTAGATGACCGTTTTGCCGTGGTCCTTCAAAAAACGGATGGTGTCGCCGATCATGGCCAGATTTTCATCCGGCTTGGCGCGCAGCACTTCGGTGACGTGCAGCAGCCATGTCTTGCCGACGATGGTAACCACCGGCGTTTCGGCCTCCAGGATCTGCCGCATCAATTCGTCGTGTTCCACGGCCACGCCC
>JBGPDH010000331.1:0-3572 GCA_041482195.1 Verrucomicrobiia bacterium
CGATCCGGAAATGGTCGTCTACGCTGGAATAGTCAATCGTCGGTTCCCACCTTTGGATCACCACCGCGTTGGCTCCAACGGCAGCGGCTTCCTTCTTTAAGTCCATCTGTGCCGCGTTGGCTTTCTCCTTCGAGGCAGAACAGGCCTCGACGTAAATGTCGGCCAGCAGGACGGCGTTCGTGGGCACCGATAACATCAGCTGGACGTCGTTGGCGGAAATGGCCGGGCGTGGCTCAGTCACTTTTACCGATACGGTCTTAATGCTGGCACATCCGGAAAGCAGGACGACGATGAGCAGACAAAGGACTTTTTTCATCGGCATCATGTTTAACCCGGTTGTCTGCGCCTGCAAGCTAAAAAATAACCATGACGAGTTCGCCCCCGCCTCCTTCGCCGAACTTCGTCAAGCACCGGTTAAGAATAAGCGGATTTAAGGGCCCAATACGGTCCGGTAGTAACGAATCGGGAAGGCCGCGGAGTTGGTGTCAACCCAGTAGTAAGGCAATACCGGCGAATTGCCCGTGAAGATGGGAGCCCACGAAGTCAGGTTGGTGGATGCGAGGATGGTATAGTCCGGTCCGCTGTCGCCATTGATCATGAATCCAAAGTTGCTGTTGGTAACGGACCCGGCATTGATGACGGGAGCGGACGGTCTAATCACCGTTGCCATGAAGCTCTGGGTGGCACTCAGGCCGGGCGTGCCGTTGTCCGAGACGACCACGGCGACCGTCTGCGTGGAGGGCGATTGCGCGATGGCCGGTCTCCAGGAAAAAAGTCCGCTGTTGGTATTGATCGTTGCGTTGGCCGGAGCTGTGAGCAGGCTGAAGGTCAGGGTCTGTTGCGGAATGTCGGCATCACTCGCCGAATTGGTGACCAGCAGCGTCCGGCCGGCCAGAATGGATTGGTTGGGAATCGGTGCCAGCGCAGGTGGCTGATTGGCAGACACAGGACTTCCATAGACCTGAAATTCCCAAAGGGAATAACCATAAGTTGTCGCACGCTTCGTCCCATACATCCTCACATAACGACCCGTTCCGGATAACCCGGTCAAATCCTGGACGCCGCCAAGACCCGTGGTCGTGCTGTAGATATTGGTCCAGTTCAAGGTGTCGGAGGAAATCTGAATTTGAAAACTCGTCGCATAAGCATTTTCCCAGTAGAGCTGCACTTCCGTGACGGCGTAGGCGGCCCCCAAATCCACATAAATCCATTGCGGATCACTCCAATCCGTAGCCCAGCGGGTGCCGGTGGTATTGCCGTCCACCGCATAGGCCCCGGGGCAATAGGGGCTGCTGGCCTGGAACGAGCTCACCGTGACAGGTCGGTTCAACGCGAGGTTGACATGTGACGCTGCGGGTGCGGCGCTGACCTCAATGGAGTTTGAGCTCACATTGATTCCATCTGTTGCCGAGATCACATAGTAATAGGTCGTTCCGTTGGCCAACCCGAGGTTCGTATAGCTGGTGGCGGTCGGAAAGGCGATGGGGGTGTAAGGCCCGCCGGCGGTGGTCGAACGTTGGACGTCGTAACTGGTTGCACCGGGGGACGGGGCCCAGTTCAAAGTCGCCTGGGTGTTGCCGGCTGTTGCGCTGACGCCGGTCGGAACAGCCACCGGGCCATTGACGGACTGGAATTCCATCCAATTCAATTGTTGAGTGTTCGCGGCAAGGACGACGTGAAGCGTTTGCGCGCCGGCCGGCAAAGTGATGGTGGTCGAAACCGTGGACCAGCTGGTTTTCGTAACATTGGCCGTCCCCAGGAGCGTGCCATTCTCGTAAACGCTGATCTGACCGGTGGCGCCAGCCACGCGAAAGTTCAAAGGATAACTCCCGGCGGAATCCACCTGGATATTATAATCCACGTTTCCTCCCGTTGGCGTGGATATCAAATCGGCCAGCCCGTTGGTGTCGGTTGTCGCCGCGATGTTCATTTGGTTCATGGTGACATAACGCTCGGCCTGAAGGCGCCCGGGAATACGATAATAGAGGTTGGGATCATGCACCGGCATTTGCACGTAGGCCCGGCCTGCTGGGGTCAAGACGCCGGAACTGCTGGTCAGCAGGCTGTTGTAGGGATTGTCGAACCGTGCCATAAACCAGGAGTAGCCTTCAATCCAAGGTGTGCGTTCGAGATAATCCACGGCCGGGATCATGTAGGCGAGCACTTGCGCATCGCTAGTGGCGCCCCACGGGCAGAACTCGGTCAGCCAGATTTTTTGGGTGGGATAATCTGCATGCATTTGGCTTGTTATCCCGGAAACTGCACCGGAATTAACATCATACATATGAGTTGCCATGCCCGCTGGGGGCGTCGCACCACAGTAGTAAAGAAACGCGTTGATGAAAGGCTCCTGGGTTGTATAGGTGACAACTGCCCCTTGGATTGGGTCATACGCGGTAATGCTGTCGGCGGGAGCGGAGCCAGCGGCCATGTGGGGGGCAATCACGGGGATGTTATAGGGATCGCAAATCGCCTTGACCTGCTTGAAGGTGACGGCCGAATTGGAGGGCGTCATGAACGCCTGCCCGGCCAGATTTGGCTCATTGAGTGCAAAGACCCTCCAGGGTCGGTTTCCCGCCGCGAGATAAGAAGCGATCGCCGTCTGAAAGCCCGAAGATCCATTCCAAGCCATGGGAATGAAATCCATCGTCACATCGCCGGGCAGGGTCAGCGGGGTTGCACCCCAGTTGTAATACCACGATACGCCTGGCGCCACGGCTTCAAAGTCCGCAGCGGACATGGAATTTACGGCTATGCCGCGCTTGCGGCTCTGTACCTGCGCATCACAATTTACGATGTTAACCTGGGCGAGCCCCTCGTTTACCAACAACAGCCACAGCAACAGAAACACCCGGTGCGAAGCCAGTCGTCCGTGGAGGGAGAGCGGCTTGTTTATAGGTTCAGCCTTTCGTGGGACCATGTGGGTGTTGGAAACCAACGACCGGAAGTTTTTTGCAATTCAAGGAATTAAGCCGAGAAACACTAGCTATTACAACAAATGTCGTATTAAACATGATAAACTCTTAATACCATAGTATATTTTTGGCCCAAAGCAAGTTCAAATCCCGTCTTTCGGCCTGTGCAGTTCCTTCAGGCCCAGAATTTCCGCACGCAGTTGTTGCGCAAGTTCCTTGCGGTCACCGTTCCGTACCGGACCCCGACCGAAGTGGACAGTCGCCCGCACCCGGTGTTTGCTCAGCAAATTCAACATGTGCGGAACGAACGTGTGGTTACCCCAGTAACAAACCTCCTTGCCGGCGTCCCCGTCATCAATTTCGTAGTGTAACCAGCCCACGGCCATCGGCCATTCCGGGTGCGTTGCCGGTTCCAGCAGGGACGATTTGAACGGCAGGATCGTTTCACCATTTGAGCTGGTTCCCTCCGGAAACACAACCACCAGGGCCCCTTGATTTAACGCCGCCGTGATTTCATCGTTGGTCTGGCCCACCTGAAATCGTCGGGCGCGGTCGACGAACACCGTTCCGGCCAGGACGGCGAACTGGCCGAAGACCGGCCAGTGTTTGACGTCATGCCTGGAAACAAACACTGCGGGTGTGAGAGACGAAAGCACC
>JBGPDH010000332.1:0-3507 GCA_041482195.1 Verrucomicrobiia bacterium
AAAGAGATTACCGCCGGATGTTTGGAGAGAATCGCATGCACCGTGCGGCGCAGGTGGCCGACGCCCTTCCCGTGGATGATGCGCACGTCAAGGATGCCGCGCGCCCGGCACGCGGCCAGATAATCCGGCACCAGGTCTTTCACTTCACCCGGTTTGAACGTGTGCAAATCCAGCACCCCGTCAATCGGCAGTTCAATCGGTTCCTCACTCATCTGTCCGCAACCATTTCTTCAGCCAGGCGCGGGCCTCGCGCGGCGTTTTTAATTCGTCCGCCAGTTGTTTCTCGCGGATTTCCTCCAGCACCTTGCCCATCGCCGGGCCGGGCTTCATCCCCAACTTGATTAAATCCTTGCCCGTGAGCAACGGCGGGCGAATCGCCGGTTTCTTTTTTAATTCCTCCGCCTGCGCCAGCAGAAACTCGTAATGATCCAGATTACCGTGCGAACCGAGGCAATCCAGCCGGTGCAATTCAAATTCCAGCGGAAATGTCTTGCGCAACAGCAGCCGGCGCAAGGTCGCCTTGCGCATCTGTTTCACGTCCTTGAATTGCATGTGGTTTCGGACGCACGCGACGATTTCCTCGATTTGTTTCTTCGGAAACCGTAACCGTCGCAGAATTCTTTCCGCCATGGCGGCGCCGATCTTTTCATGACCGTAAAAATGAATGGCGCCGGTCGCGGCATCGCGCTCGGCCGTCGCCGGCTTCGCGATGTCATGCAAAATCACCGCCCACGGCAACAGCGGCGACGAATCCGGCGGCATTTTCTCGAGCATCAACCGGATATGCTCGAACACGGTGCCTTCGGGATGATAATCCGGTGATTGCTGGCAGAGGAGGGTCCCAATGAGTTCGGGCAACACACCCGGCATCAACCGGCTGTCGCGCAGCAGGACCAGCCCGCGAGCCGCGCCTGTGCTCTTGTAGCCGCCGACGTGAGTCGGCGGATGCCCCGAAACAATTGCGGTCCGCCTCGTCACCTCGGCGGCTACGAAATTCTCAGCCGGCGAAAACAACTTGATCAGTTCGTCCCGGATCCGTTCGGCGCTGATGAGCTCGATTTTGGGCGCCAGTCTTTTGACGGCGGCGAATGTTTCCGGTTCGATTTCAAATCCCAGTTGCGCGGCAAATCGCACCGCCCGCAACAGGCGCAAATGGTCCTCGGCAAACCGTTCCTCCGGCGCACCAATCGTGCGGATGATTCTCGCACGTAAATCCTTTTCACCACCCACCCAATCGTGAAGCTTCTCCGCAATGGGATCAAAAAAGAGCCCGTTGATGGTAAAATCGCGTCGCTGCGCATCCGCTTCGGCGTTGCTGAAAACAATCTTTCCCGGACGACGGCCATCGCGGTAATCGGCCTCGGCGCGAAAGGTGGCAACCTGGAAATGCTGTTTGCCTTCGACCACAATCATGACGCCGAATCTGCGTCCAACGGCGAGTGTGCGTTGGAAGAGGTTTTCGATTTGTTCCGGCCGGGCGTCGGTGGCGATGTCGTAATCCTGCGGTTTACGGCCGAGCAGAAAATCGCGCACGCAACCACCGACCCAGAAAGCGGCAAAACCGGCCGCCTGCAAGCGGCGGACAATGCTTACCGCCAGCTCACGCGAAGAAATGCCAACCGTGGTGGTCATTTACAATTTACGATATGCAATTTGCGGGCCGCACCGCAAACCGTAGCCGCCGTTGTAAAACGGCGGACAGATCCGCGTTTTGACAAACGCGGCTACAAATTCAACTGTCGCCCCAGATTTTTTTGACATGCGCAATGCCGGCCTTGACCTTTTCCACCGGCAATCCCGGGTTGAGTTCGAACACCTTGATGTGCTCCGGTTTTACGAACGGCTTGAGTGCGGCAAAATCAATCATACCGGTGCCGGGCGCGGCATGGTCGCGGTCAGGAAATTGCACGTCGTGAATGTGAAAACCGACCAGACGGTCGGCCAGCGATTTCAGATGGTCCACGTGCCGGATGAGGCCGAGGTTTTCCTTGATTTGCGCGTGGCCGAGGTCGTGCCAGTAGGCCACGCTCGGGCTGGTAAACTCGCGGAAGAAAGTTATGAAATCACTCTCAAGCGGAATTTCCTCCAGCGCCTGCCGGTTTTCACAGCCGAGTTTTAAATGGCGCTTTTCAGCTTCGGGCAGAAGTTTGCGCAATGTGTCATACATGCGCGCAACAAATTTTCCCTTTACCGCCTCCTGCCGGGCGGTGGCTTCGGCGCGGAGCTTTTCGAATTTGGATGTCGGATTTCCATCCTGTTCAAGCAGGTCGCACAACCGGCCAGTGTAATCCTTCAACTCCATGCTGCCTAAGTGCAGCACCACGGCCGGCGCCTGGACACGCCGGGCAAATTCAAATGTCTGGAGCGTGTACCGGATCGCGAGCTCGCGTTCGTAGTCTTTTTCGGCGGAGAATTCGTACAAATTCGGCGCGGCATGGGTTACCCCCATCGGTAGCGGGCAGAAATTGTGCAGGCTGGAAATTTTGATTTCACCCGCGCTCACCGCGGTCAGAATGCCCGGCATGAGGCTGATGGAAACCCCGTGGCTGAGTTCGGCATACTCAAAACCCAGCTCGCGAATTTCACGCAGCATGGCGCGGCCGTCGGTGTGACGGTGGGAATTCCAGCACGTGGAAAACGAGTACATGGCCCGGGACGTGAATCGTTAAATGGAGAATCGTTAAACCGTCGCCACGATGCAACGATTTAACGAATCAACGGTTCACAAATTACCAATTACAAATCCGCGTAGCGTGCGGTCAGCATCGCGGAAAAGCGCGCGGCTTTTTCCTTGCGGCGTCGCTTCTCACTCGGCTTTTCAAAATGCCGATGATTGCGCACGACCTTCAAAGTGCCCTCGCGGTCCACTTTTTTCTTCAGCCGGCGCAATGCCCGGTCCACAGACTCGCCTTTTTTCAGTTTAATTTCAGTCAACGCTACTCACTTCCTTTCTGCGCCGGAACACCACGGAACCGGCAAAATGGGGCACGCAGTCTGGCTTTTCCACGCCGGCACGTCAATGGGTAAATCAGGCCACCCGGGCGGCGTTGCAATTGCAACCAGTAAAGCTATTCTGACCGCATGAACAAAAGGAAACCGGTGGCCCGGTCCGCCGCCGAGCTCGAACTGCAAAACCGTATCCAGGAACTGATCGCTTTCAAAGGCGGTGGCCATAACGAAAAAGAAGTCGCCGACATCATTGAAAACGCGCTGAAACTGCTGGCCGACGTGAAGGACACCGGGGACGTGCGCGTTATCCAAACGGCGTTGCGCGAGTTACGCTATTCCTTCCGATTGTTCGCACCCTACGCCCACATCCGCAAAGTCACCATCTTCGGTTCGGCGCGGACCCGGCCCGGCAATCAGGAATATCAACAGGCCGTCGAATTCGGGCGTAAAATTGTGAAGGCCGGGTTCATGGTCATCACCGGCGCCGGACCCGGCATCATGCAGGCCGGGCACGAAGGCGCCGGACCGGAGAACAGTTTCGGCGTGAACATCCGCCTG
>JBGPDH010000333.1:0-3439 GCA_041482195.1 Verrucomicrobiia bacterium
CGCTGGAACGGACAAATTAATTTTAATACACCGAAACTGATCAATCCCGCCCGGCTCACCAACGGCCAGTTCCAGGTCCGGCTGGTCGGCATTGCCGGCCTCACCAACCTGATTCAAGCCTCAACCAATCTCACCACCTGGACGCCGGTGCTGACCAACGACGTCGGCATTTACGATTTCGCCGACCCGAACTCCGCGTTTTACTCGCACCGCTTTTATCGCGGTGTCCTCGGTCCTTGATGCTTTAATCACCGTCGGGCGCTGATTTTCGTTTCTCCAGTCTCCAAATCTGCTCGACAAATCAGGGACATCAGGCATAACGCGTACAATGGTTGATCCCGGCATAGCCCAGGCGATTGTCAAACGACTCAATCGCTGGTATCGCAAGTGCGCAAAACCTCACGGCAAGGTTGACCATTATTATCGCGGCATTCGCATGACCCGCACTGCCGCCAATCGCCTGGTTTTCCTGTGCTTTTGGCTGTTCCTTCTATTCATTGTCCTGGCCTTCTTTTTTGTGCCTGACATTTTTTCCGGCCAATCCCTATTGATGAAGCTTCTCTTGCAAGCGGGCTGGCTGTTGATGGCTGTCCTGGTTCTGGTCGCTCCCTTGCAAGCCATGCGCGATTTTGTCGTCGTGACGGACGACGGACTGATTAAACCAAAACTCTTTGGCGGGGAAACGCGGGTGGCGTGGAGCAATATCGTTTCATTTCATATTAAACCGGACAGCAATGAAGTGAATTGCTTCACAGGCGACAACACGAAGTGTCAGATCAGCCTGGCCTACAACGGCTGGCAGGACCTGCTGGAAACGGCGTCGAAACACCTGAACCGGTCGCTTTTTTATCAGTTGACGGTCTCCCGGCAAAACCTGGACATCCAGCGCACCCGCCCGGCCAACAAAAGTACCGGGCTGAAGCGATAAGAGAATTCAGAAAAGTCTCGTTTAAACCCGGGCAATGGATGGACACCTTCCAGGATGAGGACCTCAACTCCACCGGCCCGCAGGAAAATTTATTTGCCGAAGCGCACACCGGACTTTAATGTCAGCGCAACGAACGGCCAGGGAGCCGGTACGTTTATTAAGGAATTTCAGAACCTATGACGAAAAAACCGCTCGCGGTTGCGGAATTAAACAAACTTGTCGCGGGGTTGCAAAAATTGTCCCGCAATCTTTGGTGGAGCTGGGACCAGGAAGCGCAGGACCTTTTTTATGAACTTTCTCCCCGCGGCTGGCAGAACCTGTTTCACAACGCCGTCGCCGTCCTGCGCGAGGTCTCGGACTACGAACTGCGCGTGCGGTTGCGGGACGAAGATTTTGAATGCCACGCACGGGGTGTCCTGGAAAATTTCGGGGCGTACTTGAATGAGCAGAACACCTGGGGACACAAAAACGCCCCGCATCTGCACCAGAACCCGGTCGCCTATTTTTCCGCCGAATTCGGCCTCCACGAATCGTTGCCCATTTCCGCCGGTGGCCTGGGAATCCTCGCCGGTGACCATGCGAAATCCGCCAGCGACCTCGGGCTCGGCTTCATCGGCATCAGCCTGTTTTATCGCGAAGGCTATTTTCAACAGGCCGTGGACAGCAACAACTGGCAGACCGAATTTTACAATCTGATCGACCCGCAAAACGTGCCGCTGGAACCGGTGCTGGATCAGGATGGCCAGCCGTTGGTACTGGACCTGGAGATTGACATGAACCGCGTCCGCTTCCGGGCGTGGCGGGTGAACGTCGGGCGGGTGCCGGTTTATCTGCTCGACACCAACCTGCCGGAAAACCCGCAGCACTTTCGCGACCTGACCGCGCGCGTCTATGGCGGCGACAAGTCCATGCGCATCATGCAGGAAATCCTGCTCGGCATCGGCGGCGTGCGCCTGCTGCGCAAGCTCGGCGTGCAACCCTCCGTGTTCCACATGAATGAAGGTCACGCGGCTTTTCTCACGCTGGAATTAATTCGAGAAAAAATGGCCGCCGGCCAGGATTTTGCAGACGCGCAAGCGGCAACCAAAGCCCAATGCATATTCACTACCCATACGCCAGTGGAAGCCGGGCACGATCGCTTCGATCCGGAGCTGATGGACTACGCTTTTCAACTTTTTCAGACACAATGGTCCGTCCCCTTGGCCGACGTCATGGCGCTCGGCCGGGAGAATCCGAAGGACGCCAAGGAACCGTTTTGCATGACGGTGCTCGCGCTGAAATTGTCACATGCCGCCAATGGAGTCAGCGAACTCCACGGTGACGTCAGCCGCCACATGTGGCACGATCTTTACCCGAAAGTGCCGGTCGAGAAAGTTCCGATTGGCCATATCACCAACGGCATTCATCTGCTCGGCTGGATGAAAGGGCCGGTGCGCCAGTTCTGGCGCAGGAAGTTGATCGAAGGCAAAGACAATGCCGCCGCGTCCTGTC
This sequence comes from Verrucomicrobiia bacterium, assembly GCA_041482195.1. Classification (GTDB taxonomy): domain Bacteria; phylum Verrucomicrobiota; class Verrucomicrobiia; order Limisphaerales; family UBA11358; genus UBA11358. The sequence goes on from JBGPDH010000333.1 coordinate 2,420, forward strand.
GCGAGAAATTCGGTTCGAACTGGGCGGCCGCGGTCAATTCAGCCGAATTCTGGGAAAAGATGACCGACCCGGATTTTGTCTCCGACGAGGAACTGTGGGCGCTGCGTTATCGGTTGCGGCGCGAAATGATTGAATTTGTCCGCCGCCGGCTGTTGCTCCAGCACCAGCGACTCGGGCCGGGCGATTTCATCCGCTTCGATCACCTGTTGAATCCTGACGCGTTGACCATCGGTTTCGCGCGCCGGTTCGCCACCTACAAACGCGCGCCGCTGATTTTCCAGCAGTTCGACAGCATCGTGAAACTCGCGCGCGATAAAAACCGGCCCATCCAGTTCATCTTCGCCGGCAAAGCCCATCCGCGTGATGACGAAGGCAAGCGATTCATCCAGCAAATCATCCACCTGGGCAAGCACAGCGAATTGGCCGGATACCTCGTCTTTGTCGAAAATTACGATGTCCACGTCGCCCGCCAGATGGCGTCGGGCTGCGACATCTGGCTGAATAATCCGCGCCGGCCGCTCGAAGCGTCCGGTACCAGCGGCATGAAGGCAGGTTGCCACGGTTGTTTGAACTTGAGCATCCTCGACGGCTGGTGGCGCGAAGGCTACGACCAGACGAACGGGTTCGCGATCGGCGAGGATTCGCATCCGGACAACATCGAAGAACAGGACCGGCTGGACAGCGCGAACCTCTACCAAACGCTCACCGAACAGGTGATCCCGATGTTTTTCGATCGCGATGAACAGGGCATCCCACGCCAATGGATTCAACGCATCCGTCGCGCCATGGTCACACTCGTGCCGCAATTCACCACCGACCGCATGGTCAAGGAGTACGCCCAGAAGTATTATTTGGCGAAGTGAAGCAACGATTCGTAGCAGTCCCGCAGGGCGGGACGAGTCGGCTCTGACTTTTGCCGAAACTTTTGGCGTGCGCGGACACGTCCGCGCGATTAAATCGGCGGCAATTAGGCGCCGTCCAAAAAACAGAGTGCGTATTTACCAAATAAAATAAAATAAA
>JBGPDH010000334.1:0-3428 GCA_041482195.1 Verrucomicrobiia bacterium
AACATCGTCATCCAGGAATTTCTCGAAGGCGCGGAGATTTCGCTGCATGCGTTGTGCGACGGCAAAACGGCGAAACTGTTCCCGACGTCGCAGGACCACAAGCGCGCGCTGGACGGCGACGCCGGTCTCAACACCGGCGGCATGGGCACCTATTCGCCGACGCCGTTCTTGAGCGAAACGGAATTGGCGGAAACCGGCCGCAAGATTCTTGAGCCGTTCATGCGCGGTTGCGCGGCCGAGGGAATTGATTTCCGTGGCATCCTTTATCCCGGCATTATGCTCACGAAATCCGGGCCGAAGGTTTTGGAATTCAATGCCCGCTTTGGAGATCCGGAAACGCAGGTTTATCTCACACGCCTGGAAAACGACCTGGTCGAACTGCTCGACGCCAGCGTGGACGGTATGCTCGGCAAAATGGAATTGAAATGGAGTACACAAGCTTCCGTTTGCGTGGTGATGGCGAGCGGCGGTTATCCGGGCAGTTATCCAAAAGGCAAACTGATTCTTGGTCTGGCCGAAGCGGCGAAATTGCCGGATACGAAAGTTTTCCACGCCGGCACGGCCAAAAATGGAAATGAAATTGTCACAAACGGCGGTCGCGTTCTAGGGGTCACTGCTTTGGGCCGGGATTTAAAATCGGCGCAAAACGCCGCCTACACGGCGGTTGAAAAAATCTGTTTTGAAGGCGTACAATTCCGCCGCGACATTGCGGCAAAAGCGTTATGAACGAGTGCACGTAGAAGGCCTTTGACGCAAAACGGAGGGCACCTACGGTCAACGTAATCCGGTAAGAAGCCACTGATTATTTGTCTTCATCAAAGACCAGCGCTCCACAGTTTGGTTGGTGTGCGTCTCGCCGAGATTATCGATCTGTCGTTCTTCAAGAATGGCCTCAATCTGCGCCTCGTCTTGCCATGCGTTTCCCGTATACGGCATAAACTCGCCCTCGCTGACAATTTGGATGGCCACAGCGTCATCCCAACTGGTTTTAGGAAGGATCAGTTGATCGAGTGTGTAAGCCGGGTTCGTCCGCAAGACAATCTGGTTGAGCCGATTTTCGTCTTTCTGCTTTATGGCCCCAAGCATGGTAAACAGCGTGTGCAGCGGGGTGTCGGTTCCTTTCTCGGACCATTCATCCCGGCGGGAATACGGGAGATCAAATTTGATTTGCGGCGCGGCGTGCTCCGCCCCGGCCCTGGTGCGGTTTAATTGTTCGCGAAGCAAGCCGACTTCGTTGCGCAGCTTGAGCAATTCATCGGTGTTGCGATTGAGTTGTTCGTTTTCCGCGAGCAATCCGGCCAATTGATTCGTCGCGTCATCACGCTCTTTTTGCAATTGCTGAAGCTGTTCCACCAGCGGCGCTTGTTGTTGCTGAAGTCTTTGAACTTGATCATGCAGTTGAGCGGCGTGACGGGCTTCGTAAATTCCCGCCCCGGCCAGCACGGTGACGGTGGCCGCGATGAGCGTTTTTTGCAGTGCAGTCATGGCAATCACTTTGGTTGTCGCGATAGCGGTTGGAGCGGAAATGGCCGGGCCGGTCAGGGCGGCGGAACAAATGGCGATGGCCAAACCAGCGGGTGCGGATTGAACGGCGTTGGCGGAGATCAAAACAACCAGCCCGCTGGCACCAATCGTAATGTTGCGTTTCGAGAAAAATTCACGCAGCCGGTCCACGGCGCGGCTGACTCGCTTCTGTGCCGCATCATCACTCGTGCCCAGGGCTGCGCCGACTTCACGCAAACTCTTATTTTCAAAGTAACGGAGCAGAACCGCGTTGCGATCCGCCTCGTCGAGCGTGGCCATCGCGTCGTCCAGCAACGGCGACATTTGCGTCCATTCGCCCGGGGTCGCGTTCATGTTATTCCTCTCCGCGACGATTTGCTCGTGTGATTGGCGGCGTGATTCCTTGCGGATGACGTCAATGGCCGTCCGGCGCGTGACGGCATACAGCCATGCGGTCAACAGGGTGTCCGGCCTCAGTTTCGCGGCCGCGCGCGCCAGATCCGCGAAAACGGATTGCGCAATTTCCTCGGCCAGTTGCGGCGACCGGACCTGGCGCAACGCAGCGGCGTACACCAAATCCAGATGGCGCCGGACAATTTCGCCAAAGGCATCCTGCGAATTTTCGCGCGCGAACTTTTCAAGCAAATCCAGATCGCTTGTCATGCTTTTAAAAGTATATCGTCGCCGGCGGCTGGAATCCGACAAAAAACCGGGAGGTTTTGTTGGCCATTCACAAATTAGTCGAGAGCCTCGTCACCTCGGCTGCTACAGAAATCAAGTTGGTTGCCGCTTTACTTCGGGCCATTTGTGAACCATTTTGGGCGGTCATGACACGACGGTTTTTAAAGCTATTTTCGCTGACATCCGCGGGCCTGCTGACGGCGGTTGGGCTGGCGCAGTCGGAAGCGGCCGGCACAGCGCCGGAATTCAACCAGGTTTACGACTTGCTCCGGGCGAATGCTCCGGGCCTGACCGAAGCCGAGTTGAACTCCGCTGCAGTCAACGGTTTGCTGGAGCAATTGCATGGCCGGGCGACAATCGTTGGCGCATCGGAGGAAAAGACGGTCTCCCACAGCGGGGCGCAATTAATCAACTCGGCCGTCCTTGAAAGCAACGTGGCGTACCTGCACGTAGGGCAGGTCGGAGACGACCTGGCGGGTCAATTGAAAAAGACTTATCATGCCATGACGGCCACCAACAAAATCGTCGGGATGGCGCTCGATTTGCGTTTCGCCGACGGCAACGATTACGCGGCGGCAGTCGCGGCGGCGGATTTGTTTGTGGCCAAAAAAATGCCGTTGCTGAAATGGGGCAAGCAAATGGAAGAATCCCGGCCGGCCAGGGAGCCCATTTCCGGTCCGTTGATGGTGCTGGTCAACGGCAAAACCACGGGCGCGGCGGAGGCGTTGGCGGCGGCGTTGCGGGAAGCGGACGCGGGATTGATTATCGGCAATCCCACGGCGGGTCTGGCAATGACCACCATGGATTTTCCGCTCAGCAATGGCGAACAACTGCGCATCGCCACCAGGCCGGTCAGGCTGGGCAATGGCAGCGTGATTTCACACGTGTCCCCGGACATTGTGGTGTCGGTGAATCCGGATGACGAACGCGCGTATATGAAGAATCCCTATGTGACGCTGGCCCGGATCGACGCACCTTCGACGGTCGCCACCAACGACTTTCTGCCCTTTGTAGACCACACCAGTGAGGCGGACTTGGTACGGCAAAAATTGAAGGACGGCGATGGGGGTCCGACGCCGTCCGTGCCCGCCAAAACCGCGTCCAAGCCGGTGTCCGTGATCGGGGACCCGGTCCTGGCGCGCGCCGTGGATTTAATCAAGGGATTGGCGATTGTGCATGAATCCCGGCTGTGATTTCGGCGTTGACGATTTACCGTTCACCACTCACTTTGAACGACCGCGCGG
>JBGPDH010000335.1:0-3405 GCA_041482195.1 Verrucomicrobiia bacterium
AAGATGGCTTTGATTCTGATGGCCGTCATCTACCCGCTAAATGCCCTCGGTCTCCCAAACCTGACTCCGTATCAACCGGCCGGCTGGTCGGATAAAATTGTCGTGTCGACGACCACCGGCACCACGACGGACAGTCCGTCATTCACCACCTCGGACTCGTTGTATCTGGACTGGGCCGTTATCAACAATGGAGATGCGGGCACCGGCAGCACTTTTTACAGCGCACTCTACGTGGATGGCGGGTTTAAAACTTTCTGGACCGTCGGCGCATTGAATGCGGGCTCGTCTGCGATGGTCACCGATTATGCCCTCGGCTCGCTCACTGCGGGAACCCACACGCTGACCCTTACCAACGATTGGATAGGGATGATTACCGAAAGCACCAAGGCCGACAACGGATACACGAAGACCATCGTGGTGAATCCACCGGCGCAACCCAATCTGGATCCCTACCAGCCGCCCGGCTGGTCGGACAAGATTGTGGTCTCGGGGATTACTGGCACGACCACCAACAGCCCTCTGATTACCCCGTCCGACACGGTTTATGTGGATTGGGCGGTCATCAACAACGGTGCGGCCGCCACCGCGGCGCGATTCTACACAGCCCTGTATGTGGACGGGTCCCTGAGAACGTCCTGGTACACCGACCCGCCCCTGGGAACCAATACCTACGCCCAGGTGAGCGATTACTCCATCGGTACGTTCAGTCTGGGATTGCACACGCTCATGCTTATTGTCGATTCAACCGGCACCATCACTGAGTCCAATGAACTGGACAATACTTATACCCGCCAGTTTACGGTCAGCCCGCCGGCGCAACCCAATCTGGCGCCTTATCAGCCCCCCGGCTGGTCGGACAAGGTGGTGATTTCCACCAACGCCGGGGCGACGAACGACACATCATCCCCCACCTCGGCCGATATACTATATGCGGCCTGGGCGGTCGGTAACACCGGCACCGCGGCGGTGTCGAACGGTTTTTCCACTACGCTATTCGTGGACGGCGTCCTGCGGAACACCTGGACCAACCCGCCGCCGCTGGCGCCCTCCAGTTACGTTTCCATAACGAATTTTCTCATCGGCGCGCTGAACGTCGGGCTTCACACCATCACCCTGGAGACCGACACCGGCTCGGCGGTTTCCGAGAGCAGTGAAAGCGACAACTCGTACATCAAACTGCTTGCCGTCCTGCAGGCGCCGCCCACCGTTCAGACCCTGGCGGCCACTTCCATCGTGGACACGTCGGTGCTGCTGAAAGCCTGGGTTGATCCTCATTCGGGGGCGGGGTACGCGTGGTTTGATTACGGCACCACCACCAACTACGGCAGCACCACGTCACATCAATCTTTCGGAGCCGCAGCCACAAACATGCATTTCAACCTCACCGGATTGACCGCCGAAACGTCCTATCATTACCGCGCCGTCGCCTATAATGGCGGAGGTACGAACTGGGGCGGAAACATGGACTTCATCACGCTGGGTCCCCAAATCCGGATTGAACCCCTCACGCTCGCCTTCACCATCACCGGATCAGGCTCCGGGTCCTCGTACGCCTCTGGTTCCACTTCCGGAACGCAGGCTGCCTCCGCCGCCGAACCGCCGCCAGCGCTGCCGGAGGAGCAAAAACTCCTCTATCCGAATGATATCACCAGTGGCTTCGACCAGAGCCCGACTGTGGCCGTCACCGTCAATCTGAGCTTGCCCCAGGGTGCCCGGGCGGCGACAGATTTCGCTTCCGCCGCCTCGTTAAAATCGCTGCATACCAACGTGTATGCCGTGCAACGCGAGGTGCTCGACAGCATTCCGGCTCGGCACCTGAAGTTGCGCCATCGTTTCGAAAATCTCGCCGGCTTCTCCGCTGAAGTCACTCCAGAAGGACTGAAAGTGTTACAGGCAAATCCGCGCGTCGTTTCCATTGAGCCGATTTACATATTGGAACCTCACATGGCGCAAAGTATCCCACTCGCTCATGGAATGACCTATCGCTCGGCCTACAACGGGGCGGGAATGGCCATTGCCATTTGCGACACGGGCGTTGATTACAACCATCCGCGTCTCGGCGGCGGCGGATTTCCCAACAGTAAGGTGCTCGGAGGCTACGATTTTGGGGACAATGATGCTGATCCCCTGCCGAATACCCAGGCGCATGGCACGTGTTGTGCCGGCATCGCCGCGGGTGATCTCGGGACCGTCGGCGATTACATCGGAGGCGTGGCTTACAACGCCAAACTCTATGCTCTTAAAATAACTTCTGGTACCGGCGGCAGCGCCAGCACCGATGCCGAAGAGGCGTCCTGGGATTGGTGTGTTTCCCACCGGAACGACAACCCTGATTACCCGATTATGGTTATCAGCATGAGCTTTGGCGGCGGACGCTTCCTTTCGCCGTGCGATAACCAACTCCCGTCCATGACTGCTGTCGCCAGCAACGCCATCGCGGCGGGCATCACCGTCCTGGTCTCTTCCGGCAATGATGGCTATTGCGATTCCATTGCTTTCCCGTCCTGTATTTCAAGCGTGATTTCCGTGGGGGCAGTATTTGACGCGGCCTTTGGCCATATTTCTCCCTGCGTCAATGCCGCGACCTGTGCGCCAAAAATTGCCACCAGCGGCTGCGGAAGCGGGTACTATGTCGACGATGTGTCAGCCCCGGATAAAGTGACCGCTTATTCGAACATATCGGACTTTTTGAGTTTGCTCGCTCCCGGAGACGAGCTTTACACGACCGACATCGTCGGCTCAGGGGGAATCTCAAGCGGCGATTACGATGAATCTTTCAGCGGAACCTCCGCCGCCTGTCCGTTTGCCGCCGGCTCCGTGGCGTGCCTCCAGTCCGCCGCCAAAGCGCGGACGGGCAATTTCCTCACCCCCCAGCAAGTCAAGAACCTGTTGGTGTCAACCGGTGACCCGGTCACCGATACCAAGGTGGCAATTACCCGGCCGCGCGTGAACCTGGAACGGGCGATTCAGAGCCTGCCCGACCGCAGCCGGACCTTCCGCATCTACAACGACGGCGCCGGAAAGCTGACGGTGACTTCGATTACCCTGGAAACCAACGCTCCCTGGATCCACTTTGTGCCGGCCGTTCCGTTCGATATTCCGGCCCCGGGCTATCAGGATGTCAGTGTGGTGGTGGATACGAACCAGGCGCCGGCCGGTCAAGCCACAATCCGTCTCCTGGTCGCCTCCAATGACGCCGATAAAAGCCCGTATCCCAACGGCGTGTATGTGCAGACCATTCACCAGACGCAGATCATTCTGAACGGCATGGGCCTGAGCAATGGCATATTCCATTTCGTTCTCAACGCCCCGGCCGGGAGCAATTGCGTCGTGCAGGCCTCCTCGAATCTTTTCAACTGGTGGCCGATCCTGACCAACACCATTCCGGGTGGGGGTTCCCTGCTT
>JBGPDH010000336.1:0-3397 GCA_041482195.1 Verrucomicrobiia bacterium
CGGATTACTTCCGCTGTCTGGAGGTTCATCAACTGGATTGTCGCGGGATCGATGGCGATGGCTGTTGAAGCCGTCGGCCCTGCTGCGCCACCCGTTTTGTGGACCGGTTCCAGTTTCATGCCGCAGATCGGGCAATTGCCCGGATGATCCTGAATAATCCATGGATGCATCCCGCAGGTATAAAGCGTCTTCCCGGAATCGGCGGTTATCGTGTTGGTGGTGTCCGGCTGGCGCGAATCGTCAGCCGCAAACAACCCGGGACCTGCGATGACGAAGAGCAGGATCCCAAGGGGAATCAGTTTCCAATGCGAGTTCATAAAATTTCAAGGTTGTGAGGCATTCGACAAAAGTGGCGCGTTGGCCGGCGGCAAGCCGGCGACCATGACGGACAAGTCCGCCAGCGCGATTTCACGGTCGGTGCGGGTTTGGGCCGCTTCGAGCTGCAATTCCAACAGCATCTGTTCCGTGTCCGTCAGGGCGGAGAAATTCATCGTACCCGTGCAGTAACTGGCGCGAACGGTTTCCAGCGATTGACGCGCCTTGGGGATCAGTTCGCCTTCGATCAGTGCCAGATTGCGGCCGGTCTGACGATAGGCAAACGATTTCTCGGCGAAATTGACGGCCAAATCAATCTGTGCCGCCTTCAGCCGCGATCCTGCGGCCAGTTCGCCGGCCTTGGCCTGTGCGATCTCCGCCGCGATTTTGTCGCGCCAGATCGGCAGTGTCATGCCGGCTTGTGGCCAGTAGAACGGTGGGGAGTAAACGTCGGCGGACAGGCCCACGTTGAAATCCGGCACGCGTTCCTTGTAAGCCACGGCGATGCTGGCTTCGGCGGTGCGCACGTCGGCTTCCATGGCCGCCAGTTGCGGGTTATGCGCGAACGCTGTCCGGAGCAGTTCGTCGGGGTTGGGATTTTCCCGGCTCAGTTCAAAATGCGCTGGCATGGGGGGGGCCGGTTGCCCCGGCGCCAGACCCAACGCCGCCTTGAAATTTTCGAGCAATGGACGGCGTGAATCCTCCAGATTGGCAAGTTCGGTGCGAGCACGGCCGGAGGCGTTTTGGACGCGCAGTAAATCCGCCAGGGAGGCGAGGCCTGCCTCGTTTTGTGCGCGTGCCACTCGCTCCTGGTTTTCCAGCAGTGACAATAATTCGCGTTTAAGGCGAAGTTGTTCCTCCCACAGGCCGAGTTGGTAATAAGCGCGCTTCAGGTTGAACGCGGCCTGCAGTACGGTGCTTTCGAAGGTGAAATATTTGGCCTGGCTTTCGGCGGCGGCAACCCCCGCGCGTGCCTTGAGCTTGCCGGGGCCCGGAAAGCTCTGGAAAAGCCCCGGCATGATTGAAGTGATCGTGTCCTGGATGTAAGCTTGGAAGGTCAACTGCGGGTCCGGCAGCGAACGCGTCACCGTAATATTTTCGACGGAGGCCGACCAGTCGTAAAACGACGCTTCGACCGCCGGTGAGTTCAGGAGGGCATAGGCGAGGAAATTGCTGAGGCTCGAGTCCGGCGTCAATTCAGGCAATGCCGGACGTTGATGGCCAGGGCGGTATTCGCCGGCGATGGCCCCCAAATCATGGCGCGCCTGCTTTTCGGCAGAGGTTTGCACACCCCGGCAACCGGCCAGGGCAAATATGCCCATGACCAGCATCGCAAAATACAAAACAGCTTTTAGCCTCATAACCTTCAGTTCAATGGCAACCTCCGGAACCGCAGCAACCCGATCCCGTGGCCACTGGTGCATTGGTGTTCGTCACGGTCGGCGGAGTATTTGTGCCGGCGCCGCTCTTGGTATCATAAACCGGTACCAAACTCATGCCGCAAATCGGACATTGTCCCGGTTTGTTGGATTTGACAGACGGGTGCATTGGGCAGGTGTAGTAAAGGATTTTGTGGCTGGTGGACGTGGTGTCCGCCGCCATTATGCGATACGGCGCAACCCACAGGACGCCTCCGCCGATGACGGCGGCCAGGACAATCATTAATACAGTTTTCGTTTTCATGTTTTTTTAGTTGTTTTCGGTTTCAGTTTCCGCTGTTTGTGCGCAGACGGCGGATTTCCAGGGATACACGGGCAAAAAACCGTGGAGTCGAAAGATGAGCGCCCGATGTCCGGCTCAGGACACACTGCGGGCGTGGAAATAAGAAGTCAGATCAGCAAGGCGCAATGCCGCGCATAAAGCGGGTCGGCATTTGCCAGACGTGGCGAAGAAAAAAGAGTAAAAAGTTTAGTTGTCGGGATGTTGGGTAAAGTCCAAACCCAAACCGCCGGTACCGGGGTCAAAAGCTGGTTTTGCGATGGATTAGAAACCGGAGTCGCAGGGACAGGCTGTGACTCCGGGGAGGGTGTCGCGACGCAGCAAGCCCCGCCGCAATGGCAGGCAGGCGCGACGCGAACGACACTGGCCGCCTGTGCCTGCGTCAGGACAAGGGGTGTCCCCGTCAGCAACAGGCTGCAAACAATGGCCAGTACCGTTTTCACGTTTCGAATATCACCCCATCGTTTAAAAGAAGCTCAACCACTTTTGGCTTCTTCTTGTCAATTTTTGGCGTGTTTACCGACAGCGATGGGTGAGCGGTTAACGCGCCAATTTTGTACTGTAATCCGGGCATGGTCTTAATTTTTAATTTCCCCGCAGCTCGCCATGGCTTGTCCGAAATACGGATTATTCACTTTCCGGTTCACTTGCAGCCAGCTGGCGCGGGCCATTGGGCAATAAACCTCTACGTAAGCATCTTTGGCCGAGTGATCGGCAAGGTATTTAATGAGTGAATCGCTCAGCGATTTGAACGCAACCCGGGCCGATTTTAAATCCGCTGCCTTCGCCAGGGTTCCCGCCTCGGTAGCGACCGAAGCCGGCAGCGAGTTCGCGTCGCTTTGAACTGCTTTCACAATGGCTTCCGCATTTTCGAGCACGCCGGTCAGGGAATCGTTGGCCAGGCTGGCTTGAATTTTCAGGTAATCGCCATAAACGGATTTCACCGGTGCAGTCAAGGCGGAATGGTCCGCCGCGCGCCCGGTGCCGTTGCCCAGGAATGCAACCACGACAGCCAGCAAGATGATCTTTAACCGGTTCATAAATGTGTTGTTCCTCCCCATATTATCAAATGATGTCAGTTGTGTATCGGCGTCTCATCCGGATGCCGTTCCCTATGTTACACCGATCCCGGCAAAATCACTCAGGATTTTTTCATCGGGTCAGGGCAACCGGGTGCATCTGGACACGGTTCTTACCCGGGGACTGGAAAGTCCCCGGAATCCCGCTCTGCGGGACTGGAAAGCCGGCGCTACGTAGCGCGGACATTCCTGTCCGCGGGTTCGGGCGACTTTCCAGTCGCCCGATGATTCCGGCACGGACTTCCCGTCCAAGGACAGTGTCAAGATGCACCCGGACAATCCGC
>JBGPDH010000337.1:0-3341 GCA_041482195.1 Verrucomicrobiia bacterium
AATGGCAATCCGCTGGCGCTGACCGCCGGAAAGCATCACGCCCTTTTCACCAATCAAGGTGTCGAAGCCTTCCGGTCTCTGCATGATGAAATCGTAGGCGTATGCATGCCGGGCGGCGGCGGTGATTTCGTCGTTGGTCGCGCCGGGTCGGCCCAACTCGATGTTCCGGCGGACGGTATCATCGAACAAAACGATTTCCTGGGTGACGACGGCGATTTGGCTGCGGAGATCGCGAGTGGAGACCTCCCGGATGTCCACGCCTCCAATGCGGATGGCGCCGCGCTTCGGGTCGTAAAAGCGGAGCAACAGATTGGACAAGGTGGTCTTGCCGGAACCGCTGGCGCCGACGAGCGCAACCAGCCGACCGGATTTGACAGTAAGCTTGATGTCCTGCAGTGCCGGCTTGTCACCATAGTCGAAGTCGACGTTTTCAATGACGATATCGGCGCCAGCCGCACGGAGCGTCTTCGGCTGCGCCGGTTCGGGCACGGTGTTGAGGGTATCGAGCAATTCGAAAACGCGTTCGCTGGCGGCGCGGGCCTGGATAATCCAGTTTTGCAGCATGTTCAGATTTTTCAGCGGCGGATAAATCAGGAAAACGCTGCCGATTAATTGCAGGAAACTGGCAGGGTTGGGATGGCCTTCCGGCCGGCAGATCAGGTACGTCAACAGCAGCGCCACACCGCAGGAGCCAAAGAATTCAATGAGCGGACTGGGGATACTTTGTGCGCGCACAATGCGCATGTAATGACTGACATACCGACGGATGATATTTTGAAAATCCGCCGTGACGACCTCCTCGAGATTGTAAGCTTTGACAATGCGATGGCCGGTAAAGGCTTCGGTCATGGTTTGGGTGAGGTCCGCAAATTGCGTCTGCATTTCTCGGCTGGAACGGCGGATTTTGCGGCTGAAGATGATAATCGGAACCAGGCACACCGGCAGCACGATGACCGTGAGGAGGGTCAGTTTGGGTTGTTCCCAAAACAGCAAGGCGAGCAAGCCGATCAGTTGCACCGGGTCGCGAACGATAATGGAGGTGGCATTGTTCAGGATCACTTGCAGCATGCTGGTGTCGTTGACCACCCGGGAGATGAGCTGGCCGGAGGCATTTTGGTTGTGAAAACCGGTCGACAAATTCAACAGATGCCCAAAGAGCCGGACCCGCAAATCGCCGATGGTGCGGCTGGCCACCCATTGCAGCAGATAGACGTTCAGATAGCCAAAGAAACCGCGTAAGAACATGATGACCGGAATGGCCGCGACGAGGGCAACCACGGTCCAAGTTACCGCCATCGTCCACGGATGCACCTGCACGCCGCTTTCCAGCGCCTGGCTAGCCGTGTGAAACCAGTCCTGTACGAACATGGGCAATTTCTGCATCGGCAACTGCACTGCGCCCGACGGGTCGCGCGACGGGAAAACCGCGCTGTACACGAACATGATGGTCGCGATCAACAGGGGAGACACCAACCCGCTGAGGATGCCGGTCAGCACCCCGAGGTACAATCGCAGCCGATAGGGTTTGGCCAGGCTCCAAACACTGAGCAGAAATTTTATCATTGGCGGCTGACGTATTGTTGAGGGTCCGGAGAAGAAAGCGAGAGTTTTGTTTTCAAAATCCGGTCTACCGCTTAAACTGCGGGACCAGATGAAAATCCTCGTCACCGGCGGCGCCGGTTATCTTGGTTCGGTTTTGACACCCACACTTCTGGCCGAGGGCCACGAAGTAACGGTGTTGGATAATTTTTATTTCAACCAGAACAGTCTGCTGGACTGTTGCCCTTACGAAACCTTTCAGGTGGTCCGCGGCGATGGCCGGGACGAGGCGCTGCTCAAACCGCTCGTGGCGAAGGCGGATTTGATTATTCCCCTCGCCGCACTGGTCGGTGTGCCGCTTTGCAGCACCGATCCCATCGCCACCAGGACCACCAACCAGGAGGCGGTCGAATTGCTTTGCCGCCTCGCCGGAAAACAACAATGGCTTATCATGCCGGTGACCAACAGTGGCTACGGCATCGGCGAAAAGGGAAAATTCTGCACCGAAGAAACACCACTTAAACCGATTTCCAGTTATGGGGTCACGAAGGTCCGGGCGGAGGAAGCCGTGCTGGCGCGGGAAAACAGCATCAGCTTCCGCCTCGCCACGGTATTCGGCATGTCCCCGCGAATGCGCATCGATCTGTTGGTGAACGATTTTGTCTACCGCGCGGTCCACGATCGGGCTGTGGTCGTTTTTGAAGGGCATTTCAAGCGTAACTACATTCATATCCGCGACGTGGCACGGGCGTTTTTACATGGCATCGCGAACTTTGACCGGATGAAAGGCAAGCCCTATAACGTCGGGTTGGATGACGCGAATTTGTCCAAGCTCGAACTGTGTGCCGTGATCCAAAAACACCTGCCGAAGTTTGTGTTCGTGGAAGCGCCGATTGGTGAGGACCCGGACAAGCGTGATTACATTGTGAGCAATGCCCGCATCGCCGCCACCGGTTTTAAACCGGAATGGAACCTGGACCGCGGCATTGCGGAACTGGTCAAAGGCTTCACGATCTTGCGGAACACAATCTATTCGAACGTTTGAAAAATCCCCCTCCTTGTCCCTGTGTTCATTTCCTCATCGGGACCTGAAGGTCGAGCACGAGAAGGAGAACGAGGACGAAATGACTGAGGCCAGTACAAATCAAATCGCCGCCGTTATTCTCGCCGGCGGCTTCGGCAAACGCGTCGCACATCTGTTGCCGGACACTCCCAAACCGATGGCGCGGGTGAACGGCCGACCCTTTGTCGAATGGGTGGTCCGTTACCTGGCTGCGCAAAACATTCACCGCGTGGTTTTGTCCACCGGTCATCTGGCGGCAGTGGTTGAGAAACATTTCCGGTTGTACCCGGTTCCCGGCGTGGACGTGAATTGGGTTTCCGAAACCCGGCCACTGGGCACCGCTGGTGGATTTCTGAATGCGATCCGGCACGTAACCGACAAACCGGCAGCCTGGCTGGTGTTGAACGGCGATTCGCTGGTGGCGGCGCCATTGGAGGCGCTGATCCGATCCCTCGCCAATCCGGAGATTGCCGGCGCCATTCTCGGCGTGCCGATGCCGGAGGCATCGCGTTATGGCACCATCGTGCAAAACGCGAACGGGGAGCTGGCCGGGTTCAACGAAAAAAAGCCCGGCGCGGGCGTCGTCAACGCGGGCGTTTATGTGTTTCGCGCCGGCATTACCGGGCTATTTGGCGACCGCACGCCGCTGAGTTTTGAGGCGGACGTCTTCCCGGCGCTCACTGCACAGCGGGTCCGCATAAAAGTTTGCGTGACGGATGCGCCGTTTTTGGATATAGGC
>JBGPDH010000338.1:0-3337 GCA_041482195.1 Verrucomicrobiia bacterium
ATGTGCACGCCCACTTCCTTGCCCGTCGCCTTGCAGTGATGCAGGTATTTCTTCACCAGCTCATGGACCCGCTCGCTGTAAAGGGCCCCGAAACTGTCCACAACGTAAATCGCTTTTGCTTCGGATTTGGCCAGCATTTCCAGGCCTTCGTCCAGTTCACGTTCGGGCACAATGGAAACGGCCATGAGATTGACCGTCGTTTCGTAACCCTTGTCGTGCGCGTCCTTCACCATGTCCAGCGCCACCGGAATCTGGTGGATGTAAGTCGCCACACGGATCATGTCCAGCACGCTATCCTTTTTGGGCAGAATGTCCTCGTGATAATCGCAGCGCTCGGCGTCAGCCATCACGGTAAGCTTGAGGTCGGTCGGATTGTCACCGACAATGCGGCGCAGGTCGTCCTCAACGCAGTATTTCCAACAGCCGTGTTCCCCCTGCTTGATGCCTTTGCTTGATGCCTTGTAGCCGAGTTCCATGTAATCCACACCGGCAGCCACGCACGTCTCATAGACGACCTTCACAATTTTATCGTCGAACTGGTGGTTGTTCATCAGGCCGCCGTCGCGGATGGTGCAGTCGAGCACCTTGATTTCGGGCCGGTAGGAGAGCCAACGGCTGGTGGCGGAATCTTTGGTTTTTGCAGTTTTCATGGTTGCTGATGGTTCGGAAACATGCTGAACCGGCATTATGCCCTGAATTTATCCGGATTGGACAGCAGAAACTGACCGGACTTTGGCACCCTCTTCCCGTCGCCGACGATGGAAACATCCACTTGGAGTTTCCAAGAGATGTGTAGCCGCCGACGTCAGTCGGCGCAAATCAACAAATAAGAGGAGTAATATGGCGCGAACTGATCCCGCTCGGCGGGACGGTTACGAAGCCAATTATATTGTTTTATTTCCGGAAGAAATCCCTGGCGACCTCCGCTACGCGTTGGATTTGCGCATCGGTCAACTCAGGATAAATCGGCAGACTCAGACACGCGCGCGCAGCTTTTTCAGCGACGGGGAAATCACCGGCCTTGTAACCGAGATGCGCGTAGGCCTTCTGCAGATGCAGGGGAATGGGATAGTGGATCGCGCAACCGACGCCGTTGGCTTCAAGATACTTTTTCAGTTCGTCCCGGCGCGGATGGCGCACGACGTAAAGGTGATAGACACTTTCACTGTAGCCGGCTTCGCGGGGCAGTTGCAGCGGCGTATCGGCCAGCAACTCGTGATAATGGTGGGCCACGCGGCGGCGTTCGTCGGTCCATTTTGCCAGGTGCCTTAATTTCACCCCCAGCACCGCGCCCTGGATGCCTTCCATTCGGTAATTGTAGCCGACTTCATCGTGATAATAGCGAACGCTGGAACCGTGTTCACGCAGAGCGCGGGCGCGTTTGTCAAACGCAGCATTGTTGGTCACCAGCGCACCACCCTCACCGCAAGCGCCCAGGTTTTTGCCGGGATAAAAACTGAAACCGGACATCTCGCCGAAGGTGCCGACGGTTTTGCCTTTGTATTTCGCGCCGTGCGCCTGGGCTGCGTCCTCGACCAGCGGCAGTTTGTGTTTTCGGCAAACTGCAAGGATCGGGTCGAGGTCGAACGGCTGGCCATACAAATGCACGGGCATGACGGCCTTGGTGCGCGGTGTAATGGCACGTTCGACGAGTTTGGGATCGAGGTTGAACGTGGCGTCGTCAATGTCCACGTAAACCGGTTTGGCGCCAGCGTAGGAAATCGCCCAACTCGTGGCCACAAACGTGAACGGCGTAGTGACGACCTCGTCGCCGGGGCCGATCCCCAGCAGCAACATGGCTACATGTAATGCCGACGTGCCGCTGTTGAAACCGATGCAGTGTTCCGCACCGATGAAACGGGCGAAATCCTTTTCAAACTGCGCCACGTCTGGTCCGAGGCAGAAGGAACAATTGTCGAGCGTGCGCGCAATGGCGGCATCCAGGTCTTTGCGGAGGCTGCGAATCTGCGCCGGCAAATCGAAATAGGGAATCTGGTTCATTTGGTTACCTTCAAAATTTTCAACCCCAAATCATCATGATGTCGCGCAGAATATGAGTTTATCCCGCAAATAAGGCGAGCAATTATCATCGTGCCAGTGCAAGGAAATCAGGAGGGCTACCCGTTGTTCGATTTCATTTTACGCCACATTCACCCTGGCCTGTTTGGCTTGCAATCTCTTCCACTATGGCCAGATCGTTCCAACTCGATGGCCCATTGGCGGCAGAACCAGAGGGGTACGGCACCAAACCCACCAAAGGAACAATCAATCAACCGCCACCAGAATGGGATGCCTCGCATGCCACCGAACACCAGTGCATATGGAATCACCAGCATGCAGGCGATGAGGCCAAAATCAAACAGCCACCGGTTACGAACGGGATCCCGTAAAGCGCCGACAAAGGCGGCGGCGATGACAAAATGTCCAAACGCCAGCCAATCTGTGCCGTAGAACAAGAACCGGTGACGGGTTTCCGTATCGGCCACCGCGTCGCGAACGCGTAGAATCCATCGTGCAATGGCCGTTGATCCGTCCTGGGAACCCGAAAAACTCGCCAGCAAATCCAACTCGCTGCGCAGTGGAATCGCGGTCGCCCCGCTTAAGACCAACCCGATGATGAAGAGCCAGGTCCACCGGCGGATGCGTCGGAGAAGGATTTGTTCCCGTTCCATAGTCAGGCGCTTCAGGATAGCTTCGAAAATTTCATTTTGTCGGACCGTCAGCTTTTTCTGGTGTCCCCAGGCATTCGCTCCAGTGGGCCACGAAGAATTTCTTTTCCGTAGGGAGGAATGTGGCTGAGGTACCGATGATGGGTCGCAACGCGGTGGTCATCTGCAATGACACGAGAATGAAGATGACGACCCAAATGTTAAAACCGGCAAGCGAACGGGCTTGCGAATGAGAAAAACCAACCTGCAAGAAACGCAATCCAAACAGAGTGGCAATAAACCAGAACATCAGGTGCAGTATGCCCATCCACGCCAGCGATTCCGTCGATTGCGAAAAAATCCACGCCACCGGCGCAAAGCCAATCAACAGGATGGTCATCAACATCAGCAGTCCGGCGAGCAGGCCGCCGATCTCGACCAATCGTGCCCGGGAACCACTCAGGCATGCGAAAATGTACAGACTCGGCAGGCAAATCAGGGCCGAGATCATCAAACCGACGGCGATTTTGATTGGCGCCGCCCAAAGTTGCGTGCCGCCGGAAAATGTTCCGGCCACGACGCCATAAATCAGGCTGCAAATGAAGGCCACAAACAGCATACTGGCAATCAACCTGCCGGCGTCCGGTTGGCGCAGTTGAAACATCATCCGCCGTGGTTGCCGCAGGATG
>JBGPDH010000339.1:0-3307 GCA_041482195.1 Verrucomicrobiia bacterium
CAAGTGCTGCTGTTGTTGCCGCTGCTGGGGTTTTTCAATAACGGCATTTTCGCAGGCTTTCCCATTTACCTGCCGGAGTTGTATCCGACGCGGATCCGGGCGACGGGCGCAGGATTTTGTTTCAACATCGGCCGGGTGCTGGCCTCCGTTGGCCCGTTTGTCACCGGCTATCTCGTTACCGTGCTGGGCAGTTTTGGCCGCGCCGCCAGCGCCGTGGCGTTGATTTATCTTGTCGGACTTCTGATTCTGCCCTTCGCCCCGGAAACCAAAGGCCAACCGCTTCCGCCTTGAAAGTACCAGGCGGATTTTGGTTGAAACGGCGGCGTGATTTTTCAAGTCTATCGCCTTATTCAAACCATGAAAACAGTCATCAGCCTGGCGGTTTTGCTTGCATCCTTCATTATGTCGCACGCTCAAGGTCTGTCTCCCATTCCCCTCTGGCCGAACGGTGCGCCCGGTGCGCTGGGCACAAAGGCTCAGGATGTTCCCACGATCACACCGTACTTGCCCGACGTCACAAATCGGACGGGCGCGGCCCTGGTGATTTGTCCCGGCGGGGGTTACGCGCACCTGGCGCCGCATGAAGGCAATGATTACGCCCTCTGGCTGAATCAGCACGGGGTTGCCTGCTTCGTGTTGAAATACCGGCTCGGTTCGAGCGGGTATCATTATCCGGTGGAATTTGAGGACGGGACACGCGCGATGCGTTGGGTGCGGGCGCATGCCACGGATTACAAAATCGATCCGGATCGCGTCGGTATCATGGGTTCGTCGGCGGGCGGGCACATGGCTTCGATGCTCCTGACACATTTTGATTCCGGCAGCACGAACTCGGACGACCCGGTTGAGCGGCAGAGTTCGCGGCCGGATTTGGGCATTCTTTGTTATCCGGTCATCACCATGGGCGAATATGCGCACCCGGGCTCGAAGGATAATCTGCTGGGTAAACATCCCCCGGAGAAGCTGGTCAAGCTGCTCTCCAGCGAATTGCAGGTGAACACGAATACGCCGCCTTGTTTCATCTGGAGCACGTACGAGGACAAGACCGTGCCGGTGGAGAACAGCCTGATGTTCGCCGAGGCACTGCGAAAAAACCATGTGCCTTTCGATTTGCACATTTATCAAAAGGGACCACACGGCATGGGGTTGAAGGACAAGCCGCCCTTTGCGCATCCGCATCCGTGGGCCGGTGACTGTTTGTTCTGGCTGAAAGTGCAGAATTTTGTGGAGTAACCCTCTTCGTTTGTAGCCGCCGACGTGAGGAGGTGGAATACATCTGAGATTCACGCCTTTCATCCGCCTCGTTACCTCGGCGGCTACATTTTTGATAGACAGTTGGATGCAAACAAACTTGCTTCTGCGGGTGCCGGCGTTTAGTTATTTGCGTTGATCAGGTCGGGTAAGTCGTAAGCCATTCAATTTCATGATCCGTTCATTTGCCTTTACCACGCAGGGACGCCTGCACACGCGGGACATCGATTTGTTCCTGATGCCGACCTTGTTGGCGGACACGAACCTGTTTCTCTGGGTGGATTTTGAAAATCCGACGCCGGACGAGGTCCAGAAGATTCTCGCCGGTGTGTTTCATTTCCATCCGCTGTCCATCGAGGATTGCACCGCCGTCAACTCGTCGCCCAAGGTCGAGGAATACACGCCCAAGGAGGGCGACCTGTTCACACCCTACCTGTTCATGGTGATTCACACGGTGGATTACAACCGGCAGAACGGAAAATTCTCCACGGGCGAACTGGATTTCTTTCTCGGCAAGAATTTTCTCGTCACCTACCACCAGCAGCCGTTGCGTCCCGTTTCGGTGATTGAAGAACGCTGCATGCAGGGGGCCATGCAGATTGCGCGCGCGCCCGACCGGGTGGCCCATTCGTTGCTCGACATGCTTGTGGACGGTTACAATCCGGCGCTGGACGATCTGGCGCTGGAAATCGCCAACGTGGAGGATAACGTCCTGCATCATCCCGGCAAGGAGACCTTCAATCACATCCTCCAGCTCAAAAAGAAGGTGTTGATTTTGCGACAAATCATCAGCCCGCAGAGCGAAATCCTGGCCCGGTTCGCGGCCGGCGAGTTCAAGCTTATCCGCCCGCAACTCGTGCCGTATTTCCGCGATGTTTACGATTCCCTGCGCCGCATCAACGAACTGGCGCACACCTACACCGATTCGCTGACCGGCATTTTGCAGGTCTATCTCAATATGTCCTCCAACCAGACCGGCGAGGTCGTCAAGCTGCTCACCATGATCACCGTCATCACCACGCCGCTGATGATGATCGGCACCTGGTATGGGATGAACTTCCACGACATGCCGGAATTAAGCTGGAGGCACGGTTATTGGGTCGCTGCCCTCATCATGGTCCTGTCCACGGGCTTGACCTATTGGTATTTCAAAAAGAAAAAGTGGTTTTAAAGTCAGTGACTGCCACACAAAACGGGGTTCAGATGTTGAAAGTACGATAAGACGACTCTAACCCTCACCAAAGCCCGCGCCATGTCGCTCTTATTTCTGACCGCCGGCAATCGCGATGAATTTCAGAAGTTTCTGCGCGGCATTTAGCACAATGGCATCCGGTCGCGAAGCGGAACAGAAACTGCTTTCGACACAGGCTGGCCCGGAAAAAAAGAAGAGGCTACGATGAGAGTATTGTTTCCCCAGAAATTAGAGCGGCTGCAGTATTTCATCCGCTTGCTGATATATTTCATATCGGTTGCTATCATTGCCGCGTTTCTTTTGCCGTTAACAAACAGTGCTGGCATTCCGCCTTGGCTGCCACTCATCGTCGTCATTTCACTCGTTCTTTTAAGATTCCCATGTTTGGATATACCAAGATTTCGCAGTATGGGTTGGTCACCTTGGCTCGTGTTGTTATTCTTTATTCCGCTCGCCAATTTCGTCGCGCAGTTATGTGTCAGCGAGCAAATCATCTGACAAGTGGCATTTTGATAACCTTGTCGTGCAGCTCGATAAAAATCAGGAGCGAATAGATCTTTTGGCAACCAACCAATTACCAGTGACAAGGCCCACTACCGACATGCCTGCTGCCAAAAGGCCGTAGTGACGCACCTATATGGTTGACGGTAGGGTCAAGCCAAGCACCTATTGAAAGTGTAACGACCCGGACTATTGATTTGATTTCCCTTGCCATTATTCGCATTTCCGCTATTATCTATGTTGCCTGAACGCCGCGTGGGCGGATGTTCATTAAGGCTGAGAAATAGCAGTTAACCAACAACCTAACAGTCAACCTCCGTTGCCGTTTGCAGCGCCGGTAGTTAGGCAATGGAGCTTCGGTTC
>JBGPDH010000340.1:0-3267 GCA_041482195.1 Verrucomicrobiia bacterium
CTGTGATGGAAAATTTGTATCAATCAGGGAACCGGTTTGTCCGAAGGCCTCGGGCGATATGCCCAATAAAAGAAGCGATATAAACAGGCACTTCATTTCGGTTTTAATTGCGGGAACAGGATGACGTCACGGATGCTTTCCAAGCCGGACAATATCATAGACAACCACATTGAGAAATTTAGAAATGAGGCACTTTTTAAGGTTGTTCAACCACCCGAAAGAACCGAACAGTCGAATTGGTGCGACTTAATCCACTGATGACCATGCTGCTGTTCGTGGCCACGTTGGTAGCGACTGTAACCCAGTTTTGGGTGGACGATAAGTTGGTGGAAGTCTGGAGATAATTCGTGAGGCCAAACGCCAAACCGGACACAGTAAATTGAAAATTTCCACCATTCAGGTTCGGTCCGCTAAGGACGACCGGGGACAGCGCCGGGGCAAAAAGGTTGATAAGGTTGGTGCCATTGGGAGTGCCCCAACCCGTGCAAAGGTCGTAACCCGTTGTCGCGAAATAGTTGGTGGGACTGTAACTATTGGTATTATTGCCGGTAGTAATGTCATGAAACGCCGCGCTGTAAAAACTGCTTTGGCCGATCTGGTAGATAAGTGGATTCAAGAAGCCGAGTCGCGGCAAACCGTTAGCTGCGGCTTGTTGGTTGGCCAGGGCAGTGAAGCCCGCCCACAAGGGAGCCGAGAAACTGGTACCCCAACCGCCGGTGGTGGTGGCGCCGTTGTTGTAGATCACATAAAAACCGGAGGCCACACAGGCCACGTCGGGAATGTTTCGCCAATTTGCCGAGCCTCCATTGGCCGACATATCCACGGATTGCTGCCAGGGAGGAATTGAGTAGGTAGAACTGATCCCGCCACCGCTGCCGGTGCCATTATTAAAATTCCAAACGCGTTCCGAGCTCCAAACACCTCCGGCAGTTGTGGTCAATGTTGTGCCACCCACCACGATGGCATAGGGATAGTCCACCGGCGGATAAATTCCCTGGCCCGCCGACGCATTGAAGGCATCATTGTCAAAAGAACAAATGAAGAAGGATTGGCCCTGGGTTGCAAATTCTTGAAAGATCTGCGCCGTGGTCGGATTATAAGAAAACCACCACGAAGAACTCAACTGTTGGGCCGTGTTATCAACTGCCATTTGGTTCAACGCATCGTCTCCCAGTCCGTAGGCGCCAGTTTCATAAACGATGATTTGAGCAAGGCCCGGTGCCATGGAAGCGGCCATTTCGATGTCCAGCGAAACCTCAAAGACATTATTCACGCCGCTTCCAGGAACGCCACTAAATCCGTCCACCAGCACATTGGTGAGGGGCACGGTGGGAAGGTTGGACTGTACGGCATAGTTGGTAATGTCTGCGCCGTAATAGCCATCAAACTCGAGCAGGCCGACCGTTTGGCCCGCGCCAGTGAGTGTCACGCCGGGGGCATACGCCTTCCGAAAGTCTTGCCCACGCCAACTGCCGGAAGGACCACTTCCACCGCCTGCGCCACCCAGGCCCTCCGGCATGGTCTTGGGATCTATGTCAGGCGATACATGTCCACCGGGGTGCGGCAGCCGATAAGTGCTCAACCCACTCACATGCAGTATCGGTAGCGAGGCATCCACTGAAGGCTCGACATCCGGTGCGTAGAAAAGACGATTTTCGGTAGGATGCTGGTATTGACGCAAATGAATGTGAAACGCATTTTCAATCTGGCCGACCGTCGCGTTGACTTTTAGCAACATGCGATTGGAAGACATCCCGGTAATTTTGAGCCCATTTTTTTGGGCAAAAGCAATCACCGCTTCGTAGTTGTTCGTCGCGGGACCAAACTGTTCAGTGAATTGTTTCACGGTCAGGAAATGGTGCCAATTTGGACTGGCCGGATTGTAAAGCTGATCCAGAAGATTGGTTAGTTGCGTCTGATTGCGTAGTGGCAAACCAATGGCCAGGTTCAGTCGCTGAGACGGGTCGAGCGTGCCACTGGTTTGTAATCTGGAGATTCCTACAGGAACGTGGCCGGGCAAAAACTTCAATTGCGCACCGGCAGCCGTCACCGTCACGATGGCCAAGGACAAACTAATAACCAACGAACGGATTAGCGCCACCGGGCATACAGGGGGATTGGTTTTCATAGGCCTATGTCCCCGACACAAACACAACGTGCGTTTCGGTTTGAATGGTTGTTTTCTATTTGGGCTTCATTTGCGGGAACAAAATCACGTCGCGGATGTTTTCCTGGCCGAGGAGCATCATGCACAAACGGTCGATCCCCATGCCCATGCCGCCCGCCGGCGGCATGCCGTGCTCGAGCGCGACCAGAAAATCCTCGTCCAGCTTTTGCTGCTCGCCGCCGGCCTGGTGTTCCAGCCGCTCGCGTTGCTCAATCGGATCGTTCTGCTCGGTGTAGGCCGGCGCAATTTCCTGGCCATTGATGCAACACTCGAAGACCTCAACGGTCGTCGGGTCATCGGGCGAAAGCTTCGCGAGCGGGATCAATTCCCTGGGTGCATGCGTCACGAAGGTGGGATTGATGAGCGTCGGCTCAATCAATTTCTCGAACACAGCCTGGGTGACCTCGAAGTCTTCTGCTCCTTTGGCAATGTCCCCGCCAAGCTTCAAATCTTCAATTGCCACACGAAGGCGAATCGCTGGGGCGGTTGAAAACCAGTTATCACGACCAGTTCTTTTCTGAACTTCTTCGTGAACCAAATCCCTGTATTTCACGCGTCGCCATGGCGGTGTTAAATCAATTACCGATTCGTGTTGTGCACGCTCAAGCGTTTGAATTGTTGACTCCAGTCTGTTGAAAGCGTTAAGCACTGCAAGTGCTTGGTCGGAATTTGAACCGGCAGTCGAGGTTCTCAGTTCGATAATTGCCTTAATTCCTTCATCAAGGAATGCTTTGGCTTCTTTTGCAACTTCGACATCCGACACTATTCCGAGTTTTTCAACACAAGCTTTCATTCCTGGAAAAATTTTATCGAAAGTTGCATTTAGATTTTTTGCGGCAGCGGCAGAGCTTTCCCATTTTGCCAAATCAGCGAGCAGGTCGAGGCTTGATTGAATTGCACTTCGGATTTCTTGCGTTTGCTTGCGTGGAATTTTCAGCGTTCCCAAGACTTTTTCTGCAACGTGGCAAACCAGGCTCTGGACCAGTTCCATCATGCTCTCGTAATCGCCGAACGCCTGATAGGCTTCGAGCATCGTGAATTCGGGATTGTGTTTGCGCGAAAGGCCTTCGTTGCGGAAGTTGCGGCCGATCTCGAACACC
>JBGPDH010000341.1:0-3145 GCA_041482195.1 Verrucomicrobiia bacterium
CTCAAATAACCCTTGTTGGATGGCGTCATTGCGGCTCGCTACGCTCGCCTACACTCCGCCACCCAACAAAAGTGTAACCCATGTCGTGAGAACAAGTGTTACCTATGTGGTGAGAACGCCCACAGCGCCACCCTACCACAATCAAATCCGCCACGCGGGAAACTGCAGGGCGTTTTTATTTCACGGAATTGAGTTCAATTTCGCACGTTGTAAATGTACGGAACATCTCACGCGTTTCCAATCAAGTCTTCTCGCAATTTGCCGTCTTGTTTGAAACGGAAAACCCAAAAAATAAACTCTTTGCCTGACTTATCACCCAGCTCTTTGCTGATACTTACAATTTCTGCTTGAGGGCAAGCTCTGACAACCCAGTACAGACTAAAGCGTGGCAACCGAAACAAGGCGCAATAAAAACAATGACCGACGTGCCATTATCACAATTTTCCCTTCGTACTCGGCAGACGGCCGGCGATGCGCGGGTCATGCTGGCCCGCGGCGTCCACGGCACGCGCAAACGCCTTGAACAACGCCTCGACGATGTGATGCGGTTCGTCGCCATACAGCAGTTCCAGGTGCAGATTGCAGCGGGCTTCATTGGCAAAGGCCTGAAAAAATTCCCGGGCCAAACCAAAACGGAAGGCGCTCGACATGTCCTGATTTTTTTCCGACCGGGAGATCTTCTTTTGTGAAAATTTATCCAGGCCGCGCCAGACCAGGTGCGGCCGGCCGCCAAAATCAATGACGCAGCGCGCGAGGCATTCGTCCATCGGGACATAAGCCTCGCCTGTGAATGGATTTTTCGGATGAAAACCGTACCCATAACGGCGGATGCCCCGTTTGTCGCCCAGCGCCGTCGCAAAAGCCTGTCCCAGTACGATGCCGCAGTCCTCGACCGCGTGGTGCGCGTCCACCTCCAGATCGCCGGCACAGCGCAGTTTCAAATCCACCGCAGCATGCTTTGCGAACAAGGTCAACATGTGGTCGAAAAACGGGATGCCGGTCCTGACCGAAGATTTGCCCATGCCGTCCAGGTCAAGGCGGATGGCAATGCGGGTTTCTTTGGTGTTCCGCGCGATTTTTGCCTGCCGACGTTTCATGGCAGTCATTGAAGCAGACCGCACAAGAGAAAACAAACCGAATGCTTCAGGGTTGGCTTGCGCCGGATTGTCCGGCCATTTTCTTTTGGACTTCGTCGATTTGTTTCTGGATGGCATCGGGGTTGGGTGAAACCTCTTTGGTTATCTCCAGATATTTAATAGCTTCCTGCAAATTACCAACGTCCTCCTCCAAATGCGCCAAATTTATGGCGATATCATCGCAAATGCGTTTGGCCTCGACGCTGTTTTTGGCGTTATCACTCTGCGCCTGCCAGCACCGCAAAGCTGCCTGCCAAACGTTACGGGCACGATTTGGATCATGGAAGTCCTGCTGATAAAGACAACCCAGGTCGAACAGGAGCCCACTGTCGCCGGGATTATTACGCAATCCCTCCAACAAAAAGTCCCGGGCCTCTGCCGGCTTATGGAGGCGGTGTAGCCAATAATACCCTACTCGATAGGCATCGACATATTGCGGGTTCATGTCCGTGGCGAGTTTCAACCAGGGCAGGATTTCCTGGACCCCCGCTGCCTTCATGTTCCCGGCGGCTCCGCCGCTGTCCAGGTGAGTGTGTTGATTGGGCACGAACTGGCGGTCCAGGGCGGCGATCCAGTCCGGCGGGGGGCCGAAAAAATCATCGCTGGTTGCATCCTGATTTTCGCCCTTCCCATCTTCACTACGCTCGGCAACGTCAGCTTCGGTTACCGGCCGGTCAAAAATAGACGGGTAATAGCCGCTGTGAAAATAGGCGTCGGCCATGGCAAACATCTGGTTGCCAAACAGCCGGCGGCCCTCCCCCAGCAACAACTTGAAGACATTGTCCGACGCCGACTGGTTTTTATCCCGGTCCGCCGCCCGCGGCACCTCGTTCCACCACGACGCGCGTGGCACGAACACGGTCGCCATCGTGAAACAGGCCGCCAACAGCAGGGCCAGCAACCACCCGGGCGAGGTTATTTTCATCAGGTCAGGCTTTTTCGGCGGAACGCCAGCCAAGTGAGCAATAAAAACAAGGCGGTGTACGCCATCGCATAGAGGGTCGCCAGCCCGCAAACCAGCCAGTTGACCAACCCCCAATCGTTGACCACCCGCTCGCGCACATCAAACAGTTCCAGGTGCGGGATGATAAAGTAGATGGTGTAAATGATACTGCGCATCGGTTCGGCATTATGCAGCGCGACCGTGTTCAGGTGGCGGCCCAGAAACAGGATGCCGGCCACAAGGATGAACAGAATCGTTATGGTGGACGACGGCGCGGCAAAAATGACCGAACCGAGCAGCGTCATCGCCGTCACGATGCCCAGCATGATCCACTGCAGCAAAAACGCCTGAAGATATTCCGGGACCGGCCAATCCTGTTCGCGTGAACCGGTGATCACGGCAAAAAAGACATAAAAGACCAGCAGGGCAAAGCCGCTGGCCACCCAACAGCCGAAAAATTTTCCAAGAATGACCTGCCCTCGCGTCACTGGCTTGGCCAGCAAGGGAAAAATCGTGCGACTTTCCCGTTCCGCCGGAATCTGCCGCGCCGTCAGAGCAATGGTGATGAGGAGGGCCGAAATCCAGATGAGCAACAGACAAAGGTCTTTGACATAACGTACGATATTGGGATCGTGAAAAAAACGCACGCTGCCCGCGGCCAGGGTGATGACCGCCGTGAGCACGAACAAAACATAAAAGTCTTTGCGCCGGTAAAGTTCCTTGATCACGACGCCGGTCAATGCCCAGATGGTATTCATAACGCGGTTTGTGATTGATACCCAATAATGTCTAGAAAAACCTTTTCCAGATTCGTGCCGTGCTGCGTGACGAGCTCGTCAACGCGTCCCAGCACCTTCAGTTCGCCCTGATGGATGATGGCCACCCGGTCGCAGACGGTTTCCACCTCGCCCAGTTCATGTGAGGAAAAGAAGACCGTCTTGCCGTCGTTTTTCAGGCGTTGAATGATCTCGCGGACCTTCATGCGGCCCAGCGGATCCAACCCGCTGGTCGGTTCATCCAGCACCAGCAGGTCGGGATTGTTGATGAGGGCCTGTGCAATCCCGAC
>JBGPDH010000342.1:0-3137 GCA_041482195.1 Verrucomicrobiia bacterium
CCGGAGAAAAACCATTGCGGCAAGTGCACCCGTTGCCTGGCGGCCTGCCCCACCAACGCCATCATCGCACCGTTTCAACTGGATGCCCGTAAATGTATCTCCTATCTGACCATCGAGCTGAAAGGCGCTATCCCGGTCGAACTGCGCCCCGCCATCGGCAATCGCATTTTCGGTTGTGACGATTGTCTGGCGGCCTGCCCGTGGAACCGGTTCGCGCGTGAAGGCAGTTTTATGAAGACCCACGCGCATTCGGAGTTGGAATCGCCGAATCTGCTTGAATTGCTTCAGCTAGATGAAGCTGGTTTTAAATCGCGCTTTGCCGGCACGCCGATTTTGCGGACGAAACGCCGCGGCCTGCTACGCAACATCTGCGTCGCCTTGGGTAATATCGGTGATGCCTCCGCCCTGCCCCATTTGCAGAAAGCTGCCGGCGACGGAGAACCCTTGATTGCGGAGCACGCCCAATGGGCAATCCAGCAAATTCGAGACAGGGGGAATCGGGCTTCAGGCACAAGTGCCGAGAGGTATGACTGAAGTACTAATGTCATTCAGCCCTGATAACCCGCCATGGACATTGCAATTAATCCAACAAACATTGCCTGGAAAGGTGATGTCACAACGTCGGCAGGGACCGCAACCAACAGTAAGACATACTTGGCGGGGTGCCCCTGCTGGTCAACAATCACCTCGCCTTTTTGGTCATGGTGAGTCTTTGCCTTTGCGCTGTCGAGCGTGCTGCAAGTCATACAACCGTTCAGGGTGACCAGTAATGCGATCAGCAAAAGCTTGCTGCAAAACTTCAGAACGATGGCTCTCATATAGCGGTATATTCCTTATTGTTTTGCGTTCTCACTGGCGGGTTTAGAGGCCCTGTTAAATACGTCGACCGGAAGAAGAATGGTGTCCGCTACAAACGAAAACGGAGAATCCCAGACGACGTAACAAATTGAGCAGCCCGTAAGCATGGGATCCGTGCCGTACCGGTCAGCACCCGAAAGAGTGCCGACATTTAAACGGACACCGCGATATACACCATGCGGATCGTTCGGACTCTGATTGGTGTGGCTCGCAATTGTGCCGCACCCGGAACATAACGTCAGGGCCATCAGGCTAAACGTATATCGCGCTGTTATATTCATTTCCTTCAATGAGTGCTGGCTAAACCAGTCGCCCGGACCGCAACCATCCAATGTACCATGGGATGCCGCCCCCGCTTGACTTAGCAGTGCCCTGATTTGCCCGGAGCGCGGATTGTCCTCAATTCGCAGCGGCTGAAGCTGTCGGACACGCTGCGAGTTGAGACAACTCGCGCTCCGCTTCGGCAATTCGGACTCCAAGTCAAGACAGCACCACTTGACTTCCAACAATTGCCGTGCAGCTTACACCCATTTGGAACCGACATGAAAGCTTATCAATTTACTGACACCACCGGACCGGATGCGCTCAAACTCGTAGAACTGCCCGAACCCAAACCCGCCCGCGGTCAGGTGCTCGTAAAGGTACATGCCACGTCGCTGAATTACCGCGACCTCCTCGTATCCGATGGCCGTTATGGCAAGGTGGCCCTGCCGCTCATTCCGCTATCGGATGGCGCGGGCGAGATTGCTGCCGTGGGCGAAGGTGTGACACGCTGGAAAACCGGCGACCGCGTTGCCGGCACGTTTTTCCAGGGGTGGCAGAGCGGACCCTTCCAGCGCGAGATGGCCAACACCGCATTGGGCGGCGCCTTGAATGGCATGCTGGCTGAATATGTGGCGCTGTCTGCTGACGGTGTCATTGCCATCCCGTCTCATTTGAACTTTGAAGAAGCCGCCACCCTGCCCTGTGCCGCGCTCACCGCCTGGCAAGCCCTGGTTTTCCGGGGAAATATTTCTGCCGACGAAACAATTTTGTTACTCGGCACCGGCGGAGTCTCCATTTTCGCACTGCAATTCGCCAAAATGCATGGCGCGCGGGTTATTATTACTTCCAGCAACGACGAGAAACTTGCGCGTGCCAGGGCGCTCGGCGCGGATGAGACCATCAATTACCATTCCACACCGGATTGGGAAAAGGAAGTGTTTCGCCTGACCGGCGAGGCTGGCGTGGACCAGGTGGTGGAAGTTGGCGGCGCGGGAACATTCGTCAAATCGCTGCGCTCCGTTCGACCGTGCGGCCAGGTCCATCTCGTCGGCGGTGTCAGTGGTTTTACCGGTGAAGTGCCGCTGGGAGAAATCATCCGCAAGCTGGTCGTCGTGCGCGGTATTTACGTGGGCAGCCGTGCGATGTTCGAAGGGATGAACCGCGCGATCGCCTTGCACCGGACCAAACCGGTGATCGACCGCGTTTTTGAGTTGGCTGACGCACCTGCCGCCTACAAATATCAGCAAAGCGGCAAGCATTTCGGCAAAGTGGTTATCTCCCTGTGAAAATCATATCTTTTCACCTTCCATTTTCTGGCCACAGTTGATCTCTCATCATCTATCTTCGCTCTTGCCGAACCGCACGGTGGCGGGCAGTTTGGGAGCGTTCACTGTCTGGCATCCTATGAAAAAACTATTCCTTTCCACATTGGCAGCCTTGTTCACCCTGACACTGTTTACGGGTTGTGAGACTCATCTTGGCGGCGGTTCTACAACCCGAATCGAGCAGCCTACGATCGGACAGCAATTGATTGATTTGCAGAGAGCCAAGGAAGCCGGAGCCATTACGGACGGAGAGTACCAGGCTCAGAAAGCCAAGCTGCTCGAAAGCAAGTAAAGCCAGCGCTCTTTCCGGAACCACCAGCATCCTGCCGGCACTCCGTGGATTTTTATTCCGTCAGCGCTTTTAAGGTTTCGACGGTCAGCGGTTGCGGACGCGCACCAAGATTGGCGCGCACGGCTTTTACATCGTCGGCTGCCACCGGGCCTTGATTATTGCCCCACGAACTGCGGAGGTAACTCAACACCGCAGCCAGATCGGCGTCGGACATGGCCTGCCCGATTCCCACCATTCCGCTGCCAAAGGTCATGGTCTGGCCTTTCACGACAATCGGGCCGTTGAGTCCGGCGAGCGGAATGCGGATAAGACGATTGATTCCCTTGGTGTTAACCCATTCGGATCCGGCCAACGGCGGGGCCTGGGCAGTTTTCCCCAGGCCATCCGTTCCGTGGCAG
>JBGPDH010000343.1:0-3089 GCA_041482195.1 Verrucomicrobiia bacterium
CGGAGTGAGCGCGAATTTTCGCCGTTCAATCTTGGTCAACGGGCGTCCCAGCACTTTCTCCTGTGCCGCGATGCGTTGTGCCTGGTAGCCCCGCACCC
This sequence comes from Verrucomicrobiia bacterium, assembly GCA_041482195.1. Taxonomy (GTDB): domain Bacteria; phylum Verrucomicrobiota; class Verrucomicrobiia; order Limisphaerales; family UBA11358; genus UBA11358. Next base: position 99 of record JBGPDH010000343.1, read on the forward strand.
GGTTGAGCAGCCGGGCATAGGCGACATCAAATTGTTTTCGCAAATCGTCGAGGTAAAGCCCGAGATTATATTGCGGGCGGTTCTCCGCCAGGATGTGGCCGGTGCGGTCGAGGATTTTTCCGCGGACGGCCGGAATGCGCACGGTGCGGTAGGATTGGGTTTCCAGATGGCTTTCATATTCCCGGGCCGAGACGATTTGCACCCACCACAAACCGCCGAGCAGGATGAAGAGACCCCCCGCCAGCACCAACGCCACCAGGCGGAGCTGCGGGTCATTCTTTTTCAGTTCGTCAAAAATCAGCATGGTCTTGGCCGCGGTCGCGCCGGATTTCGCGGTCGGGACGAAAACTGGGTTCGGTTCGCGGCTGGTAGCCGAGGGTGTGCCGGCACCAGTTGAAAAATTCAAACAGGATCGGCGTCGCGACGGCGCCTCCCGCCGTCATGACGATCCATTGCCAGAGCGAACCCCAGCCCAGCAACGGTTCCTGGCCGCCGGTCAGCAGCAGCAGTGCGACCAGGGCCGGGGCCACGGCGCTGGCCGTGGCACCCAGAATGAATTGCGCGAACGGCAATTCGCGCAGGATCAATTCGCGCTGCAAATAAATCACGAATCCGATAACAAAGAGCGGCAGGACGCTGACGCCGAGGGGGTTTGCCGACAGTGCGTCAAACCACAACCCGCCCAGTACGGCCAGCAACGACACGGTCACAATGTCCACGTTCAACGCCGCATACACCATGAGTCCGGGCAGTAAATCCACTTGCGCGCCCAGCCATTGTCGGAGCAAGGGGAATGCCGCTTCTCCGAACACGGCGAGGAACGCGGTGGACAGGACCAGGATGGTATTGAACAAACTCATGGAAAAAGCACCCACACCTGATCCAGCGCCCCCAGATTGGCGGAAAGTTTTACGCGGGCCTCGGTGTACAAGCCGAATTCAACGGTCTGGGAGTCCACGACCTGGCCAATCGGGATGCCCCGGGGATAAATTCCGCCCGCGCCGCTGGTCACCACACTCTGTCCGGATTTCAAAACGGCGTTGCCGGAAAGATAGGTCAATTCGACGATGGAACTGTCCAGCGGCCCTCCGGGATTGATGACCCCGATATCATGCGCTGGGTTGTCGACCAGCGCTGAGACATGGCAATAGGGATCGCCGAGCAGAACCACCTGCGAACGCGTCAGGCCGACGGAGTAGATGCGCCCGACCAAACCGTCAGGAGTGAGAACCGGCAGGTCCTCCCGAACGCCATCCCGACTGCCCAAATCAATTTGCACCGTGCGCCACCAGTTGGCCGGGTCACGCATGACGACGCTGGCGAGCTTGAGTTTCCAGGGAGCCTGCCGTTGCCAGCCGAGTTGTGCCCGCAGCTGGTCGTTTTCCTGGGCCGTGGCGGCGGCCTGCATCAATTGGATGCGAAACTGCTGGTTGGTGTTCTGGAGCTCGCCGACTTCCCGGAGCAGGGCGCTGCGGGGCAGGACGGCATCGGCGGCGGCGACCGGCAATTGCTGCGAGGTATTCAGCAGGCCAAACAGGGGCAGGAAAAGGCTGCCGACGGCGAGTTTAAGCCGGCTGGTTGCGCGCTGAGGCAGGCTGAATATCAACAGCACCACCAGCACGACCATACCGAGCGCAAGATAATGTTTTTTCTTAAGCATCCTGCTTCGCGGCTGAATTCAACCCAGCCGCCCGCAGGTGAACGGGGCGGGAAATCAATCAATACTTGGCGTTGGTCGCGACCCGCTTGAGGAATTCGATTTCCTGCAAGACACGACCGGTCCCTTCGGCGACGGCGCTCATGGGATCATCCGCGAGGTGCACCGGCAAGCCGGTTTCCTCGGCTACGAGTCGGTCTATGCCGCGCAACAGGGAGCCGCCGCCGGCCATGACCAGGCCGCGATCTACCAGATCGGCGGCCAGTTCGGGCGGACAACGTTCCAGGGTCAGGCGGATGGACTCCAAAATGCTCGAAAGCGGTTCCTGCAGTGCTTCCCGAATTTCTTCGGAACGGATGGTCAGAGTCTTGGGCAGGCCCGAGCTCAGGTCGCGGCCTTTGACATCCATGGTTAATTCCTGTTCCAACGGAAACGCGGAGCCAATGCGTATCTTGATTTCTTCCGCAGTACGTTCACCTATCATCATGTTGTAGGCACGCTTCATGTGGGCCGTGATCGTTTCGTCAAATTCGTCTCCGCCCACCCGCAGGCTGCGGCTGAAGACGATACCGGCGAGGGAGATGATGGCGATTTCGCATGTCCCGCCGCCGATGTCCACGATCATGTTGCCCGCCGGTTCATGCACCGGCAAACCGACGCCGATGGCCGAGGCCATCGGTTGTTCGATCAAATACACTTCACGCGCTCCGGCGTGAGTGGCGGAATCCTTGACCGCCCGTTTTTCCACTTCGGTGATGCCCGACGGCACCGCCACCACGACGCGTGGCGCAATGAGTTTGCGATTGTGAACCCGCTGGATGAAGTGGCGGAGCATGGCCTCGGTGATTTCGAAGTCGGCAATCACGCCGTCTTTCATCGGGCGAATGGCCACGATGTTGCCGGGCGTGCGGCCCAGCATTCGTTTGGCTTCTTCACCGACCGCCAGTACATTAGTTGTACCCGCCTGAATGGCCACCACAGAAGGTTCGCGCAGGACGATTCCACGATCCCGCACATAGACGAGGGAATTTGCTGTGCCCAAGTCTATTCCAATATCATTGGAAAACAGGCTTTTAAGTTGCGCAAGCATGAATGTGCCCTAACGCATTCAGTTAATCGGCTGGCCCGTCAAACGTCAAGCGCATTACTGAACTCGTTAAAACCACTGTTTTAATCGGGTTTTGCCATCAGTTATCATGATTCGGGCCTTCGCTGCCTTAAAGGAAATCGTTGATTCTGAGCCGGTGGGTAGGTTTTCGCCGCCAATAACAAATTGCCCGTCGCTTGCCGCTTGGGCTCCGCTTTAATCTTTTGCGAGGGGTACGGGGCGGATC
>JBGPDH010000344.1:0-3067 GCA_041482195.1 Verrucomicrobiia bacterium
CTACTCGGTGTTCGCCGGCGTCGGCGAGCGCACCCGCGAGGGCAACGATCTCTGGCGCGAAATGAAGGAGGCCGAGTACATCGACTCGACCGGCAAGAAGTGCCACGTGCTCGACAAGGTGGCGATGGTCTTCGGCCAGATGAACGAGCCGCCCGGCGCGCGTCTGCGCGTGGCGCTGTCCGCCCTCGCGGTCACGGAATATTTCCGCGACGAGAAAAACCAGGACGTACTCCTGTTCATCGACAACATTTTCCGGTTCTCGCAGGCCGGTTCCGAAGTGTCGGCGTTGCTGGGTCGCACGCCGAGCGCCGTCGGTTACCAGCCGACGCTCGCCGCCGAGATGGGTGATTTGCAGGAGCGCATCACCTCCACCAACAAAGGTTCCATCACGAGCTTTCAGGCCGTCTACGTGCCCGCCGACGATTTGACCGACCCGGCGCCGGCCACGACGTTTGCGCACCTGGACGCGACCATCGTGCTCGAACGTTCCATCGCGGAACTGGGCATTTACCCCGCCGTGGACCCGCTGTCTTCGAATTCCCGCGCGCTCGCACCGGAAATTGTCGGGCAGGAACATTATGATGTGGCCCGAGGCGTACAAAAGGTTCTCCAACGCTATAAGGATTTGCAGGACATTATCGCGATTCTGGGCATGGACGAACTGTCGCCCGACGACAAGCTCACGGTATATCGGGCGCGCAAGATCCAACGTTTCCTGAGTCAGCCGTTCTCGGTGGCAGAAGTCTTTACCGGCCGTCCAGGCAAACAGGTGCCGGTGGCCGATACGGTTCGCGGCTTCAAGGAGATTCTCGAAGGTAAACACGACGAGGTCCTCGAGCAGAACTTTTACATGAAGGGCGGAATTGAGGAGATTAAAGAATCGTAATGAGTTGAAGCGTGCCGGGTTGAAGAGATAAAACGCTTCAACGGTTCAACGCTTTAACGCTTTAACGCATGACAATAAAATTGGAAATCGTCACACCGGAGGCGAAGATCTACTCCGAGGACGTGGACATGGTCACGCTCACCGGCAGCGAAGGCGAGATGGGCATCCTGCCGCAGCACATGCCGTTGATGACGCAACTTGTTGCCGGCGAAATCATCGTACAGAAAGGCGGGGAAACCACCTTTATCTGCGTCGGGGACGGTTTCGTGCAAATTACCGGTGACCGCGTGGCCGTGCTCACCGACATGGCGATCAAAGCCGACAACATTGACGAAGCCAAGGCTGAGGAGGCGTTACGCCTCGCCGAATCGCGCATGGCGGAAAAGATCAGCGACGAGGAATCCGCCCACGTTCAGGCCGCGCTCACGCATGCCACGACGCAACTCAAGGTAAAACGGCGGCGGCGTTGACCGACCCGGCGCCCGGCAGCCGGGGCCAACATTGCATTTGCCTTCGGGGAAATAACCGGCAAGATTTTGCGTCATGCGCAGTGTTTTCATTTTCCTTTCCGTGCTTTTACTGGCCGGCAATGCCCTGGCCCGGCAGGACACGCTGCTGGATTCAGACTGGAGATTTAAGCCTGGTGACGTTCCGGGGGCGGAAGCCGTGGACTTCAGCAACGCGAACTGGCAAACGGTCTCGATACCTCATAACTGGGGGTGGGAAGACGCGCAACAGGGAAAGGATTATTATCGGGGACCGGGTTGGTATCGGCGCGAAATCGACCTGAAGCCACAAGCCGGCCAACGGTACTTTTTGCGATTTGAGGCCGCCAGCCTCTTTGCGGATGTATACGTGAACGGCGACTTTCTGGGTGAGCACCGCGGCGGTTTTGGCGCGTTCTGTTTTGAAATCACCGGGCACCTGAAGGCCAGTGGCACGAATGTCATTGCGGTGCGGGTGAGCAATTCCTGGGAACCGGACATCGCACCACTAAGCGGTGACTTTTCGGTGTATGGCGGCATTTACCGACCGGTGCATTTGATTGAGACCGCGCCGGAAAATTTCACACCCGCCGACCACGGTTCGTCCGGCGTCATCTGGAAGCAAACAAGCGTCACGAAGAAAAAAGCCGTGATTGATGTCACCGCCCAGATATCCAATGGCACTCGCGATAGCCGGTCGCTGACCCTGGTCGCAAGTGTGTTTGATGCGGACGGAAAAAAAGTTGTTGAAACGAGACAACCGGTCATCTTGACACCGAACACCACGGCGCCGTACTGGTTGCATCTGGAGTTGAGTCACCCACATTTGTGGAATGGACGTCTGGATCCTTATCTCTACAAAGCGGTGGTGGAATTGCGCTCGACCAACAGCGTAGTGGATTCGGTCGAGCAACCGCTTGGCCTGCGATTTTATCGGGTGGACCCCGACAAAGGATTTCTCCTCAACGGCAAACCCTACGCCTTATACGGGGTGAACCGGCACCAGGACCGATGGAACAAAGGTTGGGCTGTTTCCGACGCGGACATGGATGAGGACATGCAGCTCATCAAGGAAATCGGGGCAACGGTCGTCCGTTGCGCCCATTACGAACACAGCGACTATTTTTACAGCCTATGCGACAAGGCGGGTATGCTGGTCTGGGCGGAAATTCCCCAGGTCAACGAAATCAACGCCTCAGTACGGTTTGCCGAGACATCCCGCAACCAGCTGCTCGATCTCATCCGACAAAACATTAATCACCCTGCGATTTTCGTCTGGAGCCTGTTCAATGAAATCGGGCTGAAAACCACACCCGACCCCGAACGCGAGTTACAGGACCTGAACAATCTTGCCCACAGCGAAGACCCGACGCGCCCGACTATAGGCGCCACCTGTACGGATAAATATCCGCAAATGAACAAGATCCCAGACCTGCTCGGCTGGAATTTTTATCCGGGCTGGTATACGGGCTGGGGTTCCTTGACCAACTTCGGTGCTTTACTGGACAAACATCGTTACGACAGCCAGCACGGTGGTTTCTGTGTGAGCGAGTATGGTGCGGGTGCAAATGTGACGCAGCATGAGCAAAACCCGGCACAACCCCGCACCGACGGCCAGTGGCATCCCGAGGAATGGCAGGCGATGGTGCATGAACAAACCTGGGCGATTATGAAGTCGAAACCCTACGTCTGGGGC
>JBGPDH010000345.1:0-3020 GCA_041482195.1 Verrucomicrobiia bacterium
AACGTCGGCAACCAGTCGTAGGACGCGAAAATGTCCTTGTAAACCGTTCCCGGCTTGATGTGACCCGGCCAGCGGACGACGCAGGGAACGCGCATGCCACCTTCCCACGTTGACAGCTTCCCGCATTTGAACGGGGTGACGCCGCCATCGGGGTAAGTTTGAACCTCGGCGCCGTTGTCCGTGGTGAAAACCACAATGGTGTTGTCCAACTCGCCCATATCCTCGAGCTTCTTCAGCACGTAGCCGATGTTGTCGTCCATCTGCTTCATGCCGACTTCATTGATGCCCCAGTCTTTGCCTCCCCTTTCGCCCAGCATGGCTTCGTATTTCGGCGAGAACATTGTCGTGATGTGCATGCGCGCCGGGTTATACCAGCAGAAGAACGGCTTGCCGGTCTTTTTGGGGTCGTTGCGGTCGAGCCAGTCAATGACATGGGAGGAGATTTCCTCATCGACGGTCTTCGAGCGTTCCAATGTCAACGGGCCTTCATCATGGCCCATCTGGTTCTTGGCCGTGCCGTCGGGGGACTTCATCCAGAGCACGGGCCGCGGGGCTGCCAGGCACAAGCCGTCCTTCGGATCAATCGCGCCCGGTGTTTCCGGGATGCCGGGGATCGGAACCATTTTCATGGGCGGCACGACGGCTTGTTTGTCCGGGCTGCTGTTGATGTCCGGGAAGCTCACCTGCTCCATGGCATCGAGGTGGTACAAGTAACCCCAGAATTCCTGAAAGCCGTGCGCCGTGGGCAGTGCATCCGGGTTATCGCCCAGATGGTTCTTGCCGAACTCGCCCGTGCTATAGCCCAGGTCATACAGGAACTGGCCAAGGCAAGGCGTTCCCGGCCGCAAATAAGAAATGGCGCCCGGCAACTGCGGCAAAAGCATGCCCGCGCGATACGGGGTCATGCCGGTGATGAAGGCACAGCGTCCGGCCGTGCAGCTCGACTCGGCATAATAGGTCATGAATCGCCCGCCTTCAGCCGCGATGCGGTCAATGTTGGGTGTTTCCCCGACCATCAGGCCTTGTTTATAGCAACCCACCTGCATCCAGCCGATGTCATCACCCATGATGAACATGATGTTTGGTTTCTTGTCGCCACCGCCTCCGGCGGCGGCTGGCTGCGCCGTGGCGCAGGATGTCAAACCGAGCGTCGCCGAAGCGGACAGCGCAGTCAGTCCATATCTAATGAGGTTGTTTCGTTTCATATTCCTTCTTTCGTTCTATTTACTGCTGTTTCAATTGATGCGGCTTTATCGTTGTGCGGCTTGCTGTGCGCGGCGGGGTGTGGGTCAATGCCAGTTGAATGGCGTCGAGCGGCATCTCGTCGGCCACGACTCAAGAAGCAGTCGCGGTTGGATCGTACAAAGGGAACACTGTCAGAAACCTACGGCGGTTGGATATTGGACTTTAGGCCAATACGAAGTGGCAAGTGGCGGAAACCCTCGAGCCATTAATTGATCCGGCCAGTTCCTGAAACCGCTGCCGAGTCTCGTCCACTTTTTAATCGGCAGTGCTGGACAACGACTTCTCCATATTACCCATCCCCTCCAAGGCTTTGTTAATGGCCTTGTTGACACTTTTGTAATACCAGTTGGCGTCGCTCACACTGCTCTTCACTGACTTGACCCCCCCGGCGGTGATGTCGGTGGCGAGGACCTTTTGAATGTCGTTGAGGTCCGACAGGAAAGGTTTGAATTTATCCGAGGCCTCCTTCAGGGAGTCGATGACTTCGGTATAATTATTCTTGGCCGCGTCAAGACGTTTTTGCGCCTGTTTCTGCACCGATTGGTTGGCGATGCCGGTAATGTTCGTCTGCCAGTCGTCGAAATAACCCTGGCCTTCCCCTTGCATGAATTCCACGCGCTTCTGCGTCAGGACTGCCGCCGCTTCGGTATTGGTAATGTCAGCGGCAAACGTCTCGTAGGCTGGACGCAGATCACCCTCTTGCTGCTTGGTCAGTGCATTCAGGTCGGTCATGGTTGTCGCAAGTTGTTTCGTGGTCTGGGTCGCTTCATCGCGCGCCGCTTTGATGCTGGAGGCCAGTTGCTCCTGGCTGGCCTGCGAGGCGGAAGCCAGCAGGGTTGCCAGGCCGATCGTGTATATGGCTTTTTTCATAGTTTTTTTGTGTTGAGGTTTCAGTTTGTTGATTTGTTTTCGCTACCACTTCCGGCCCGGGTGATTCCGCAACCGGCATTTTGGTCTTCACGGTCGTTGTTTTCGGACTCGGTTTTTTCTCAGGGCCTGAAAATTCTCTCTCGAATGTTTTGGCGGTGCTATAAGGTGTTTTACGTATGTCCAGAGCGGGACACGAGCGCGCAATGGTTGTTGTGAAAGCCAGCGCGCCAACGAGCGCGACGGCCCGTCCTCCGTAGCAGAGCCACTGCGGAGGGTGGACGAGGTGGTTTTGCTTGTGGATTTTTTTCCTGGCTGTGTTCTTTGTCGTTGCCGGCGATTTATTTTTTTGGAAACAGGAATGTGACAGTGAAGCGCAGGCCCCAATCTGGCCCGCCGGCAGGTCTCTGCGCGTAGTAGCGATAACCCACCTGGAACGCGATGGGTTGCTTGCCGATTTTCAACAACTGCTGAACCATGAAATTCATCGGCACCGTCCACTGACTGGCCTGCCAATCATAAGTGGACTCGGTGTTTACCGCGAACGTGGTGTAGGTTTTGGTGGTGTAGGAAACGAACGGTTGAAGGTACGTGGCGTTGACATTCTGACTCCCCCAGCCGGCGTACGACCAGATTTGGTTGGCCAGGATGCCATAACTGAAACCGTGTTCCTGCCGCAGCGCCACAATGGTCGGCCCGGCGCCCCATTTGCCGGCGCCCAGCGCGCTGTCGGTCGCCGTGGGATAGTACATCACCGGCCCGGCGCCCAGAATCCAGCCGCCCACCGGTTCCTTGGGTGACAGGAAGAAACTTTGCGTGGTGTCGCCCAAGCCGGAATGGTACTCCAAGCCTTTGGCCGGTGGTTCCGCATAAATGACCGGCAGGATGGTCCGGATGATGAGGTTCCA
>JBGPDH010000346.1:0-2921 GCA_041482195.1 Verrucomicrobiia bacterium
CACGCGCCGCACGACTGGGTCCGCCGCGTGGTCAAAGACATCCGTGCCGCCGCGGCGGCCCGCCGGCAGTTCATCGGCATCATGATGGACACGCAAGGTCCCGCGATCCGCACCGGCGATCTCGGCGTGCCGCTCGATTTGCAGCCCGGCCAGAAATTTACCCTTACCGTCCGCGGCGAACGCGACCTGGAGGAGCATTCCGTGGACGTGAACTACGAGAATTTTGTCAACGACATCAACGTGGACGACGTGGTGCTGGTGGACAACGGCACGATCGAGATGAAGGTCCTCGCCAAGTCCGGCAACAAGGTCGAATGCGAGGTGCTCACTGCCGGCACCCTCGGCAGCCGGCGCCATATCAATCTGCCCGGCGTCAAGGTCAGTCTGCCCGCGCTCACCGCCAAGGACATCAAAGACGTGAAGCTCGGTCTGGAGGTGGGTGTGGATTTCATCGCCCTGTCCTTTGTGCGCGAAGCGCGCGATTTGCTCCAGCTCAAGGAACTGTTTGAGGAAGGCAAGGCGCCGCCGGTGGTCATCGCCAAAATCGAGGACCAACAGGCCTTGACCAATCTGGATTCCATTGTCCGCGAAGCTGACGCCATTATGGTCGCGCGCGGCGATCTGGGTATTGAAATCCCTTACGAAGAGCTACCCATCGTCCAGCGCCGCATTGTCAAAACGTGCCTGCGCCATGGTAAACCCGTCATTGTGGCGACGCACATGCTCGAGAGCATGATCGAATCGCCCATGCCCACACGGGCTGAGGTGACCGACGTGGCCAATGCCGTTTTCGAAGAGGCCGACGCCATCATGCTCAGCGGCGAAACCACGGTGGGCAAGTACCCGCTCAAGTGCATCGAGGTTTTTGACCGCATCGCCAAACGCATCGAGCGCAGCGGCAACGCGCAATACCACGATTCGGCGGAATTGACGAGTGCGCGAGAAAAGCTGGTCAAAAGCGCCGTGGTCATGGCCAATGAACTCAAGGCCGACGCCGTGCTGGCGTTTACACGCCACGGTCACATGGCGCGCTACACTTCCTGGATGCGTCCGCGTTATTCGATGGTTTACGGGCTGTGCGACAATGAAAAGTGCGCCAGTCAGCTGACCTTGTGCTGGGGGGTCACGCCCGTCGTCGTCGAATTTGATTTTATCAATCCGCAGAACACCATAGAAGGCGCGATGAAAACACTCGTGGGGCAGGGCCGGCTGCAACGGGGCATGACGGTCGTCATCGTCGGCGCCATTTCCGTTGGTACTGAAATCGTGGATGCCGTTCAGATGCGGACGGTGTGATTTAACTTCGCGTTCGAAGCCGGCAGGGTCATAACCTTCTCTACTGTTGGCCCGTTGTCTCCTACTTGACAGACCACACAAAGTGGGTCGAGGTTAAGGTCATGAAAAAGGAGAGATCGTTATTCCTGATAGTCCTGTTCGCCGCGTGGCAGGTCGTTGCGCAACAACAGACCAACAGCACTTCGACCACCTCGGCATCGCATACCAATGCTCCGTCGGCTTCCTCGAACCTGAAGGTTACCCGGCCGACCCTGCACTGGTTTGGCCCGGCCGAAGCGGCGCAGACCGGGGAGAAATCGCGGTACATTGAAGGTCTGGATACGCGGGCGTGGACGACGGTGGTGGAAGGGGATCCGCGAAAAAAAGCTTTCCCGGATGGGGAAACGCATGAAGCCGGATTGTATTTGTTGTGGTGGGGCAACGAGCCGCGAGCCAGGTAAATTTCCGGAAGAGGTGATCCCGGCGGAAGCAGGCGCAGAATTTACAGCGTTAACGCCTTCGCTGCTTCCGTGGCGAGGTTTAATACCACACTCGGAAACAGGCCGATCCAAAACATGCCCGCGATGCAGATGCAGACGGTGAATTTGACCGCGCCGGATAAAGGGATGGGTGACAAATCTGCCGGGTTCCGGCTCCAGTAAATGGCGCGGATGACGCCGAAGTAATAGTACAGCGAGATGACCACTCCGATGAGCGCCGTAAACGCCAGGCAATAGTAACCGTGGTTGTGGTTTTCCACGCCCTGTTGGATGACGGCTTTCAACAACAGGAATTTTCCGAAGAATCCGGCCATGGGCGGAATGCCCGCGAGTGACACCATCGCCAGCGTCATGGTCGCGGCCAGCAAGGGAGAACGCTGATGCAAACCTGCCAGGGATGAAATGTCCTCGTTATCCAGATGCCGCATCACGACACAGATGACCAGAAATGCGGCCGCCACGGTGAACAGGTATCCCGCCAGATAATACAGCACGGCCGCCTGCCCGCTGACGCTCAACGCCGCCACGCCCAGCAGCAAGTAGCCGGCATGGGCGATGCTCGAATAGCCCAGCAATCGCTTCAGATTACGCTGCGGCAGAGCGCACAGGTTCCCATATAAAATCGTGATGCCCGAAATGACGATGAGCAGGTCCGCCCAGTTTCGCGCGATGTCCGGCAGGGCGGTGAATAATACACGCAGCAACAGGACGAAACCGGCGGCCTTGGAACCGATGGCCAGAAACGCCGTGGTCGGCGTCGGGGCACCCTGGTAAACGTCCGGCGCCCAGATCTGGAACGGAAATGCTGCAATCTTGAAACCAAGCCCCACCAGTACAAACAGCACGCCCAGAAGGAAAATTTTATTGGATTCAAACTGTGCGGCCACCGTCGCCAGTTCGGTGAAATTGAGTTTGCCCGTTGTTCCCCACACCAGTGCGATGCCAAAGACGAGAAAGGCCGACGACAACGCACCCAGAATCAGGTATTTCACACCCGCTTCAAGCGAAACCAGTCGTCCGCGCTGGAAACTGGTCAGCACATAGAACGTGATGGTGATCAGCTCGATGGAAACAAACAGCATCGTGAAGTCGTTCGCCGAAGCGGCAAACAACATTCCGGCCAATGCGAAGATAATGAGCGAGTAG
>JBGPDH010000347.1:0-2919 GCA_041482195.1 Verrucomicrobiia bacterium
GTGGAACGGGGTTGGTGCTGTCCAAGCTGACGTAGAGTGTCGCTGCTGAGGCGCGGAAAAGCAGCAGCGCTGAGAATAAAGTGGGCCATGCGTATCGTTGCGGTCTCATACTGCCTTTGCCTGATTTAAACAATTCTTATCATTTCACTTGTCGATTTCAAGGAGAATCTGTCTGTTCCCTTCCGCCAAGCCCTCCCACAGTCATATCGTCGCACCAGTCAGTCTGTCTCAACAAGTCGAGCAAAAGTGGAACCTCGTAAAACTCGCCACATCGCGCCGCAGCATACAAACCGCACGTTTGGACGCGCCCGCGGCCAGAAAGCTCCACGTGGGCGACGTGGGCGCGAAATTCAGCGAGATTCGAGGACGGCCACGAGCCGCTTTCGTTAGTTTCTTGACGCCACCCATGTGCGCGCTGTTTTCATTGCAACAGATTGCAACAGTCGGACTGCGTAACTGCGCACGAAAACGACAGATTCACAAAACCGTTGAAACCATTGATTCGCGTTGTATTCACGAGGCGTTCGCGCGCGTTCGTGCTGTCGTCGTGAAGTGCCAGTAACGTATTTGTAAACCGTCGGTCGCCGGTTCAATCCCGGCAGCTGGCTCCATCTTCAGCTCGTTGAAAACAGCCTTTCCCCCGGCAAATGGATTCACTTTCGCGCCAGCGGTTTTAATCTCCGCAAATCCTCCAGCTGTGCCGGCGAAAGAAAATTCATTCCGACCTCAAATGAAGCGTTCATCCAACCGAAACCTTCCGGCGCGATATAGCTGAATTTAGTCCCAACATTGCCGTATTCCACGAAGACGTCATGGGAACCGGTGACGACGTTGTATTTTTCGGGGATCGTACCATTGTAGTCGTGTGCGTTTTTCACAATGGTGTATAGCCAGCGATAAGCAAGCCGCCTGGCATCGGCATCAAGGCCGTAATTCTCGAACGCCTGCCACGCGAGCATCTGATGCGGCGCCCAGCCGAAAGGATAATCCCATTGCCGCGGGTCATGGTAGCGGGCGGACTCAACGGATCCTTTCGCCGTCGCGGAAAGGCCGGCGGATTGCTCCAGTTCTTCATCGGCAAAGGCGGCGGCCCGCTTTGCGCGATGCAAGTCCTCGGGATTTTTTGCGTCGAGCATCTTCGCCCAGAGGGGCCACAGGCCGGTTGCGCTGATGTAAGTCGAACGCTGGTGGTTGACGAAATCGTAATCGAAGAAATAACCGCGCTGCTCGTCCCACATCAGGGCCATCATGGCGGTTTTGCGCGCGGCCGCCTGCTGCCGCCAGAATTTCGCGTAACGGTAATTTTCGCCCAGATCCGGGAGGTCGCCACCAAACTCGTTTTCGATGAGATCGGCAAAATCGGTCTCGTATTTGTAGAGCAACGAATTCAAATCCACGGAGACAAAATCCGCCGTGCGATCATCGAACCGATGCGTCGTGTCATGGCCAGACTCACGCACTGCGCGATCGTGCTTGAAAAATGCGTCCAAAGTCATTCCATCCACCTTCAAATCCGAATAATCGCCGCAATACAGGTACTCGTTCAGTAAACGGAACGGTGTCAAGGTAGGGACATCGCGCTGCGATGTCCCCGCCTGCGCGTCGGCAGGCGGAATAGTTGCACCGTTGGATGCGGCGCGGACGGTGCGGCGCGCCGTCCCTACCTCATTCACCTCTTCAAGCCACGGCTGGATTTTAGCGTCGTAATGACCGGGTTCAACTTCCGGACAGGGACCACTGCCGGTGTCGTAGTAACGGCTCAACGCGTACGGTCCGACTTTAATCAGGCGATCCGGACCGAGCCAAACGTTCCGGTATTCGGCCAGCGCGGTTTTCAGCGCCGACCCCAGCCAGTTGGTGTCCACGGCGCCGGATTCATAGACCGCACGGATGATGCTGGTTAGAAAGGGCGGCTGTGAGCGGGTGAGATAGTAGGTGCGATTGGCGTTGGGGATTTTTCCGTAGTAACGCACCTCGTAAAGCAGGTTGTCGGCCATGCCGCGCGCGAGGTCAACGCGTCCATCCTGCAACAGTCCCAGCACGATAAAGTAACTGTCCCAGTCATAAAGCTCGTTGAAACGCCCGCCCGGTACCACATACGGCGCGCCGACGATCGTGCCGTCCGCATTGGTTTCCAGGGCGAGCGATAACAAACCATGTGCACCGTCCAGATTACGGACGAAGGTCCCGGTGACTTTGTCCGGTGAGGGCAAGACAACCACTTTCAACGCGGGTGAACGGTTCGCTTCCGCTTCGTCTTTTTCGACCGCTTTGAAATAATTGACCGCCGCCTGGTCCGCGCCGGGAACATAGATGTAATCCGCTCCGGAGATCACTTTTGGGTCGTTAACCACCCGGTCAACGTGGGCCGCGTCCACCCGCCGCGTCAGTGCGTCCCAGTAAACATTTTTGATGAGCCGATGTGTGCGATCCACAACGTTCTCGTCGAGCTGGAGCTGGCCGGGCGAAATCCCGGCCGTGTGTCTGTCGTCTGCCTGTTTGAGTTCCTGCAACAGAACCGACAGTGGATAAACATTTGTGATGTCACGTACGTCAGCTCCGTTTTCATCGCGGATGGCAAATGGTGTGGTGTGGTCATGAACCGTGATTTTCCGATCGCCGTCGGTGTCTTCCTGCGCGACCAACCGCCAGAGAGTCTGCGTTACCGGAATGGTTTGGGGAAAGGCGCTTCCAGCGAATAAAAGCCACCAGACCGGCACGCTGCGGATCAGCAACGACGCAGATTTCATGGTTTCGGCGGGTTGGCGCCGGCGGGCGGAGTGGGGCTCTGCAACGAGAGTGGTTCTTCCAGCAGGAAAAGGATGGCCCGTAACGGTGCGCGGATCTTGTCGGAATGCCGACGCAGTTCGTGACCCAACTCATCCACGACTTGATTGAGCAGGTAGGCCAGCAGCATCA
>JBGPDH010000348.1:0-2866 GCA_041482195.1 Verrucomicrobiia bacterium
ACAAACAAATCAGCGGCACTCTCCCGGGATGCCGCCACGCAGAAGACCAAGCCGCGCAAATTGTCATTCAAAGAAGCACGTGAACTCGAAGGCATGGAGGTTGAAATCCATGCGGCCGAGGCGGAAGTGGCACGGATCGAGGGTTTGTTCGCAGATCCGGAGTTCTTTCGCAAACACGCGACGCAGGTGAACCAGCTTAAAGACGACCTGGAGGCGACCAGGCACAAGGTCACGCAGCTTTACGCTCGCTGGGAGGAATTGGAGGCGGTCAAGCTCGCGGCGGAACGTCCGTGATGGCCGATCCAGCACCGCACCAGTTTGAATCAATAAAGAGGCACGCAACCCATTGAAAAGACAGGAAACGACGTGGGCAGTCTCTGACTTGCCTTTCACAACCTGAGGAAATTGGAGACGCGTCACCTCGTCTCCTACAATGGAATCGGCTTTTAAACGGGTCGTTGGACGCAAGTATTGGTCTTGAATCCGGTAGAACGTGCGGGATACTCGCGGCATGAACCGCCGAAATTTCATCAAACTCGGTGTCGTTGGTGCCGGCGCAGCCCTGGCTGGCGTGGAATCGCTGCGAAGTGAATCGGCATCGCCTGCCACTCCAGCCAAATCTCCAGCCACCGTTGCTATCCCTATCAGCGTCGCGCCGCTCGCGCAGCAGGAACTGGACCCGATCTTCGACGACATGCAGAAGCGGGCCGGCGTGAACGTATTGTTTACCTTTATTTACACCCACGAACCGCATCGAGCCGGCGTAACTTCGGATGGTTTTCACGGCGGCAATTACGCGCGCCCGCATATGCAGTTCTACAAAGATACCCCACTCACGTTGCAGGACATGAGTGCGCCGGAATTTGGCGGTGTGGATGTTCTGGCGCGTGTTATTCCGGTGGCGAAGAAATACGGTATCCGGGTATTTCCGTTTATTCTTGAGGATAATCAACTTCCCGCCCCCGTACGAGCAGATTGGGAAAAACTTTACGAAGTGGATCATCATGGCCGACGTACCGCCGGTCATCCGGGCGGGCCGTGCTTTAACAATCCCGGCTACCAGAACTTCACGCTGGGCCTTGTCGAGGATTACGCACGCTCCTACGACATCGGTGGCATCATGTGGGGTTCGGAACGCCAGAGCGGATTGCTCAACACCCTCAGCTTGTCCCAGAGCAGCGGAATTGATCCCGGCAAGACGACCTGTTTTTGTGAGTTCTGCCTGAAGAAAGGACGCGATCGCGGCATTGACGTCGAAAGGGCGCGACAGGGTTATGATGCGGTGGAAGTATTTGCGCGTGACAGTCGGGCCGGCAAAAGTCCGCGTGACGGTTACTTCACGACGTTCTGGCGGTTACTGTTGAAATATCCGGATGTAATCGCGTGGGAAAATATGTGGGCGACCAGCCGCCACGAATTTCAGTCGGCGATCTATCGCAAGACCAAATCCGCCAATCCCGACCTGCAAGTGGGCTGGCATGTCTGGCAGAACGTGACGTTCAGCCCGTTCCAACGTGCCGAGGAAAACTTGACGGACCTGGCTGGTTATTCCGATTTCATCCGGCCTGCGGTTTACAACAACGTGGCTGGCGGCCGCTTCGTCACCTTCGTTCAGGACTCACGCCAGTCCGTTTTTGGTGACTTGCCACCGGAACTGACGCTTGAGGTGCTTTACCGGCAGCTCAATTACGACGAGGCACCGTTCGACAAGCTTGCCGCAACCGGATTCTCGGCAAATTACGTGGAGCGCGAAACGCGCAGGGCGGTCGAGTCGGTGGCCGGTCATCCGGTGCAGGTCTGGCCGGGTGTGGACATTGATGTGCCGGTAAAGACCGGCGAAAGTCATTGCACGCCGGAGAGTGTGGCGAAAGCGGTAAAAGCTGCCTTCAAAGGCGGCGCGCAAGGCATCATCCTGTCACGCAACTATACCGAAATGAAACCGGAGAATCTATCGGGCGCCGGGGCTGCACTGCGTGAACTGGGTGTGATTTAAATTACGGCATCGGGGTGCACAGTTCGACCAGGTGGCCGGAATTGTCACGGAGATAGGCCACGGTCTGGCCCCAGGGTTTGGTTTCGGGCTCGCTGATGGCGGTGGCTCCGGCATTAACGGCACGTACGAACAACGCCTTGACGGCCGGTGTCGTCAACGCAATCTCAACCCCAAGCGGCGCATCCTTCGGGCTGGCGGCAATGACTTTTTGTTTCAGATGTTCTTCGGCCAGCGCAATGCTGGCAAACGCCAGCCGGGCTGCGCCGGTTTCCAGTTCACCATAGGCCTTGCCGTTGGCGTCGTTAAAAAAGCGCCGGGTCAGGTCAAACGCCTTTTCGTAAAAGGCGAGACTGGCGGCGACATCGTTCACATACAATATCACGTAACCAAGTGAGGGAGGGTTCATGTTTAGTTGATGGTTGATAGTTGATAGCATTTTTGAAGGCAATGCTATTACTACGGGCAGGACAAATACTGTCCAACCAGAATGCCGACCGAAATAAATAACGGCGCGATGCGGAGATCGCGCCCTGCCTTTAAATCTGTGAAATCTGCGCTATCTGCGGATGAATTCTTTGTTTTCCGACTTCAAATAATGAAGGGCACCAGTGCCTTCACTTGCCTTTGGTAAGCCGGATATTCATCGGGAAAGTGTCGCAACATGAGCCGTTCCTCCTGCTTGAGCTTGATCCAGAAACCGATCCCCACCACGACGATGCCCAGCCAGCAACGTAACCGACCTGTGTTGATGGCTGTTCCGAGGGCCATCACGAGCAAACCTGTGTAAATGGGATGCCGCACGAACCGATACGGCCCGCTTTTTACCAATTCATGGCCCTGCTTGAACGTGACGTCGCTGCTCCAGTTCCCGGC
>JBGPDH010000349.1:0-2828 GCA_041482195.1 Verrucomicrobiia bacterium
GGTTTCCGGCGAACAATTGCAGCAATGGATTGCCGAGGGCCGCGCGAATGCACAGACCCAGACGTTCGCCGCCGGCGCGACGGAATGGAAACCGCTGGGTGCGTTGCCGGAGTTCGCAAGCCGATTTGCGCGGCAAACGCCGCCGACCATCAGTCCCCCGCTCCCGCGGGCCGTGCCGAAAACAAATCCGAGCGCGATGACCGGGTTGATTTTCGGGCTATTGGCTTTTTTTTGCTGCTGCAAATTTTTGTTTGGTCTGCTCGGTATCATTTTCTCGCTGGTCGGCCTTTCACAAATCAACCGGCAGCCTGAATATTATGAGGGCCGGGGCCTGGCCATTGCCGGACTGGTCCTGTCCATTTTGAGCCTGCTGCTGGCGGTCGTTCTGATCCTGATTGCCATTGCCACCGGCAACTTTCAGTACCACTGGGGCGTTCACCGTTTCTGATCTCATGTTGCGCGCCCAATCCCAAACAATTCCGCCGAAGAATTCAATCTCCCCTGCGCTGAAATGGTTCGCCGGGGCGGTGTTGTCCGCGACGTTGCTCGGCGCGGGTGCGGTAGTGTATTTCTTAAATCCGAGCAGGTATGGATTCTATCCCGTCTGCGAATTTCACCAATTGACGGGGCTGAATTGTCCGGGCTGCGGTGGAACGCGGGCCGTTTACCAGCTGTTGCACGGGCATGTTTTGCGGGCGATGCAGGACAACGCCCTGGTGATATTGGGGCTGACCGGGCTGGCGGGACGCGCCGCGTGGTTCGGAACAAAAAAGTTTTTGCACCGTCCGGTCGGGCCGTTCCTGCGCCCGGAACTCTTTTGGCCCCTGCTCGTGGTGGCCATGGTTTTCACCGTGCTGCGCAATGTGCCGGCTTTTTCGTTCCTTTCACCGTAGATCCGGCACCGTTTCTCGTCGGAACTTTTGGCTTTTGCGGGTGCGCGTTCTCGTGTTCAATCGTTGACCTATGAGTCTGACACATCCCTTGACCACCACGACCTTTGAACTGCCCGGTTACCGGGTGACCCGGTCGTTTGGGGTTGTGCGCGGCATCATCGTGCGGTCGCGCTCGGTGATCGGCAACATCGGCGCGAGCATCCAGAGCATTTTTGGCGGGAACATTTCCCTTTACACCAACCTGTGCGAACGCACGCGCGAGGACGCCTTCAACCTGATGCTGACGCACGCGGGTGAACTGGGCGCCAACGCGGTCATCGCGGTACGCTACGACGCAACGGAAATAGCGCCGGGCATCACCGAAGTGCTGTGTTATGGCACGGCCGTTTACGTGGAAGCGTCCCATTAATTGATATGGCCGGACACAGCAAATGGGCCAAGGTCAAGCACTTCAAAGGTGCGATTGACGCCAAGCGCGCGAAGATTTTTTCCAAGCTGGCACGCGAGATCACCATCGCCGCCAAAATCGGCGGCGGCGACCCGGACATGAACCCGCGTCTGCGCATGGTGTTGCTCAAGTGCCGCACGTCGAACATGCCCCGCGAAAACATCGAACGCGCCATTAAAAAAGGCACCGGCGGCGGCGAAGCGGTAAATTTTGAGGAACTGACTTATGAGATTTACGGGCCGCACGGCGTGGCGCTGCTGGTGGAAGTGAGCACGGACAACCGCAACCGCACGGCCTCGGACATTCGCAGCCTCGTGACCAAAAGCGGCGGCAGTATCGCCACGCCCGGTTCCGTCAGCCGTTTGTTTCAACGCAAGGGGCAGATCATTGTCTCCCGGGAGGCAGCGAGTGAGGACCAGCTGATGGAGCTGGCGCTGGAGGCCGGCGCGGAAGATTTCAAGGCCGAGCCGCAGGGTTATGAGATTTTGACCGAACCGGCGAATTTTGAAGCCGTCCATCGACAAATGGAGGCCAAAGGCATCAAATGTGAAGCGGCGGAAATCACGTCATTGTCCACCCTCCTGGTACCGCTCACCGGTGAGGCTGATATTACCGCCGTCAACCGGTTGATTGAGGCATTGGAAGAGCACGACGACGTGAAAGAAGTTTTTTCCAATGCCGATTTCCCCAATGAAGCGGTGAAGGCATGAACCCGCGCGCGGTCTGACGCATGAAGACGCTGAGCGCCGATACCATTCTTGCACGATGGTTGAACCGACTGACGACGTCGATTATTCGTCATCCCCGGTGGTTTGTTTACCCGCAGGTGGTCCTGTTTGCCGGATGTGTTCTTTACACGTTCGGCTACCTGAAGACCGACATGAACCAGGGCAATCTGGTGGGCCCCAACCAGAGGTATCACCTGAATTATGCCCGGTTAAAGAAGGAATTTCCGGAACAAGGCAACGACCTGGCGGTGGTGGTGGAAAGCAGTGATCCGGAAAAGAACCGGCAATTTGTCGAGCGCCTCGCCCCGAAGATGATGGTGGAAACCAATTTGTTCCGCGCCGTCTTCTATCAGCATGATCCGGCCATGATGGGAACCAAGGCCTTGTTTTTGGTGCCGGAGGACGGCCTGGCCGGGATTCAGGCGAAGTTGCATGCCGCCATGCCCTTCATCCGCCAGTTCACGCAGACCACAAATCTTGTTTTGTTTTTCAATCAAATCAATACGGCGTTCCGAACGGCGCCCCATGAAACGAATGCTCAAACCGCGGCGCTGGTCCAGGCGGTGCCCGTATTGACCCGCATCCTGACCCAGGCCAATGCCTGTTTGCACATGTACGGCAAACCACCGTCGCCGGGCGTGGCCGCCTTGTTCAGCGGAGGCTCAGTTTCGGATATTTACATCACCTTTAATCATGACCGGATTTTTCTGCTGACGGCGCACGCACCGAGCGAAGCACTCAACGGCGAGGCCATTGAAC
>JBGPDH010000350.1:0-2824 GCA_041482195.1 Verrucomicrobiia bacterium
AACCAACGCGACGCCCGACGTGATCAGTCGGCGTGACTTGTCCATGTTCCTGGGAGATTCCGCCCACTTCATGAACGGTCCCGCTTATCTTATCTCATCAAATATCGATTCCCATCCGGGCATGGGCGACAGCACGAACGTTATGAATCTCAGCCAATCTCCGTCTCCGACGGTCATGGTTTATTTTGGCACCGGCCAAAACGCTTTGACCGGCGTGGGTGATTTCCTGCCGTTCATTAACCAACGCGGCGCCACGATGAACTTCTGGATCAAAGGCGCCGTCCCCGGCGGGACGGATCAGCGGGTCATGGCCGAATGCGCCCAAAACGGGAACAATGTACCTTTCTTTTCACTCAGCTCCCAGCCTGGGACCAAACTGAGCCTGGGCTACTTTCTCCGGGCCGTCCAGACCATCCCCGATCCCAACGGGGTTACGGCTTTCCCAATGTTCGATGGAACCTGGGAGCTGCCGCTCGCGGGCAATGGCAATACCATTTGGAACCAGGCGGCATCCTACGCTACCAATACCATATTTGATAACAACTGGCACATGCTCACCACCATTATTGAAACCAATGGCGATCTTCATGTCTTCGTGGATGGCAATTATGATCCCGGCGCCAATACAACCACGGATTTAGAAGGCAACGCGGCCATGGCCTCATCCATTTTTCTTACGAATGTTTATTACCAGACCAACATTTATCCGTTCTCGACTCCTCCCACGAACAATCCACCGCCGAACGGTTTTGTGCGCTGGGTGATAAGCGGTTTGGACGCGGCCGGGGCGGCCACCGCCTTTGGCGGGTTTGACCGCAATAACACCATCGCCGGAGGACCTCCGATCCATCTGAGCGACATCGGGTTTTGGAATCGCCCCCTGCAGACCAATGAAATTCGGTTTGTCATGACCAACGGAATTTCCGGTCTGGGATTCAACTCGAATGCCATCATCATTGTTAACTTTAGCGCTGATTTCAAGGAAGTCGGACAAAACCACACGGTTCAGTTAAACTGGAATGTGATCGGCGCCAACAGCACGCCGGGAGGCATTGTCATCTCTGGAGTCGGCGATGTTAGTGCGACTCCCTCCAGTTCAGCCATAGTAACGGTAGCCAAGAATTCCACCTATACCTTCACCCTGAATGCGCACAACGGCCTGGTGGTCGACAAACACGCCACGGTTACGGTTCAAACCTTCGCCGGCGTACCGTCGGACTGGAATTTGATCCAGCGGTTCGATGGTGTGTTTGGCAATACCACAACCGGCATTAATGGCAATGGCTGGGTGGGTTTGACAGGTTATTACGGCGGAAACCTTGACCGGTTTAACGTGGTAACTGTTAACGGCAACAAGGTCCTGTCGCCCAAGAGCGGTTATGGACCGGACACGGCCAATTCACCGGTCGGCTGGGACAGTCTGGGCGCGCTGGCTTACGGGGGTTTGAATGGTCTGACCATTCCTCCTTTCCAGAAGAACACATTGTTCTTCCGCTTCTCGGTTACCGAACCCACTGGCATTCCTTACCTCACCACCAATTTGTTCAGTGGACTGGACTTCGTGCTGGGCTTGACTGACTTCGGCTTCGCCACCGGCCCCATTGGCGGTGCTTCGCCTCCGGCCACTGGTGCACTCGGCCCTGGCTTGCGTATTCAACAATATGATAGTAATAACGGATATCAGCCGGCAGCGTGGAACTTGGTGGCGGATAACTATGATGGGACTAACGTCTTAAATACGTACTCGTATACAGCCGATGGGGTTAACGGCAGTGCGAGCGGATTGCTGACGAACGTGACCTATTATTGCTGGCTGGACGTTTCGAATAACAACACCATGCAAAGCATTAACGGGACGGTCACCAACACCATCAACGAACCGTTGTACGCGCTCTGGATCCAAAAGCAGGGTGATCCGAGCCGCACCCAACTGTTCGCCAATTACGGCGGCGACCGCAGCTGGGCCAACGCCGGTCAAAACAGTGACAACCCGTCGCCCAACTTGAATAAAGTGTTTGTCAGTGTTGCCACGGAAAACCTCCTTAATAACGATCAAGGCGCGTTTTTTGCAACCAACAACATGATCCTGATAGATGACTTCTATCTGAGCACGAATGGTTATAGTTCCACGATACCGAGGTTGTTTAACATTACTTCGGTCGTGCGCAATCCAACCAATGCGATTGTCACCTGGGAATCGCTCGGTTCGATGTTCCAGACCAACAGCTACTCGGTGCAGCGCACGTTTAGCCTGAACCCGGCGGCGTGGGTCACGGTGACCAACGGCATGCCGTCGGGTGGCGACTTCACGAGCTTCACCGACGCTAATATCGGCCAAAAGGCCTTTTATCGGATTACCTGGCCGTAACCAATGCGCGGATAAATACCGCTATAATTAAATCACATGGCCGACGGACAGGATTTCCAATGTCCGTCGGCCTTTTAGTTGTAAGAATGAATTTTTACTGTAGCAACGCCGCCTGGTGTATCTTGTGACACACCGGCAAGCCGGGTAACTGCAAACCATAGTAAATTCTTATGAAGCACCTTGTTCGATATCCAAGCTTGATCCTTTTAACTGTTGCCGGGGTGGAACTGGCCGCGGCCTCGGACTTCGTCACGGGCAATCTGGCCCAGTTCAATGACAATGGCGCGTGGACGTGGTACTCAGACGAGCGGGCCATCGTGGACACCAACGGAAACAAGCTGGTGGTGGGTGTGGATGCCAACGGCAGCGGCTTGGGCGGCTTGCCTCGCAACGGCGCAATCGAAACCGGCATATTCGATTTTCAGAGCGGGACATCGAGGAGGTACACGATGATGG
>JBGPDH010000351.1:0-2820 GCA_041482195.1 Verrucomicrobiia bacterium
CATTCAAATTGCCTATCGACAGGACAAACTCCACACCGTGGTGAACGCGGATTTACCGACCAACCGGTATGATTTCATCGCCAAACTGGTTGCCCCGCTGGAATCGCGCAAAATAATGCCGCAAAATCAGAATTGGGCGACGGAGCTGCAGAAGGAAATCACCAAAAAGTTTGGATTCACGGGGCGTCTGGAAATGAGAGAAACGAGGGTTTTGGCTTTGCAACCGGGCAGCACGGGCACGCACGGTTTCGAGGTCAGTCACTCGATGCCCGACGGTCGTGCCATGGAAGTCAGGCTCTCCGGGGGCTGTTCATTTCATGAGCAGCCGGTCGAGGTTTTAATCAGTTTTTTGCAGCAGCGCTTTCAGGTTCCCGTGGTGGATCAAACGGGTTTGACCCAGGAATATGATTTTTCCCTCGCTTGGGATGAGCCGGACCCAAAGCATCGGAATCTCGACGGTTTAAAACAGGCGTTACACGACCAACTCGGTCTGGAGTTGGTGCCCACCAATATGCCCATCGAATTGCTCGTCGTCGAAAAATCAAAATAGATTGTCACGTTTTGGCCACTGCCGGGCACTTATCCTGGATGACACTTGAAGGTGAAACGGCTTTGCCTCCGGCCGTGAAAGCCAGGCTCCTGTGTTTGACTGAAACCACAAAACGAACCGGGGCCAACGACGTTTATCGGAGCATGATTCCGATCTGATCATCCGCCAACCACGGTCTGCTTTCGGGATTGCCCGGCCGCCGCGGTTGTTATAAGTCAACTACTATAAAAATGGCAAATTTCTGTAATTTCGGTTGTATCGGATATCCACTATGAATGTCGCAGTTTTTACGGAACCAATTCGCAAAAATGCCTAAGTATATCAGTAAGAGCAGGTGAAAACGGGAATTCGTAACAACCGCAGACGACAGCCAGTGACAACAAATAAGACCCTATGAAAAAATGTGTTATCATTCTTTCCTTGTTCGTGGTAGCCGGCAGTATCTTCCTGTCAGGCTGCTCCAAACCTAAAAAAGCGGTGACCCAATCCGGGAATGGCTCCGACGCCACCGCCACCGCCGCCGCGTCCGACCAACCCGTGGACATGAAGATCAAGTGGACCATCGGCCGGAAATATCCCATGCGCATTGAACTAAGCCAGTCCACCAAAACCGATGTCCCCAACCAGCCTCAGCCCGTGGTGCAGGAAATGAATCTCACCCAGGATTTCGATCTATCGCCGCTCAAGCAACTTGCTGGCGGCGGCACGCAGCTGGAATTGCAATTTAACAATCAGGCAATGAATGTTTCTCAGGGCGGCCAAACGGTGTTGACTTTTAATTCCACGCAAAGCCCGGGACAGGATGGCAATAACCCGGCCGTCGCGGTGCTTCGCGCGATGATTGGGGCGCGCATCCAATATTTCACCGGTGCGAACGGCAAAGTGGAACGGATAGAAGGCGTGGATGCATTGGGCAAGCGTATCGCCGCCTCGGGACAGCCGCAGGCGGAAGCCATGTTCAAGCAAATGTTCGGTGAGGATACGCTCAAGCGTTACTGTTCCTTTGCCGATGGGATGCCAAACCGCATGATCAATGTCGGCGAGAGCTGGCCATTTCAGGAAGATTTGACCACCTCCATCGGGGTTTTGGCCCTGGACATGAAATATACCTTCATGAACTGGGAACTCTACAACAACCGCAAATGCGCCCACATTGTCGGAACCGGCCGTCTCTCCACCAAGAGTGTTTCGACGGCGAGCGGGGCCATGGTCGAGGTCGAAAAGGGAAAAATTACCGGTGATTTCTGGTTCGATCCGGCACTGGGCATGATTGTCGGTTATAACGATACTGAAGATATGGCGCTGAAAATCACCACCCGGGCGCAGGCAATGAAGACGCAATTCAACCAGAAAATCCGCTATGCCCTGGTGGATGTGCCGTAAGAAAGGGTCAGAAAGTCTGCCGCAAAAATATGAAAGGGATCGACAACGACGGCGCCCGGGCGGGACGCAGCTCATGCGGGGCCTTTACGTTGATTGAATTGCTGACGGTGATTGCCATTATCGCCATTCTGGCGGCCCTGTTGTTACCGGTATTGTCGCTAGGCAAGGAGAATGCCAGACGCGCCTTCTGCCTGAACAACCAACGCCAGCTGGCCCTGGCCTGGCAGATGTACGCCGACGCAAACCGCGGCGTGCTGGCGCTGAACGACTGGGGTTTTCGCACGGCGAACGTCCCCGAGAGTCCGACCAACTCGTGGGTCCTCGGCAACGCCGGTTTGGACACCGACCCGGCCACCATCACCGGTGGTTCAATGTATCCGTATGTGCGAAGTATGCCGGTTTACCGGTGTCCATCCGATCGCAGCCGGGTTTTGGGCTCGAGCGTTCTGATTTTGCGCACCTATTCCCTGAGCTGCTTTATGGGCGGGCCGCCGCGGGACACGACCGATTATGGCATCAAACCTTTGCAGCAAACCAGCCAGATCCGGAATCCATCCAAACTGCTCACGTTTTTGGAGGAAGACGATGCGACGATTGACGACGGGCATTTCCTGTACTCGCCCATGGTCAACAACTGGTACAATATTCCGTCGTGGCTGCATCAGAACGGCCTGACACTCCAATTCGCCGACGGGCATGGCGAATACTGGCACTGGCGGAGCGCACGTCCCACAACCACTTATTTCACGTCCGGCAGCGCGCTTACTGATTCCGCGGCACTGCAGGACATCGCCCGGATGCAACTAACGGCTCCGGTTTCCAATAATTAACTTTGGCGGTTATAAGGTTTCCATTTCAAGTCCTGGTGGGGCGAGGCTGCTGACGAG
>JBGPDH010000352.1:0-2775 GCA_041482195.1 Verrucomicrobiia bacterium
CACACTGCCCGAGGATATCCTGAACTTCCTCGCCAGCCGCATCCGCACGAATGTCCGGCGGCTTGAAGGCGCGCTCATCCGTGTCGCTTCTTACGCCTCGCTCACCGGCAAAAAACTGACCATCGAGGTGGTGGAAGGTTTGTTGCGTGAAATTCTACACGAAGAAGGACGGCTCTCCATCAGCATTGAAGTCATCCAGAAACGGGTGGCCGAGCATTTTGACATCCGTCTTGCCGACATGACCAGTAAACGCCGCCCGGAAAATATCGCCTTCCCGCGCCAGGTCGCCATGTACCTGTCGCGCCAGATGACAGAAAGCTCGCTCAACACCATCGGCGAGGCGTTCGGCGGCCGCGACCACGGCACGGTTCTTCACGCCTGCCGTCTGGTCAAGGACCGCATGGAAGTGGACGCCAATGTCCGACAGGTCGTCCATTATCTCGAAAAACAGTTGATGCGCTGATTCCGCGCTCGACAGTTTTCATCCGTCATCCAACACTTCCGTCATGCCGGTTATTGAAGTCAACGGCCTGACCAAGGCGTTTCGCACCTACAAAAAGCAGCCCGGTTTTGCGGGCGCGGTCAAAGGGCTTTTCCACCGGCAATATGAGCAAACCATCGCCGTCAACGAGGTGCATTTCCAGATTGAACCCGGTGAACTGGTTGGTTTCCTGGGACCGAATGGCGCAGGCAAGACCACCACGCTAAAAATGCTCGCCGGTTTGCTTTATCCCACGGGCGGTTCGGCCAGGGTCCTCGGTTACACGCCGTGGGAACGCGCCGACGGGTACCGTCGGCAGTTTGCGCTGGTCCTTGGCCAGAAAAACCAGCTCTGGTGGGACCTGCCCGCACGTGAATCACTGGAACTCAACGCGAAGATTTACGGCATTCCCGTCGACCGTTTTGAGCGTACCGTCGTCGAAATGAGCGAACTGCTCGCCGTTAAGGACAAGCTCAACGTCAGTGTGCGCGAACTTTCCCTCGGCGAACGGATGAAAATGGAACTGATCGCCTCGTTGCTGCACCAGCCCAAGGTGCTTTTCCTCGACGAACCGACCATTGGACTGGACGTCGTTTCGCAAAAAACCGTCCGCGAGTTCATCCGCCGTCATAACGCCGAGCAAAAAACCACGATTCTCCTGACCAGCCATTACATGGCCGATATCCAGGCGCTTTGCCAGCGCGTCATCATCATTGACCGCGGCAAAATCTTCTTTGACGGCAAACTCGACGAAATCGTGGACCGGTTCGCCGATTTCAAATTCGTCACGATTCAATGCGCGAACGCGGACGCACAATCCGCGGAAAGTCTGGCGCGTTACGGCGAACTGGTGGAAAAGAATTCCAGCACCCTCACGCTCAAGGTCAAACGCGACCGCGTGATCGCGGTCTGCAAATTGTTACTCGATGACCTGCCGGTGACCGATATTGACATCCAGGAAGTGCCGATCGAAGACGTCATCCGCCAGATTTTCGCGCGATGATTTAATCACAGGGCACCGTGCGATCCGATGCCCAATCCCGGGTTTCCTGGATCTTTTCCCTCATCACCACGGACAAGGGCCGGGTCTGTTGGATTTCGGCGATCAAATCGGCCTGGGTCAGGCTGTGTCCCTGAGCGTGGGCCGTGTACATTGCCGACACAATGGCCTGTTCGATTTCCGAACCTGAAAAACCTTTGGTGGCTTCCACCAGAGCGTCCAGCTCAAACTGCGCCGGGTCCAGCGACCGCTTGCGCAGGTGAATTTGCAGAATGTCACGCCGGTTTTGCGGTACCGGCAAATCCACAAAGAAAATCTCATCAAACCGGCCTTTGCGCACCAGTTCCGGCGGCAGGCGCATGATGTCATTTGCGGTCGCCACCACGAAAACCGGTTTTCTTCGTTCGGACATCCAGGTCAGGAACGTCCCCAAAATCCGGCGCGACAAGCCATCGTCGTCCTCCTGCACCGCCACGCCTTTTTCGATTTCATCCATCCACAGGACACACGGCGACATGACTTCGGCGGTTTCAAAGGCTTTGCGCAAATTGCGTTCGGTTTCGCCGTAGTACTTGTTGTACAGCACGCCGAAATCGAGACGCAACAAGGGCACACCGAAGATGGCGGCAGCTGCCTTGGCCATGAGACTTTTGCCGCAACCCTGTATGCCCAGCAACAGAACGCCGCGAGGCGGATCCAGCTCCGTATCGGCGTCGCCCAGGAAAAAGTCCTTGCGCACAGTCAGCCAGTTTCGCAACCGCTGCATGCCGCCAATTTCCGAGAATTGCACGGTTTCATATTCAAACGACAAAACGCCGTCCCGTCCGAGCAATTCATATTTCGCCCGCATGACTTCGGGCATTTCGGATTCGGAAATCACGCCGTCGTCGTTGATGGCCTTGAGTGCGAGCCGGCGCACATCCGTGGCGGTCAGACCCACCAGGTTCCGCACCAGTAAATCTATCGCCTTGTTCGTGGTCTGGACATCGCGTTTGCCGTGTTCCGCCCCCCAATCGGCGGCCACATCATAAACGATTCCACGCACTTCGTCGGCTGACGGCAGTGGCAGGCGAAACCGGGCGGTGTACGGCTGCAAATCCGGCGGCACCGGCATCGCCGAACCAACCAGCACCACTGTTGAGTAATGGTGTGAATACGTCAGGGCGATGTCTTTCAAATAACGGACAGCTACCGTGTCTTCCATGTAGGGATGGAAATCCAGCAACACAAACAGTGAATGTGTGACTGAGGTTTTAATGTAGTTTAGAACTTCCTGCGATTTGGTGACCGACTG
>JBGPDH010000353.1:0-2765 GCA_041482195.1 Verrucomicrobiia bacterium
GCTTGGCGAGCAGGCGGACGATTTACAGCCGTTCGACGCCAAACAGTTTGCCCAGGCGCTGTTTGAGGAATAGCAGCGTGATTTCCTCGACGAACGCCGGCCAGAACCGCAAATTGACGGCCATGAAAACGAATCCCATTTCAGGGCTGGTAATCATCGTCATCACCGCTTTGATGCTGCCCATCAACCCGGTTCGCGCGGCCAATACGAACACCGTTTTCCATGTCGTCAGCACCAGTGACGAGCCGATGGTCCCTGGCAAGTTTGCGCCAACCTGGGATTCGTTGAAGCAATACCAGTGCCCCGAATGGTTCCGTAATGCGAAGTTCGGCATCTGGGCGCACTGGGGACCCCAGTGCGAGCCGGAAGACGGCGACTGGTACGCGCGGTTGATGTACTTCACCAACACCTCGCAGTATCGATTTCAGCTACAGCACTACGGGTCACCAGCCGATTTTGGGTTCAAGGACGTTATCCACGAATGGAAGGCCCAGAACTGGGACCCGGACAAACTGCTGGCCCTTTACAAACGAGCCGGGGCGCAATACTTCATGGCCCTGGCCGATCACCATGACAACTTTGATAACTGGGATTCCAATTACCAGCCCTGGAATTCCGTGAAGGTCGGGCCGCACAAGGACCTCATCGGCGGCTGGGCCGCCGCCGCGCGCAAATCTGGCCTCTATTTTGGCGTGAGCGTTCATGCGTCACATGCCTGGACGTGGTATGAGCCGGCGCAGGATTTCGACGGCAAACTGTCGAAGGCCGACGGCCAGGGGAAATGGTGGGACGGTCTCGACCCGCAGGATTTGTACGCCCAAAACCACACCCCCAGCGCAAATTATCAAAAGGTGAGTTCAATTTTCAATCGCTGGTACTGGGACAACGGCGCCAGCATCCCGGACGAGGCTTATTGCAACCGGTACTACAACCGCACGATGGACCTCATTGAGAAGTATCGCCCTGACCTCATTTACTTCGATGACACGGCGCTGCCGTTGTGGC
Organism: Verrucomicrobiia bacterium; assembly: GCA_041482195.1. Lineage (GTDB taxonomy): Bacteria > Verrucomicrobiota > Verrucomicrobiia > Limisphaerales > UBA11358 > UBA11358. The sequence continues at coordinate 1,006 of JBGPDH010000353.1, forward strand.
CGATCAGCGACGCGGGCCTGAAGCTGGCCGCGAATTTTTACAACCTCAACAACCAGTGGCACGGAACCAAGGACGACGGCGTGCTGTTCGGGAAAGTCCTGACGCCCGACCAGCGCCAGTGCATGGTTTGGGATATTGAACGCGGGCAGGCAAATGCAATTGAGCCGTTGCACTGGCAAACCGACACCTGCCTGGGCAACTGGCATTACGACCGGAAAATCTACGAGCGGCACGGTTATAAAACCACGAAGACCGTCATCCAGACCCTGGCGGATGTCGTCAGCAAAAACGGCAATCTCCTGCTGAGTGTTCCCGTGCGCGCCGACGGGACGATTGATGATGAGGAAGTCAAAATTGTCGAAGGCATCGCCGATTGGATGGCGGTGAACCGGGAATGTATTTTCGATACGCAACCCTGGAAGGTTTTTGGCGAAGGCCCGGCGTCGGCGGGTGCGAAGTTGAGAGCAGAGGGATTCAACGAAGGCAAGGGCAAGCCGTTCACGTCCGAGGACTTCCGGTTCACGATCAAAAGCAACACGCTTTACGCGATTGAACTGGGTTGGCCGACCAACGGAGTGAACATTAAGTCGCTTGGCAAATCCGTCAATTTACTTGAGGGAAAGATCCGCAAGATTGAACTGCTCGGCAGCGGGGAAAAAATCAGATGGCAGCAAACCTCGGACGCGCTGATCATTACCCAGCCGAAAAACGAGCCGAATAATTTTGCCGTCGTTTACAAAATCACGGCCAGGTGAGTTTGGCCGGCAGAACCATCCGCCCGGGCGATCTACGGGCCAAATGCGTAGCGGCGTCTCGGCAGAACGCCGCATTTCTACAGCTTTTCGGATGGCGGCTTTCTCCCGAAAGCCGCTAAGATGCTGGCAATGTCTGATGCCCGATTCATGCGTCTGGCTTTGCGCCTCGCCCGGCGCGGCCAGGGGACGACCTCACCCAACCCGATGGTCGGCGCAGTGCTGGTGAAAGCCGGAAAAATCATCGGGCGCGGCTGGCATCAACGCGCCGGGTTGCCGCACGCAGAAATCGAGTCGCTCCGGGATGCGCAAAAACGCGGACAGGCTGCCAAAGGCGCGACGCTTTATGTGACCCTCGAACCGTGCAGCACGCAGGGACGCACGCCGCCCTGCACCGACGCCATTATTGCCGCGGGCATCAAACGCGTGGTTGTGGGCGCGCTGGATCCGAACCCGAAGCATTCCGGCCGGGCATTCAAAATATTGCACCGAGCCGGAATTGAAGTGGTAGGGTCGTCGCGCCGCGATGACCGGACGGCGCGGCGGGCCGTCCCTGCCCAATTGGCCGCGGAATGCACCCGGCTGAACGAAGCTTTCAACCACTGGATCGTTCATCGCACACCATTCGTCACCGTCAAAGCCGCGATGACACTGGATGGGAAAATTGCGACGGCCAACGGCGAATCCAAATGGATTACCGGCGGAAAAGCACGGGCCTATGGCACTAAATTGCGACAGGGAGTGGATGCCATTCTGGTTGGCATAAACACCGTGCTCACCGACGACCCGTCGCTGACCAGGCGAAGGGCGGAAAACATTCAACATTCAACATTCAACGCCGAACATCCAGGGCTACGAAGGATCATTCTCGATTCGTTGGCCCGGACACCGTTGAAGGCAAAGGTGGCCAGCGACAAATTCGCCGGGCTTACAACCATTGTCGTAAGCCGGCACGCACCTGAAGACCGTGTCGCGGCACTGGCGAAACGCGTAAATGTCATTGTCGCA
>JBGPDH010000354.1:0-2718 GCA_041482195.1 Verrucomicrobiia bacterium
CGACATCCGGTTCGTCGAGACGCAATTTGCGCGAATTCCCAACCTGTACATCGCCGACGGACATCATCGGAGTGCGGCGGCGGCGCGGGTTTATCATTCGCGCCAGGGCACGGGTGAAAGCGGGAGGTTTCTCGCCGTGATTTTTCCGCACAATCAGATGCAGGTGCTGCCTTACAACCGGGTGTTGAAGGATTTGAACAGTTGGACGCCGGAACAGTTGCTGCAAATTCTCGGGAAGGTTTTTAGCATCAACGCCGGAGGCGCCGCCGTACCGGCCCGCGAACACGAGCTCGGCCTTTATCTGGCCGGCCAATGGCATATCCTCTCGTTCCTGCCAGAAATTCTAGGAGGGCACGACATCGGCAAATTGCTCGACGTTGCCTTGCTCCAAAAGCATGTGCTCGCGCCGATTTTCGGTATTGGCGATCCGCGCACGAACCAGCGCATCCATTTCGTTGGTGGTATTCGAGGCGCGGCAGAACTGGAAAAACTGGTGGACAGCGGTGAATTCGCCTGCGCGTTTTCGATGTTTCCCCTGAGCGTCGAGACGTTGATGGCCATCAGCGACGCGGGCGGTGTCATGCCGCCTAAAAGCACCTGGTTCGAACCAAAACTCCGGGACGGCATGTTCTGCCATATGATTTAGTGGAAGGCACTGCTTCGTCCGTGCCCTGTTTGATTTGGGCAACCACGAAGCGTTGCCCTCCCCGGGGGATGCTGGTTTAATTCGTGCGTGCCATTGAACCGCCTCCAACGCGGCCTGCGCGCCACCTTTGCGGGAATGGCCGTCAATTTCGTGTTGTCGGGCACCAAACTCGCCGCGGGTATCGTCGGCCATTCGCATGCGCTGGTCGCCGATGCCGTTGAATCTTTCGCCGACATTTTCAGCTCGCTCATTGTGTGGCGCGGACTGGTCGTGGCGGCGGCGCCGCCCGATGAAGACCATCCCTATGGCCACGGCAAGGCCGAGCCGATTGCCTCCGCCATTGTTGCCGCGATGTTGTTGGGGGCGGCGTTATGGATCGTGATCACGGCGTTCGGTGAAATCATGAAACCACATCTGTCGCCCGCGCCGTTTACCCTCATCGTGCTGGTGGCGGTGGTGGTTGTGAAGGAAGGCCTGTTCCGGTTTGTTTCGCGCGAAGGCCGGGTCGTGGACAGTTCGGCGGTCAAAACCGACGCCTGGCATCATCGCAGCGATGCCATCACCTCCGTGGCGGCCGGCATCGGGATCAGCGTGTCACTCATCGGCGGCAAGGGCTTCGAAGCGGCCGACGACGTGGCGGCAATTGCGGCGGCGGGGGTCATCGCATGGAACGGCTGGCATTTGCTGCGCCCGGCGCTCAACGAACTCATGGACACCGCGCCCGGACCTGAGGTGATTGACCGGATTCGCCAGATTGCGGCCACCACTCCCGGTGTGGACCGCGTGGAAAAATGTTTCGTGCGTAAGGTAGGCTACCAGTATTTCGTGGACATGCACGTGGAGGTGGATCCGCAAATGACCGTGCTCCGCTCGCATGAAATCGCACACAACGTGAAGGACTCAATCCGCGATGTCATTCCCGCCGTCACCGACGTACTGGTGCATATTGAACCGCTGGGCATCGCCGCACGCCGTCAGCCATCCCCGAAGTCGTAGCAGCGGACTTGAGTCCGCTCCAATTTGTAGAGAAGTGAGCCGACTGACGCCGGCTGCTATGAAATCAATGGAAAATTTTTCTGTTCCCTTTTCTTCCTGAGCGGACATTTATAGGTAAATGCCCGAATTGGACGACATCGCCCTGCTGCGGAAATACGCCGAAGACGGTTCGGAAACGGCTTTTGCGGCGCTCGTTGAGCGACACGTGAACCTCGTTTATTCGGCCGCCTTGCGTTGGGTTGGCAATGCACCCGCCGCCGAAGAAATCACCCAGGCCGTTTTCATCATTCTGGCGAGGAAGGCGCGGGGTTTGTCCCAAAGCACCGTGCTGACCGGCTGGCTTTATCAAACGGCGCGGCTGACGGCAGCTAATTTTCTCCGTGGCGAAATCCGCCGGCAAAAACGCGAACAGGAGGCCTTCATGCAATCCACATTGAACGAATCCGCCGCCGCGGACTGGTCCCAAATCGCGCCGATCCTGGACGATGCGATTGCCCGACTCGGCGAGCGTGACCGCAACGCCATCCTGCTGCGGTTTTTTGAAAACAAGGATCTGCGCGCCGTCGGGGCTGCGTTGGGTGCGAGCGAGGACGCCGCCAGGATGCGTGTCAACCGCGCGCTGGAAAAATTGCGGAATTTTTTTGTGAAACGCGGCATTTCGCTTTCGGCTGCAATGATTGCCGGTGCCGTCCTGGCCAATTCGGTTCACGCCGCGCCGGCAGGTCTGTCCCAAACAATTTCCGCCATGGCACTGGCCAAGGGCGCGGCCGGTTCGACTTCGACTTTAACCCTCGTGAAAGGAGTATTGAAACTTATGGCGTGGACAAAAGCCAAAACTGCAATCGCGGTGAGTGCCGGAATTCTCTTCGCCGCCGGGACCACAACGGTAACCGTCAAAGTAATTCAAGAGCACAGAACTTATCCCTGGCAGGTTCCGAAGGCAGATTTCGGCGTTTTTTACAGCATGCCCGCCGCCGTCAAAATCGTCACCACGAAATTTGCCGAAAACGGAAATTGGTGTTGCGACGGCAGCCGGGGAGCAATGGGCATCGCCCAGCCACTCAAGGAAATCATTC
>JBGPDH010000355.1:0-2618 GCA_041482195.1 Verrucomicrobiia bacterium
ACTCACGAGCGCCTCGTAACCGGCCGTGCCGGCCACGCCGAGACCGTTGAAGGGAATGTTCCAGATCAGTTTCTGCCAATGGGTATGGGCCAGGTTTTCAGTGAGGTCGCACGCCACGCCGGCTTCACGAAGAACCGCGGCCAGTTCATGGGTGCGTGGTTGCGGTGGCCGCTGAAATTCCCCGAGCACCACTTTGCCGTGCGCCGTATGCTGGATGATACCCGGTTCGACGCGATTGAGGCAGACGAAACAAAGGCCGCCGAGGATTTGTTCCGGCGGGAAGAGGCAAGCCAGTTGTTCCTCATTGCCCAAACCATTTTGGAGCGTGACGACGGCCGTGTGGGGACCGACGAGCGGCGGGAGCAGTTCCGGGAACCGGTCGTTGGCCGTGGTCTTCAACCCGATCAACGCCACGTCGCAAGCGCCGATTTCGCCCGGTGTCCGGGCGCATTCCGGTTGAACGTGAAAATCGCCTTCAATGCTGCGGATGGTCACGCCTTTATGCCGCACGACATCGTAGTCGGAACGAAGCAGAAAGTGCACTGCCTGTCCACTCCGGCAGAGTTTGGCACCGTAGAAACTGCCCAACGCACCGCAACCGACGATCGCAATTTTCATTACAAAAAAGTCAGCAGTTAGCAGTTAAAAGTCAGGAGCATGCGGCCATCGGTACAACCACGCTTGGCTACTAACTACCAACTACTGACTACTGACAAAACAAAAAAGGCGCCCCGATTGACTCAGGGCGCCCCTTAAAATCCGAAACTTACTTGGCGCCGAGGATGGCATCCTTGGCGGCCTTGGCCACGCGGAACTTCACGACGCGTTTGGCAGGAATCTGGATGGTTTCGCCGGTTTTCGGATTGCGGCCCAGGCGGGCGGCACGATCCCGGAGTACCAGCTTGCCGATGCCGGGCAGCGTGAAGGTGTTCTTCGCGTGCTTGTAGGCGAGTTCGGCAATGTAATCGAGAATTTCCACCGCTTGCTTCTTGGAAATAGCAGCCTTTTCGGCAACTGCGGCAGCGAGTTGGGATTTGGAGAGGGCTTTTGACATATCGTCGGTGTCCTTCGGTTGTTGTTTTAATTAACTGGTTTCGTTTACAAAGTCATTAGACTCGCGTCGAATTAAAGACCTTCATCGGTGGCGTGCAAGCAAAAAACATAAAAAAATCACGGTTTTTTGTCGCCACAGGAGCTTGACTTCATGGACGGTTTTCCCACTATCCGCTCCATGGCGCTGTTCACGATCAAAAGCGATTTCAGCTACGACGTGGTCCGCAAAATTTTTGAAGGCGGCATGGGCGTGGTTTATGAAGGCGAGCAGCATGGCGCGCGCAATTTCGCCAAGCGTGTGGCCATCAAGATCATTCGCCCCAACTTCGCCAGCCAGAAGATGTTCATCGAGAATTTCATCGGCGAGGCCAAGCTGGTGGCCGACCTGATTCATACGAACATCGTCCAGACCTACCATCTCGGTGAGGCCAACGGCGCCTGTTTCATCTGCATGGAATTGATCCGCGGCGTGAACCTGGAACAGTTTACCCGCCAACTGGTCGAAAAGAAACACACCCTGCCCAAGGAACTTGCCGTATTCATTACCAGCCGTGTGGCGCGCGGACTGGCTTACGCCCACGCCAAGACCGACAAGGACGGCAAACCGCTCGGCATCGTCCACCGCGACGTGAGTTTCAAGAACATCATGATTGCGTTTGAAGGCGACGTAAAATTGACCGATTTTGGCATCGCCAAGGCGCGTGGTTTCCTGACCGATCAGGAAGGCGAAGTGGTGGCAGGCAAGGCCGACTACATGAGCCCGGAACAGGCCAATTTTCAGGTCACCGACAAGCGATCGGACCTGTTTTCCACCGGCGTGGTGCTCTCCCATTTGTTGTTGGGACGGAACATCTTCAAAGGGGCGACCGCGGAGGAGTCCCGCCAGCGCATCATCAATCAGCCGATCCCCGATTTCCGGATGCTCGATTCGCGCATTGATGACGGGCTGAACGACCTCCTGCACCATTGCCTGGCGCGCGACCTGAAACGCCGGTACGCCACGGCGGATGAACTGATGTATGATCTTGAGTATTACATCTACCACGGCGGCTATGGACCCACGAATGAGACGCTGGGCAAATTCATCCGCGAACTTTTCGAACAGGCCGCTCCCCGCGACAGTGTCGGTGAAAAACGCTCCGAGACCTCCATTCTCGAAGAATCCGCCCGACTCAAGCAACGCAGCAAATGAATGAAACGGGCCTCCGCCAGTGCCGTCAAAATCGGGCTGATTCAGACCGCCTGCTCGGCGAACCCCGACACGAACCTGCGCCAAACTCTGGCGCTCGCTGAACGCGCGGCCCGGCGCGGGGCACAGCTCATCTGCACCCAGGAATTGTTTCGCTCGCAGTATTTCTGCCAGACCGAGGACCATGCCAATTTCAAACTGGCCGAGGCCATCCCCGGTCCGAGCATCGAAGCCTTCAGCCGGCTGGCGAAGAAACACGAGGTGGTCGTCATCGCGTCGCTGTTTGAGAAACGGGCCGCCGGGGTTTACCACAACACCGCCGCCGTCATTGACGCCGACGGTTCCTTGCTGGGCACCTACCGCAAGATGCACATTC
>JBGPDH010000356.1:0-2598 GCA_041482195.1 Verrucomicrobiia bacterium
AAATGGGCCACCATTTTGTCGGGAATCTATCGCGTCGGCGAACCGCAATTTCTCGAAGAGAAGAAGGCGGATCGAATCGAAAACCGCCCCGATGAACATTATCGCCGGGGGATCATCGGCAAGTTGCGATAAACACACTACACTCCACAAACATATGGACAACCCTCTGTTCAAGAAACTTTCCAAAATTGGAATCCGCCCGGCGATTGACGGACGTCTGGGCGGCGTTCGCGAATCCCTGGAAACGCAAACGATGAACCTCGCCAAATCCGTGGCGCGACTGGTCGGCGAAAAACTGCGTTATCCCAACGGCAAACCGGTGCAATGTGTCATCGCAGACCGGTGCATCGGCGGGGTCGCGGAGGCCGCGGCCTGCGCGGAAAAATTTGCGCGGGAAGGCATCGGTGTTTCGCTCACCGTCACTCCCTGCTGGTGTTACGGCAGTGAAACCATGGACATGGACCCGACGATTCCCAAGGCGGTTTGGGGTTTCAACGGGACCGAACGGCCCGGTGCGGTTTATCTCGCCGCCGTGCTGGCCGGACATGCGCAGAAGGGTTTGCCGGCTTTCGGTATTTACGGACGTGACGTTCAGGATGCCGGCGACAAAACCATTCCCGGGGACGTGCAGGAAAAAATCCTCCGCTTTTGTCGCGCCGGTCTGACCGTGGCCGTCCTGCGCGGCAAATCCTACCTGGCCATGGGCGGTACCTCGATGGGCATTGCCGGTTCCATTGTAAATCCGGATTTCTTTGAGAGTTACCTCGGCATGCGGGTGGAATCCGTGGACATGACTGAATTTGTCCGTCGCATGGAGCGCGGCATTTTTGATAAAGCGGAATACGAAAAGGCCCTGGTCTGGGTGAAAACCAACTGCCCGGAAGGCAAGGACTATAACTCACCCAGGACAACCCGTTCCCGCCAGCTACTGGACCGGGAATGGGAACTTTCCATCAAGATGGCGCTTATCGCGCGCGACCTGATGCTGGGAAATCCCCGACTCGCCAAAAAAGGCTTTGGGGAAGAGGCCCTCGGCCACCACGCCATCGCCTCCGGTTTTCAAGGCCAGCGGCAATGGACGGACCATCTCCCCAACGGCGATTTCATGGAAGCGATGCTTAACACCTCCTTCGATTGGAACGGCGCGCGCACGCCTTACATTGTGGCCACGGAAAACGATTCGCTCAATGGCGCGAGCATGTTGTTCGGTTACCTGCTCACCAACACGGCGCAGGTGTTTGCCGATGTGCGAACGTACTGGAGTCCGGCGGCAGTCAAACGGGTGACGGGACACAAACTGGCCGGCCCGGCGGCCCATGGATTCCTGCATTTGATTAATTCCGGCCCGGCGGCATTGGACGGAACGGGCGAACAATCCACCGACGACGGACCGGCGATGAAGCCATTCTGGGAAATTACGGCCGCCGAAATTAAAAAATGCCTCGCCGCCACCACCTGGCATCCGTCCCTCACGGAATATTTTCCCGGCGGCGGCTGGTCCACCCGTTATCGGACCCGGGGCGGCATACCGGTCACGATTTGCCGGCTCAACCTGGTCAAGGGGCTGGGTCCGGCCCTGCAGATCGCCGAAGGCACCACCATTGAGTTGCCGGAAAAAGTCCATGTCGCTCTGGACGAACGTACCAATCCGACGTGGCCGACGACCTGGTTTGCGCCGCGCGTAAACGGAACCGGCGCGTTCCGGGACGTTTTTTCGGTCATGAACAACTGGGGCGCGAACCACTGTGCGATGAGCTACGGACATATCGGCGCCGACCTGATCAGCCTCGCGTCGCTGTTGCGTATCCCGGTTTACATGCACAATGTTCCCGGTGAGACCGTCTTCCGGCCGAACGCGTGGAATGCCTTCGGCACGACGGACCCGGAAGGAGCGGATTTTCGCGCATGCGCGAATTTCGGCCCGCTTTACAAATAAAATCCAAACCCGGTTGGTCGCGTGAAAATCAGCTTGTTCATTCCCTGTTTTGTGGACCAGTTTTACCCGCAAGTCGGGATGAGCATCGTCCAGGTGCTGGAGCGCCTGGGGCACACCGTGGATTATCCCGAAGCGCAGACGTGCTGCGGTCAGCCTGCTTTCAACGCCGGTTACTGGGATGAAGCGCGCGCGGTGGCGGAACGGCAAATGGCCGTTTTCCGGGACACCGAGGCCGTGGTGATTGCCTCGGGATCATGCGGCGCGATGGTTCAGGTTTTTTATCCGGAATTGTTTCGTCATCACCCGCGTGAACAAGAGGCCCGGACGCTGGCGACGAAAACCTTCGAATTTTCCGACTTCCTGGTCAATCAACTGGGTGTCGTCGACGTCGGCGCGCGGTTTCCGGGCCGGGCGACCTTTCACGACGGCTGCCATGCCTTGCGGGAATTGGGCGTGAAAAAGCCGCCGCGTCAGTTGCTACAGCACGTGCGGGGATTGGAACTGGTGGAGATGAAGGAGGCAGAAACCTGTTGTGGTTTCGGTGGCACATTCGCGGTCAAGTTTTCGATGATCTCCACGGCCATGGGCGAGGTCAAATGCGCATCCATTGCGGAGACCGGCGCAGAGTATGTGATCTCCAACGATTCCAGTTGCCTGATGCA